>JAKAYM010000110.1 GCA_021826795.1 Thermoplasmata archaeon
TAATGCATCATCCTCCTTGTGCAGATGGCACATTATTTTGTATTCCCCCTTTATTAATTTAATAAGGAATTCCGTTTTAGGGTCAATTTCATCTATTGTTTTCTTTCCTTTATCCATTAGATTAATCGCTTTCTGTGCAAGTGTAAAGTTCTCCCTGATTATGGCTGCAACTCCCATTCTTGTAGTGGGTCTCGTTCCTTTCCATTCTGTGGTACTTCTGGGATTGTAACCCAGAGCCATCTTAACTCCTATATCCTTCACAAAAGCATCCTTTCTATTCTTAGAGAAATTTCTGATAAGCGATCCCATGCCACCTATAATGTTTCCACTCCCGGGAAGAACAACAGAATAAAGTACATTGTTTTCTACAGATTCGGCAAATGCATGGTCATCCATGTAAACTCCGTCTATAGCCCTTCCAAGAGGGATCATCGAATCCAGTTTATCGTTAGCCTCACTCTCTGCCCCAGGCTCTCCTGCCCTGTCAAGCCCGATATGGCTGTGTGGATCTATAAATGCAGGTGTGACTATGCCCTCGCCCAGAATTTCACAATCCGGTTTACTACTGGTTATATTTGATATCATTTCTCCAGTAAAACATACATAGACATTCTTTTGCACGCCATTTCCATCATAGAGAAAATTTGCCTTTATTGCCTTCATAAAGCAATATTTCTGTATTCAATTTAAATTTAACTTAGGCGGTATTATAAATTTCTGATAGTAACAACGTACGCACAGAAATGTTATAATTAAACAATGCATTAACTCTTATGATTTGTGAGGACCTTGGCTATATGATACTTTATAGCAGATCCGGACATTCCAGAACACTATCCCATGAGGAAACGGTGGAACTATGCCATAAAGCTCAGGATGCCGGAATGGAGCTCCCCAAATATATAATGAAAGAGTTTATGCGTGACTTGAAACTAATAAAGTTCAGATATGATAATGAATGATATTATTCCTTCAAATCAGATTCTCTTTTAAATACAACATGATTTATATACAGTTTCTGCACATCATCAAGAGTGTAGCCTGCACCTGTAAGGATTTCCTCATTTTTATTTCCAAGCCATGGTGGTGGTAATCTTATAGTTCCCGGAGTACCTGATAGTTTGAACGGTGTTCCTGGTAGAGTAATCTCTCCATTATCTGTATGCATATTTACAATCATTTTCCTGAATTTTATCTGATCGTTATTTACCGCATCGCTTACATTATTAACAGGTGCGCATGGTATACCGGCTTCAGAGAGGATTCTATATATTTCAGCAGTTGTTCTGTTCTTCAGAAGTTCATTGATTTTAGACTCGAGCATTGTCCTGTGTCCCACCCTGTCCACATTGGTGCTGAACTCTGATATCCTCAGAAGTGCCGGGTCAAGTGTATTGCAGAATTTTACCCACAGCTTTTCTGTGCCTACAGTGATAACAATATAACCATCTTTGGTTCTGAATGCCTGGTAAGGTGCTATGCTTGCATGTGCAGAACCCAGTTTCGCCGGGTTTTTTCCTGTGGATAGATACGATGTGAGCTGGTGGGTCAGAACCAGAAAATTTGAATCAAGCATGGATAAATCAATATACTGTCCCTTGCCAGTCCCCTTTCTGCTGTAAAGAGCTGCAAGGATTGATACTGTTGCGAAGAGTGCGGTGGTTATATCTGCTATTGGTACACCGAATTTTACCGGAGATGATTCGGGGTTTCCTGTTATTCCCATGAGTCCACTTAAGGCAAGGATAACAAGGTCATATCCCGGAAAATCCTTCATTGGCCCTGTCTGCCCGAATCCAGAAATGCTGCAATAAATCAGTTTATCATTAAGTTTTCTTACCTCTTCCCTGGAGAATCCCAGCTTTTGCATTACACCAGGCCTGAAGTTTTCCACCAGCACATCTGAATTTTCTATAAGTTTCCTGAGGATTTCCTTTCCTTGGGGTGTTTTCAGGTCAATGGATATGCTTTTCTTATTTCTGTTCGTGCTCATAAAATATGATGATAATCCATTCATGTATGGTGGCGCCCATGACCTGGTCTGATCTCCCTCCGGCGGCTCAACCTTTATAATTTCAGCACCCAGGTCACCGAGAAGCATTGTTGCAAATGGTCCTGACATTGCCTGAGTCATATCTATTATTCTTATTCCATCAAGTGCACCCATGTTTAATGAATTTTGCAAGCTATTTATGTTTTGGTATTATTCAGGGCCACGATAATCTTTATTAAACTGTTGACAATATTTCTATATGGAAGAAAAATTCATAGTGTTTGGTACAGGCTGCTTCTGGTGCAGTGAAGCAATATTCAAATTAGTAAATGGTGTCACGGATGTTGTCCCTGGATATGCAGGCGGGCATACCGAAAACCCTACTTACCGGCAGGTATGCACCGACAGGACAGGACATGCTGAGGTTGTAAGGATTTCATATAATCCGGAAATTATTAGCCTTAGGGAACTGCTTGATCTATTCCTGGCGTCACATGATCCGACGTCCCTGAACAGGCAGGGAAACGATATAGGAACACAGTACCGCTCGATTGTATTTTATAATACGCCCCAGGAGGAAAAAATAATAAAGGATGTCATTTCCGAAAAGCAGAAAGATTATAAAAAGCCGATTGTCACAGAAGTAAAGCAATTTGAACACTTCTATGAAGCAGAAGATTATCATCATAACTACTTTGCAAACAATCCTTCAAATCCATATTGCTCCATGGTAATTAAACCGGAAGTAAATGATTTTATAATGCGCCACGGAAATGTTTTGAAAACAATAAAACACTAGAATGGAGTCGATGGAAACTGTGCCTTAACATTATATTTCTTATTTTTTAATGCCTCAACGGTTTTATTTACTGCCTGTTTATCAATTCCTAAATTCTGTGAAAATGACATATCAATTATTTTTTTCCCGGTATTTACTATTATTATGCCTGCATTGGCATCATCCTTGCCCACTCCATCGCTGTTACCGTATTTCTCAATGAATTTATTGATGTGTTCAATATAGTTATACAGATCATCCATACTTTCGTTTAATTTTCCCAGCGGGACACACATGGTTTTAGAGGTAAGGCTATGCCTGATATTGTAAGCAACACAGTTCGCCATGAAAGAATATTTTTTCAATAGATATAATACTATCTTAATGAACTCATTTTCATTTTCTTATGCCGGTATAAAAATAACTTGTATAAACAACTTTTGAGTAATGTTAATAAGCTATTCTGTCAATCTACTTTTATGGATTACCGTGATAGATATGTCGATGGAAAGGGAAAATATATTGACGATTTAAAATTTGATAATATGCTTTATATGGCAGTTGTCCGTAGTCCCTATGGCAGGGCAAAGATCAGAAACGTTAAGGGTGGAATCAATGCATCTGAACTGAAGCTGTACTTCAAGTCCTCAGGTGAAATGGCTTCACTGGGCGGATCATCAAATTCTATTTATCTGGAGCCCGTTTTTGCCATAGACCGTGTAAATTATCAGGGCCAGGCAATAGCGGCTGTCTTCGGGAAAACCAGGTATGAGGCTGAGGATTTATTGAGTACTGTTTCGGTTGAATATGATCCACTGGATGCTGTTTCCAGCATAGAAAGCGGACTTGATAATGGATCGATTCACGAAGGCACAGATGACAATATACTGGCAAAAGCAGAACTCGGAGAGGATTTTGACGAAAATGATGTGGATTTTGACCTTACACTGGAGGATGAATTCTTCAATGAAAGGATAATAGCCAATTCTATGGAAACAAGGGGATGCATAGCATTTTATAAGGATTCCATGCTCACATTTTACGTTTCTACACAGTCCGTGCAATCTGTCAAGGCAGGGCTCTCACAGGCATTGAAATTAAAACCGGAACAGGTCAGGGTAATTCAGGCAGATACAGGCGGTGCATTCGGCGTAAAGGGGTCTTTCTATCCTGAATACGTAATGGCTGCCTATGCATCGATGAAATATAATAAGCCGGTGAAATGGATTGAAACCAGAACAGAGCATCTACAGGCTGCATACCCCGGGAGAGGTGCAAGGGCAAAAATAAAGATTTATGCCAGAAACGATGGAAAAATAACAGGAATCAAGGGGGATGTATATGTTGATGCAGGTGCATACGATGCCGGTACCGGGAGCTTTGCGTCAAGGTTCATAGCATACCAGATAACCGGGCCCTACAATATTGAAAAGGCATATATGAGGGCATATTCAGTTTTAACCAATAAGGCTCCCATGGGTCCATACCGCGGAGCTGGAAGGCCGGAAGCAGCATTTTTTATGGAAAGGATGATGGATATCCTTGCAGACAGGCTTCAAATGGATATATCAGAGGTAAGGTTAGTAAATGCATCCACGGAACCATTTACATCTCCCACCGGTTTAACTATTAAGGAAGCCACAAGGCCATTCCTTGAAAAGGCGTTACAGGAGGTTAATTACAGAAAGATATCAAGGGAGGAAAAAACAGGGCTTGCCTTCTTTATCCTGATACCGGCATCCAGACCGGGGGAGAGTGCAAGAATTGATGTATCCGGTGGAAAGATAACAGCACAGCTGGGAGGAAATGTTCACGGTCAGGGGCACGAACTGTTTGTCAAGGATATATTGGGAAATTCATTACAGGTGGAGCAGGATCTTATTTCACTGTCGAACGGGGACACTGCCCTGATGGAACGTGGTGTGGGTACATGGGGAAGCAGAAGTGCCATAGCAGGTGGTTCTGCACTGATGGCAGTAGCGGAGAAGATTAAACAGCAGGTTATAGATAAATATGGAAAATACAGCCCGGAGAAGCTTCTATCCGGAAATTACAGTGCATATGAATTCCTCGATATCGACTACGATGTGAATTCTGTTAATTTTAACATGATTACTGCTGACAGGGATTCAAACAACATAGTGATAATGAAAGATTGGTATTCATATTATGATCTGGGACATGTACTCAGCCCGGTAAATGTTGTGGCACAGATAACAGGTGGTGCCCTGGAGGGAGTTGGGCAGATGTTTTCTGAATCATTAAGGTATTCTGAGGATGGTCAGTTAATGACAACAAGCATTACCGATGCCGGAGTACTATCAGCAGATTATGCCCCTGCAATGCATATCAAGTGGGTGGAAAACGGTTCGCCGGCACCGGATAAGGCAAAGGGACTGGGAGAAGCCCCAACAATTGGCACTCCAGCTGCACTGGCAAGGGCCATTGAACTTGTAACAAGGAACAGGGTCAAAAATACCCCCATAAAGCTTGAAGAACTCACAAAAATATAAATAAATCCCGAATTTTTGATTTTTGAGTAATATAACATAAATTTATTTTGAATCAATACATTATATTTCATGATACTTGAAAACAGAAATGTTAAATGCAGGCTAGCCCAGAGAGGTGCCTATCTGGAAGAATTATTTATAAATGGAGAAACTATAATCAGGAAAAGCCATGATAACCATAAAACCCATGGTGGTGCAGCTGTCTTATTTCCCTTCGGTGGCAGGATAAGAAATGCGGTGTATTATTATAATGGGAAGGAATACAATCTTCCGGCAAATGACGGGAAAAACAGTATTCATGGCCTTGTCAGGGACATATTGTTTAATTATATCGCAGGAAAAAATTATGTTGAATTTTATACATATTTCAGGGATAGCTCCTATCCAGGCATTGCAGAGATCAGTATAAGGTATGAAATTCATGAAAATGTGTTCAGTACATTATTTACCGTAAAATCTGTTTCTGGAAGTATTCCGGTAGAAATCGGATTTCACCCATATTTTAATGTTACAGGAAAGTATTCTATAGATTATTCCGGCAATGCAATGGAGCTAAAGTATAAAGATGGATATTTTCCGGATGGCAATTATTTTCCTGTGGATTTGAAAAATAAAGATATGAGCGAGATCAACCTAGACAATGTATTCCTGATAAATTCTGATATATTGTTGAGAGATGAAAATCATGAAATCATAATAAAATCTGAGAATATGCCATACACTGTAATTTACAACGGCAAATACGCCGGAGATAATTCGGTCGCAATTGAGCCCATGACAGGTGCCCCTGATGTTTATA
>JAKAYM010000111.1 GCA_021826795.1 Thermoplasmata archaeon
AAAATTATCTTCTCCTTCTTATAATCATAACTGCACCGCCTATTGCAGCAATAGCAACAACCGCGCCTATTATGGCGTAGATATCAATTGTTGATAGTTTGAATGGTGATTTCTTTGAGGGGTTATGTGTGAATGTTATTGATTTGGAAGTATTGGACCCATGTATGTTTATGCTCCCTGATGATGGAGATAATGTATAGCCCGATACACTAGATACTGTATAAGAGTACGTTCCGTTGGGCATTGAGAATATTATAGTATTAGTTGTTGATGATAGTGTTGTTCCGTTTAAATTAACTGACCATGATGTTCCTGATGGTAATCCTGATTCCTTGAAGGTAATCGTGTATTTAACGGGAGAAAATACCACTGATTGAGATATACTTTTGCCGTATACCGCAACAGAACCAGAGGATTGAGCCGGTCTATATATGCGATCAGATATGGCTATTGTGTATGAGTAAGTTCCATTGCTTAGCATAAGCGTATAGGAAGATCCACTTATGGGACCTGAATCCATTCCGTTAGTCAGATTCACATACCATATTGCCCCCGATGGAAGGCCTGTCTCATTCACTGTAAAGGCGTAGAAATTTCCAAGTTCGGTGAAGTTCAGGTTGAGAAGGGGTTCGGTTTCGTTACCGTAGTTTACCAGAGACCAGAGTAGACCAGAAAATGTAGTTGAAGAAACCCCAAAATTGTAAACAGATCCTTCATATTCCCTGGAAAAGAGATTCGTTTTGTCTTCGGTGATATTGTATATAGATACATAGCCAGAAGACGCAAAAGCGGCAAACAAGGAATCATGGTAATAAAATACAGATGATTTAATTGATGAGATATTAATTGTTGTATTTGTAATGACCTTATCGTTAGTAGAATTTATGACTAAGATACGAACCTGACTTCCAGAACTAAATAGAAGGTATTCATAATTTTGATTTCCTGAAACATAACCATTTGAAACAAGAACAAAACCCGGTTCCGCTGGAGAAATAGCCATATTAGAGCTTATAGATGTTAGAACAACAGAACCATTTATATAAGAGAGACCTAAGCTATCGGCCTGCATGCTGAACGTCTCAATCTCAGATACATTGGTTACATGAAGGTTGTTTATCTCCTTCATGTCAGGTATGGAATATACTGTAATGTTCTGATCAGTAGAAAACATGGAATGCTGGCTCAGAACAGCTACCTCAACAGATCCTCCATATATACTGGCCTTATAAGATTCCGCAACCGATCCAGAGGAAATATTGAAAACATCTGACCATTTTCCAGTTTCAATATTGTAATATGACCCCTGAAGCAGGATATTGTTTATGTCAGTTATAGATTTTGCGTCTAACTCACTTTCAGGGACAAATAACCAGAGAAGCAGTATGCTTCCATTACTAAGGGTTATGGCATATGGATGCAGGGTTATACCACTCGGAATGGATGGCATATTCAGAGCTGTCATAGTCCTTTGGCTATCATCGAATTTGTATCCCTGTATGTATAGACTCTCGTTGACAGGCATTGAGACATTGTCAGAGGAATAGAAAACATATGTTGTGTTATTATATGTCACCGATGATACTGTTGTCTGTGGATATATATCATGTATAGCGGTTCCATTGGTGCTGTAATTGTTCCAAGTAAAGGAATCATAACCTGTTACATTGAAATAACGGTTCATATAGGCTAGGTTGCCGGAAGGATCCTTGCTGGACCCGGATACATCCCCCCAGGCATACAGCGTGCTAGGTCCTATAGAATATATGGTTCCTGACCAGAATAAAGCATTATAGTTTATAAAGAGTTTACCTGTTACATCTCCTCCTTTGTCGAAAGGCTTGATATCCTGAAGGTTAAGACTAAATGTTAGGGTGCCTCCACCGGAGACAGATGCAAAGCCAATACCTGCATTGACCTGCACTGTTAAGGGCAGAGATATGGAAGAAACTATCTTCTGCATGGCGATGTTAATGTTGGGAATTATATCCATGGATGAGTTTGATGTTGGAATGAAGAAGAGATCAAGTGCAAATGATGGATTAACGGAAATTGTTGCGGATATGCCCAGAGAAATATTGTCTCCTGCAATATCAAATTTATCTCCGAAAATGGGTATATTCACGGATGCACTGCCAAAAATCTTCATGTCCAGCTGAGCCGAAACCCATTGTATAGAAAGATTTTTATCGATTTCGACATCTCCCTCTATCTTAACTGTTCCACCTATTGAGACCTTTCCAGGGCCAATGCCTATACTTGGCGTTTTCTCTGTAAAACTGCCAAAAAGGGTTATGTTCCCGTTGGAATTAAATGCTAAACCAAGAGAGATCGATGGGATGAACGAAAAGTTTCCTGCCCAGAAGTTCGGAATGGTGACGTTCTTGCTGAACATGCTACTGAAGTCCATTTTCATTATTTCCGAGATATCGTAGGTATTATTCCATTCCTTAGATGTATATTTGGATATCTTAATCAGACCTGATGATATTATACTGGAGAGCCATGTTGGAACAGGGATTATCTGTATGGTAAAGTTTTTAGAAATTGTTTTGCCATTAGAATAAGTTGCAATTATTCTTATGGTGTTAGAGCTCCCAAGGCTGCCTATGTTTACCGTTGTATTCCAATAAAGACTTTCCTTAATAAAAGTGAAGCTATTATCACCATCATAGCCTGTAACGGATACGGGCTGACTGCCGTTAAGGGTAGTGTAAACACCGATAACGTCTTCGAATGAAACGTTTGATAGAAAGTATGAACCATACTGAGAATATACATTGAATATAGTACCATTATTAAATGTTACATTCATAGTAACATTTGAACCATCCACATTTAGTACACCATGCTCAGGAAAGGCGTAGTAATCTATTTTATCGCTAATAGTATAAATATAGTTGCCATTTGGCTCTGAAAATTCTATCTTGTCTGTTGTAGAGTTATATGACTCACCATTACTCAAATTTACCTGCCATTTGGATCCTTTTGAAAGACCAGATTCTGTGAACGTTACTGTGTATTTTTGTGGATATATAGTTTGAGTATTTTTAAAGGCGACTATATTTCCTTTTCCACCACTACCTGAGTATAAGTTAGGATAATAGGGAGGGTAAATTGCCTGTTCTCTTTCACCGCCTGAAACATTATATGATCCTTCTGTGTAAGAACTGCCATACTGCAGGATAATTACACCACCACCTCCCCCACCTGACATCCCACCCCCATGTGTATCCATGCCCTTACCACCAACAGCAGATATGTTACCTGCATACAGATTATTTGCATATATATAAACACCATAAGACCCCAGTCCACCTGGATAATAGGCAGGATCAGACCCAGTATAAGTCGCTGATGTATAATTTTGACCTGCGGCACCGGATATATAATTCTGAATACCGTTTTTTAACCATTCGCCTACTATACTTTTATTAATGATCGGTAGTCCTGGTGTAAGCCCAGGAGACCCACTAATAACATTACTTGTGCTCACCTGCCCGCCAGTGATCCGTGTAGAAAAGCCGTAGGTATTAGGCAGGCAGTAAGAGCTTTGGGCTCCGCCTCCAGATCCGCCATAGGATTTTGTGAGATTTTGGTAAACAGGATTATAACCCGCAGATATATTTCCATAATTATCAAAATTATTGCTTGCTTTCATAATATATCCATTAGTTGTAATGTTAACACCTGGCTCAATTATTATGTTTGTGGCACTTACATTGGCAATCAAGGTTTGATTACTATTATATATAATGGTGCCTGATGAGTCCGGTATTGCAATATTATTTGAATTACTAGGATTCACTAGAGTTGAGGCAACTGAACTTAAAAAGAGAAAAACAATAAAAACGGTGATGTATTTAATTATCTTCTTATATTTCATTATTCACACCTGTAATTCCCTTAATCATTTCACTTGTTTCTTAATAATCGCCTATTATGAATGCCCATAATGCTACCTCCCAGCAATTTTGAATGGGGCATTCTCAATACATCGTATTCATTAAATTTTCTATTATTGAAAGTTTAACGATAAATCTAATAAATACTCTTATTAAACTACTATATTTTTATTCTATATTAATCTTTGGTAATTTCTATGTAATATTTTGTCAAATATGCAGTTCCGTTTAATAATTAAATAATCAATTAGTAGTATAAATATGAAATGAAATTACTAAAGAGAGTAACCCAGAAATATCAATATAAGCACTAATAAGTTGTATAATTCTATTTTCATGTCTCATTAAACATACTGCAGATGACGATCATTATTAACACAATGAAAATATGCGGCTATGCACAGCAAGTATAAACTATTCTCCCTATATATAACTGATAAGATAGTTTTGCCTAATTAAAGAAATAGGCTGCACAAGGATAGGTAGATCGTTAAGATTCTCATACTATTTTAGATATTTGGAAGATCATCCAGATCATCCATGATATTTCTGAAAACTATAAAGAATATATGTAGATTATTAGAATCTCTGAGATGTCATCATTCCAGACATTACCACAAAGGACAATATTACTTGATCTGCACGCAATGAACAAGAAAATATCATTACTTTATAAAATGCGATAAATTATAGTTATTGATTTATTCTTACTTCATATATGCAAATATTCTTCGGATACAATAAGAAAACATTGGAAAATTATAAAGACTCAGAATCATGATGACCAAAGGCAACTAAGATATGATCCCTATAGAAGAAAACAGTAGGTTTAAATGGACGTTAGTTCTTTAATTATAATTGGATGGATTGCAACAAGAGTGTATATTCATGATTTTGTAGCATTATTAATTCAGTAAATAACTTTTAATATTTACGTGCATATCTAATATACTGTTTATCTGTATATTATATCCTCTAAAACGACCGCAGCATTCCAGTGATTGATAGGTATTATAAGGCATACTTGAAAGAATAACAATGAACTGGTAGATAAAAATAGACCTAAGAAGTGGATATTCATCTATATTATGTACTGAGGTAGGAAATAGAACGATATTTTCCATACTTGAGGATATAATTCATAGTGAAAATATCTTGTACTGACACATAACAGATCATACGATCCTGTAATTGGCCTTGGAATCATTCCATACAATCTTATGATGATATAAAACATTGAAATCGATGAGAAGGCGAAAAAGGATTAACAAATTCGTTAGTTATTAAAATATGAAAAGGATTATATGCAAAGACAATGTGTACTTTAGTTGATTTCCTTTTTATATAGTTAAATACGAAATCGTGAAATTGGATTTAATTTCTTATCATTCATGAAACTATATGCTAAAATAATTTTAAAGTTTTCTTTAATTCTTTTTTACGTTTCCAATAACCGCCCTGTTCATGGCACACACAGCGTACTGCTCGGATATCCTCGGGGCTATCAGTGCATTTGTTGATACCTTGCTATTCCCTGAAGATATCTTTAATGGAAAATCAGATTTATATTCTAGGGACATGGATCCATTCCTAATTCCCAAAGATTTGTCCATTTTATTTACAGCCCTGATTGCCTCTGATAGGTATGTACCTGATATTACATCCTGCACATTTGTATGCGTGGATGTCCTGTTCCATATTTTCAGCGGCTTTCCCACCATATTTGTATCTGAATCAAAGACTCCCACATAGGTATCCTGAGAATGCTCCGGCGTAGTGAAATAAACTACAGGTTCTGAACCCCTGCTTGTTTTCCTGGCCTCTGCAATCATCCTTATCAGATCTTTCCTGGAATCTGGATCCAGTGCAATGCTTCCACTTTCAATATCAGGATATGCCACTGCCGGAACCTTGAAAGTATAGTTGCTGTCACTGGGTGCATTTCCCTCCATCTTCTCGTAAATCATTACCGTATGGGATGAATTTGTCATAGTTGTAAACACCTCGCCGCTCTGGGAATACATTTCAGGCTTTCTGCCGGACCATTCCTTCCCTTTCACTGCCTGTGACAGCCCATCCCTCATCTTCTGTATATCCAGTACAGTAGTGGGCCCTGAAT
>JAKAYM010000112.1 GCA_021826795.1 Thermoplasmata archaeon
CGTTGGATGGCACTGGGCCTTTTCAATTTTATCCATAGGACCATTACTGGGAATAATTTCCATGATAAGGCTCAGATACAAAAATGAATCTTTGTTAATGTGTCATGGTAAAAAATAATCTTGATAATTTTATTGATTTTTGGATCAATAAGCTAGTGACATGATCGTGTACAATAATGGTCCTTATAGTTTTTCCCAACTTTAAATATTTGTAGAGATGATACATGCAGGTGATAAATCGATCTGGCAAAAGTCCTGTTTGTTCAGGATACGGTTTAATGTAACAATCGCTAATACACTTGTCAACTATATTAATTCTATTTAAAGAGGCTTTCTATTGTTCCTTTGGAGGTTTTTTTGCATCGTGAATTTCTAAAATTCCCATACAGGATATGTATTAACGAATGTAAACGGCTCGAGAAGGTACAATGACGGAATTACTATGGTATTCAACAGGAGACGCCATTTATAAAAACATAGAATATGATATATGAAGGAGATAATGTACTATCCGTATTAAGAGTAATTTTTAAATACAATTAAAATATATAAATTATATAAAAGGAGTGGTATATTTAAGTTTAGAGTATGATTACTCTAATTTGTGAGGGTTATTATGAAGAGGAAATTAGAATGACAATAAAATTAATTGGAAATAACGGAAATTACAGGAAGGAAGATTATCTGGATACTGGAACAGGTAATGGTAAGCACCTTAAATATGCTCAAATGTCTATTATCCATGAGGACTGGGGAACCTTAACAGCCAAATATAGCTCAAGCAAACTCTCAGTTAAAATCGTTGATTCAATTCCGGCATTTTCTACAGGCCATTTGAATGAAATCTGGGAGGTTAGCGGTGACTCCTTCGAGGATTTTAAGACTTTTATCCTGGACGTACAGAAACACAAAGCCATAATTAATCTTATGAAAATCAATATAAAGAGATTCCCAACCTCGCCAAAGTTTATAGCACATTATGAAGCTGCTGTAATGTTTAATGGTAGTGTTTCATCTATTCTGGTTAACCATTCTACATTTTCCCGATCGTTGCACGTTACTGATGGACTTGAGAAATGGAGTTTTTTAATCCATGAATCTGAAATTTTATCTATAAAACAGGAACTTGATCAGTTGTTATCTAATGCTGTAATAAAAATTAGAGTGGAGGATATTCCAGATAAGATATATAGAGTTAGGACGTTAACCGATTATGAACGCGATGTAATATTAACTGCCTACAGGTCCAAATATTTCCAGACACCACGGGGATCGAGCGCAGATTATGTAAGCAATCTACTGGGTGTGGACAAATCAAGCTTTTCCCGCACTGTAAGACATGCGCTGGAAAAAATAGTTGAAAATTATATGGAAAGCAACAGGGAGAGATAATATAAAACAAAAAGAATTTATATATTAATCGCGCTTAAATTACATCCTTTATAAAATCCCCTTCTCTTTTAAAGTCTTTATTTTAGAGCTACTGTACCCAAGAAGGTTTCCATATACTGAATCGTTATCATATCCGACAGGCATACCGGGTCTTGTTACTCCGGTGTCAATTCCATTTATATGGATAGCACTGTTAAGCATCGGTATAATTCCCAGAGATGGGTGATCAATATCCTTTATTATTCTCCTTTCCCTTACAATCTCATCGTTAATAGCATCGGCAGGGGATCTCAGGAAGGCTGCAGGTACATCGTATTTTAGAAGTAAATTTACCGCCCGCTCTGAATCTAAACCGGAAATCCAGTCTTGAATTTCCCTGTTAAGCCTTTCCATGTTTTTTACGCGGAGCTCATTGGATGCCATTTCAGGATCATTTGCAAGGTTCATTTTATCCATAGCCTGGCATAGATTTGAAAATTGCCTGTCGTTGGAGGTTGCTATAAAAACATATCCGTCCATAGCGTTATACAGGGCGTAGGGGGCGCTTATGGGATGATTATTTCCCATTCTATGGTTGAATGGAGAATCCTTTCCACCGGAAAGTACGCCTGCCATCGTTTCTATCATGGAATAGGTAGCAACATCATACATAGCCGTGTCTATTCTTGCACCGGTTCCTGTATCCTTTTTCCTGTAAAGGGCAGCCAGTATGGGTATTGTCGCAAAGACCCCTGTGAGTGCATCTATAATTGCAATTCCTGTCTTCATTGGCTGATCCGGTGTTCCTGTTACCCAGTAGAAACCGGTCATTGCCTGGATGATGTAATCATATGCAGGCCTGTCACTGTAAATTCCTTTCTGCCCGAATCCGGAACTACTTGAGTATATAATATCCTTATTATATGACCTGAGAATGTCATAACCTAACCCGAGCCTTTCCATGGTTCCTGCGGAATAATTTTCCACAACCACATCACTTTTCTTCACAAGTTCAAGGAAAATATTCTTTCCCTCCTCAGATTTCAGGTTAAGCGTCACAAATTTCTTGTTGGCATTTATCTGCGTAAAATTCATGGAAATGCCATCTATAACCGGGAGAAAATTTCTTGCAGACCCCCAGGGTGGTTCTATTTTTATAACCTCTGCCCCTAATTCGCCCAGCAATCTTCCCGTTAACGGTCCGCTAAATGCATATGTTAAATCCAAAACTCTTATTCCCAGTAAAATTCTGTTATCCATATTAATTCAACACTCCTAATATTTTTATTAATGCTTCCGATAGAAAATAATCACCAAATATAATTTCCGAATCGGTTCCGGTGTCATTTCTATATCTCGAATGCATAAGCCCACCACGAAAGCCTTCCATAGAAACTGAAGATTTGATTATTTTCCTGGCCGAATCCAAAAATATTCTATCCCCTGTACTTTTATAGATATCCAGAAAGCCACATGCTGCAATTGCTCCGGCTGATGTATCAATACTTTCCTGATTGGTTGTATCAAAATCGTAAATTGCTATGCCGTTCTCAGGCATATGTTTTATATAATAAACTGCCATCCTTCCGGCTATGTCCCTGAATATGCTAATGCCGGTTTCCTGAAACATTTTGATAAAACCATAAATACCCCAGGCCTGTCCCCTTGCCCATGTGCTGTTATCCGATTTTCCCTGATGCGTGTGCCGGTTAAAGCTGCCGGTTTCCTTAACGAGGTTTGCTGCCTGCCACGAACTATAGTTGTCTTTTATAAGAATGTCCCGTACTTTCATTGAATGGGAATATGCACAAAAGAAAAATCGTTTATCTAATGTTGCCTTCCATGCCCATAGCAGCAGGGGAATAGAGCCTGTCATTGTATCTATTATAAATTCTGTTTCAGGGTCTGTATCCTCAAATTTAAGATTAAAATAGGCTGTAGAATCAGTACCAATCGGAATTGCACATATGTTATAATTAAAGGTACCCATGAGCCTGTATGCCTGGGAAATTGAAAATAATTTTAGCCTTGCGTTCCCGGTTATTTCATAGGCCCTTGCAGCAGAATAATATACCCTGAATCCAATATCATGTGTTAATGGAACCGGCATTTTCATCAGGGTTGATAGGGACCTGTTTGCCATTTTAAGCATTTTATTATCTGTAAAGTAAGAATACAGATTGAGCAAAATTCCCGGGTAAAATCCCTCCATCCAGCTATTTCCATGTGACAGAATCCAGTTTCCATTATCCCCGGTGTAAACCGGAAACGTGCCATCAATCAGATAATGATCTATATTAGTGAAATATTCCTGCATTAGATTAAGGGCATTCTTGTATATTTCCAGTTCATCCATGATAGAATCGCTCTGCCCTAAATGTTACTTCTTTCAGCTGGCTGTATGCTTCCAGTGCATGAATTGAATAATCTTTGCCTATACCGCTTCCCTTATAACCACCGAATGGAAATCCCATCACATGGGCATAATACTCATTAATCCATACCATGCCCGCCTGCATTGATCTTGCAGCATGGAACGCAGTGGATATATTAGATGTCCATATGGCCGATGCGAGCCCATATTCAGTGTTGTTAGCTTTCTTTACGGCGTCTTCCAGTGTCTTGAATTTTTCTACTATTCCAACCGGCCCGAATATCTCCTCCTGGTATGGCCTGGAATCCTCATCTATATTTTCTATCAGTGCCGGCCTATAAAATGTTGCTCCATCGGCTTTGCCCTCCTGAATGATTCCTCCACCGGTCATATTTGCACCGTCTTTCCTGGCAAGTTCCACATAACTGTCTATGCGGTCAAGCTGTTTTTTTGAAATAACCGGACCCACAGTTGTCCCTGAAACCAGGGGATTGCCCACTTTCTGGTTCTCTATTTCTTTTCTCATTATTTTCATAAATCTATCATAAATATCCTCCTGAACAAGAATGCGGGAACCAGCACAGCAATCCTGGCCTGCATTCTTTAGCATTCCAAGTTTTACCCCCTCTACTGCTTTTCTTATATCAGCATCAGAAAATATAACCTGTGGGGACTTCCCGCCCAGTTCAAGTTCTACACGACCTATTCTGTCAGCTGATGCCTCGATAATTTTCCTGCCAACATAAGTTGAACCGGTGAATGCTATGAGATTTACATCCCTATTATGTATCAAGGCATCACCGGCTGTACTTCCAAAGCCCGGAACTGTATTAATTATACCATCAGGCACGCCAGCCATGGCAATAAGCCTTGAAAGGTATAGACTGCTAAGTGGGGCATCTTCCGGTGGCTTGAGTACAACACTGTTGCCCATGGCAAGTGCCGGCGCAACTTTAAGTGTTGCCAGTGGTAGCGGATAATTCCATGGCACTATGGCACCAACAACGCCCACAGGTTCTCTAATGGTCAATGCTATTTTGTTTTCTTCAGGAGTGTAGGTTTCGCCAAGGAATTTATCTATAGACCCTGCATAATACTCAAATAGATCAGCGGAAAGGTTGACCTCCGCCCTGGCATCATCGAGAAATTTACCTACATCTCTCGCCTCAATCATGGCAAGATCTTCCCTGTTATTCCTGATTAATTCGCTTATTTTATACAATGTTCGTATTCTAAAATTATTGTTGGTTTTCCAGGTAGTCCGGTTAAATGAATCCCTTGCAGATTCAACTGCCATATCAATATCAGCCTTTGTGCCCGAGCTTTCCTTTGATAGAAGGTTTCCTGTTGCAGGTTCACGGTCATCAAATGTTTCAGCTGCGTCCAGCCATTGCCCATTTATTAACATTTTACTCAGTATATTAATGTCTTTCTCCAATCATATCATCTCCAAAAATATTATATAAAAAAATTATTAATCTAATTCATTGCCGGCTTCATTACTTTCGGTTCCCTCTGATACTGCAAGGGATTTATTTCCAGTATGTCTCATATCAGATAACTTTGTTTTAGAAAGCAGTACTGCCATTTCCTCCAGTGACCTTCCCTTACTAACCGGCATTATTATAAAGAATATAATAAAGCCTATAAGGGAAAGAATAGCGAATACACCCATTGAAAATCCTATGCCGATGGCCTTATCCATGGTCGGAAAAACTTCAACTATGACAAAGTTTGCGATCCAGTCTATAGCTGCAATTATGGATACAAAAAATCCCTTGTTTTTGATAGGAAAGTACTCTGACTGTATGACCCATACATTGGCTCCAACACCGAAGGCAAAGAATATTATGAAACCCGCGAACCCTATCAGGATTCCTATAAGGATATGCATCAGTGCAAGTGTCATTCCCAGTAAACCGAATACTGTCATGCCTGCAAATCCATACAATGCCAGAGTCCTCCTTCCGGTTGTGTCAAGGAGCTTGAATCCAATGTATGTAGCCGCCACATTAATTGCACCAAGAATTGCTGAGGCACTTATTGAGTACGCCATTGAAAGAGCAGGATTTGTCACCGAAGGAAACAGGTGCAGGCTGCTTATTATTACAGGGCCATAGTAAAATGGTATGTTTATACCTGTTATTTCCGTAAATACAGCAAAGAGGCCTGCT
>JAKAYM010000113.1 GCA_021826795.1 Thermoplasmata archaeon
GGACTGGCATCAGTATGACCAGGCACAGGTGAATGAAATAGCCGATGTACTGGAAACAATCAGGGATGTGGTTAACATAGCCTCTTCCCGCATCCCTGAGGAGAAGAGGGGAGCTGGAAGGCCTACAGTTCCTTCCCCGGACATCGTGAAGGTCATGCTGATGCAGGCATACTTCGGCATGCCCAACCGCATAGCTGAAGGATTCCTGAGGCTGTTCAGTGAAAAATTGGGAATATCCTCCGGCTTTTCCTACAAGACAATTGAAAGAGGCTATGATCCTGAACGGTCAAAGAAGCTTCTGGATGAGGTACAGAGGATCATGAACGAATCAGGCAATTCCATGGAGAAGATATTCTCCACAGATGGAACAGGTGATCCGAATACCATGAAAATCAACTATGAATCGAAGAGGAGCCAGCAGAGGATCGAGAAGGAGAAGAAAAAGAGCGAGGAGGGAAAGGAGAGATCTGATTCTTTTCCCCACACAAAGGGAAAGCATGACTTCCAGTATTCATCATTTTCAGTGGGAGTCCATACAAAGATGATAGCAGGACTATACACCACCGATGACCACTCAATAGGAGAGTTGTCAATGTTTCCAGATATAATGGCACAGACTGTAGACCTGTGCCCCCAGATAGAGGTAATGCTTGGGGATGCACTGTATTCAGGCAGGAAGATCTGCTCTGCTGTTGATGGATACAGGGTAACTCCATATTTCCTTCCAAAAACTAATGCAACATTCAGGGCAAAAGGAGTGCCATCATGGAAAACAATGCTGTATAGATTGGTTGATGACACTCAGTACTGGATGGAACAGTACCATATGAGGTCAATATCAGAATCTGTGAATTCAATGATGAAAAGAAAAATGCCAGTAAAGATAAGGAAGAAACTGCCTCAGAGAAAGAAGACGGAGGAGACTCTGAAGATTAACATGCACAACCTGAGGCAGTACAGCTATCTGAGGCGTACAAATCCAGGGATGGTGAAAGATTACAGAAGTTCTCACACAAAATAATATTGTCCCAAAGCCTATCCGAACGGAGAGTTTAAATAAGCAAACAACATTAAACTTAGAAGGTGTATGAAATACAGTAATTCATATTCGCATAGATGCCTATGGCAATTATATCCCGTTAGACAAATAATAATTGCTCTCAGAAGAATATTGTTGAAAGTTCCATAATTTCTAGCTAATAAACATTCATGCTTCGTACTTCATTGGCTTTATCCATCAATTTATCATTATATGGTGTATCAGGCAATGAATCATTGAGCATCATCTCTGTTCCTGTATCTATCAGTTTCAGAATCCTGTTTTTAGTCATTCCAGGTTTCTTGAATGGTTTCCTGTACTTTCCAAATACAGATGGAATATCCTTATCTCCGAAGACAATTTTAACATATTCAGGGTTGTCCATGTTCTGGAATATTGCTAAGGATACACCGCTCTGTGCAAGAATGTTTCCTGTAGCAATGTTACCACACCTCTTTCTCACATTCCTGCGTAGTTTTCTAAAGAACTGTTCCATATTGTTGTTTGTCCTCGGTATGGTATGTTCTGGATTATTGGCAAACAGCATGGCCTTTCTTTCATGATACTTGGCAACTATATGCTTTGCAGCAGTGAACATATGATTAGGGATATTCGTGTGAAGGTATATTTCCATCTCACCTATTACAATATCACACTTTTCATGAATTGAATCATCATCCTCTATAATATCTGAAAGATTGCCTTTCTCAGGCATGCGGAATGCATTCCTGATCTTCTGGAAGAGCATATTTATATCTGATAGTCTGTCTGCAGTTTCCTTAATAGCACTATTTTTTGTTATGCATTCGATCTTATTTATTGCAGTATTGAGAAACTTTAAGGAATCCCCATCCTTTATGATGCCTGAAAGATCATTGAGTTTCTTTTCTGCCTCCATGCATGAGAGATAGAAGTTCAGATGGTTAAGTGAGAATGGAAAGCCATATCCAGAACTTCCATTAACAGAGAGAATGGATTCAAGTATCTTCCTTACTGACATGGCTTCCATGCCTTTGCGGTCTGTGCAGAATCCCTGCTCCATCTCATACAGGGTAGACTGGTTATATGCTGGAATTGACCTGAGCAATGATTTCAATGGTGATTTTATACCTATTTTATTGATCATTATGCCAAGATCTGTATGCATATCACTCAGGAGATCCTTTCCAAGGTCACGGAGGAAGTGCATTAAGCATATCCTTATGGGTATTTCAGGAAATACATGTTCAAGTGCCTCCAGTATACCTGCACGCATATCTGATATTGCCCCCGAGGGTATTCCGAATTTCTTCTTTACTTTCACCAGTATATCCTTTACACTCTCAAATGATTCTGAATGGCATTTCTCTGCATACAGTGTGAAACCGGATATGGCATCCCTCACAACGATAACCATAGAAAATTCAGAATCTGTTGTACCGTCTATCTGCAGTACATATGAATTCATTGCATCTTTTAGCCTGGGAATGTTTTCCTCATGTATCTCCATTAATATATCCATTCCCCTATTGCTTAACAGCCTCACATGGGATTCAGATATGCTATTGTTTAATCCTGCTGATATCTCAGAACATGAATAGCCCTTTATGAACCTGCCCATGGCAGCCTCCACCATAATATCATTGGCATAGGTGCAATGGGGACTTACAAGTGATTCCAGCATGCTGGATCTAAACAATGTTCCATGGTTGCTGCATTTCATGATCCTGTGGATTGCAGTAAACTCCCCCATGGAATATGACCTGACGATCCTCCTCTCTGTCTTGTATGCAATGAGATGTGCCCTGCATTCCGGACATACATGTGATGGATATCTGAACACTATTGCTGGAATCATTTCAGCTTCAGGAATACCTTATTCATCTTTAAATCGTTCTCTATGATGATCTTTGTTACTGGCCATGCATCATAACCGATGCCGATTTTCTTAAGTATTGAACCAATATCCTCCTGGCTTATATTCTTGTCCAGGAGTCTGGTAATGTATAGTAGCAGATCACCCGGCTCAATCTCCTTCTTTGAGTTCGGGTTCTTCCCCAGGTATCCGACATACTTCTGGACAGTCTTTCCTTTCACCCTTTTCACGTCAATGAGTTCGTAATATTCTTTTCCCTGCCTCTTAACCTTATGCGGTATCACAGTCATGTATGGTAATTACCACACACAATATAAACCTTTCGGTACCCAATGTTTTCAATAAAAAATCCATAAAAAATAATTATTTATCTGACGGGATATAATCGCCATAGATAGATGCGAAAATTTTAAAAATGCAAATTTTTTTTATAGGGGTAAGAGACTTAAAACAGTAGTCAGAACTAAATATAAATTCAGTGATTTACTTACAAAACTCACAATTTTAAAGGATATATTATTATATACAAAACCTACAACTACTTCGCGCTATCATCTTTTGGTAAATAAAAAGCAAACAACTTATAATGACCATATATATCGCACATACATTAATTCGCAATTAAAATTTTGTATAAATAAAAATGGGGGGTTAGGCATCATATCTGCAAGAAGATTTGAACCAGCGGTTTTTAAATATATTACTTCACAGAAAGGAAAAATTATGATAGATATAGGTGCAAATATAGGTGCTTATTCCATTCTTTCATACCATAATTTTGAACAGATTTTAGCTGTTGAACCGGGTCAAGAAGCGTTGCATATTCTCCAACAAAATATCATATTAAATAATGCGAATAATATTACTGTCATATCTAAAGCAGTTTCAGATAAGATAGGTTCTGTTAAGCTCTATCGTACCCCTGAGTTAGTAAATTACAGTATTAAAAATGAATCTGATAGTTATATAGAGGTTCAGACAATATCCTTAAACGAATTGTTACGTCCTTTCAACATCGTTGATCTTGTTAAAATAGACGTTGAGGGATCGGAACTTGAGGTTGTTTACTCCGGTATAGAGTTAATAAATAGAGTTAAATCGCTTATGATTGAAGTGCGACACAAATTTGAGGACGAAATTATTTTATTGATGAAAAAAAATGGATTTCAATGCTATTGTCTTGAGTTTCGTAAAGATCTTCAAGAAAGTAACCTACTTTTTGTAAATACTAAAAATAATTCTTAATAAATTGTCGGTAGTTAAAGTAAGTAAATTGTTACTCAAACAGAAGAAATTGATTAATATCATGAAAATATATTCAGACAGTTTATCGAAAATTAATTTATTACAAAACTACATGGAATCTGATAACCTTGTGGTCTTGAATACCTCTGTAACCACAACAAGTAGGTATAGAACTATTGCTATAATGCACTTTTCACTGAATAAAAAACATGGGCTATCTGATGAACACTCGGATTTCGTAGTAAAAATATCAAATAATGCAAAATCATATTAAATAAAATACATTTAACATTGGATGAAAATTTGTATCATAGTTCGGGTTTTATGGCCGGGCGGTGTTCAGAGGATAGCATTTGCTGAAGCAGAAGGCCTAAAAGAATTAGGAAACGATGTTGATTTAATATTTATAAGATCTACTGAAAGACCAATTTATGACTCACCAATAAATTACACGGTTATGTATGATTATAATATTAAAAAAAGAATTTTGGGAAAAGTATTTAAAAAAATTACTTTACACTATATGCCACAAAGAGGTGAAGATGCAACAGTAGATGTGGATTTAATTTATAAGACCGAACATAGTATAAATAAAAAGTATGATATAATATATTATTTCGATGAATTCACCGCATTATTTCAAAAATATAATAAGCATAGATTTAAAAATAAAAGTGCAGTATTGATACATGAAGTAGCATTATTCAATAATTCGTACCTATCGAGATTTATTCAAATGAGAGCAATAAAACATTCAGATATTGTTCTTACAAATACCAACGAAAATCTAAATCTATTGATAAAAGCGTCGGTTAAAAATTCTTATGAAGTGTACCCAGGTTTAGTCATTCATAATAATATTCCCAACTTTGATGAAAGAGAAAATATTGCTATCTCTGTTACAATGTGGGATTTTGGAAGAAAACCCGAAATTTTATTAGCAATTGCAAAACATCTTCATAAAGGCAAATTGATGATAGCCGGTAGCTGGGCAGATGCTAATTATTTTAATAAATTCAGAAAACTTATAAAAGATGATAATCTGGAAGAAAAAATTATAGTTACCGGAAATATCGACGATAATTCCTTAACAGAATTATATAAGAGAGCAAAAGTATCCATTAGATTTGGCTACGAAGAAAAGGGTCCGGGAATGGGAAGCTTGGAATCCATATCATGGGGATTACCATTAATAATAAACAATGGTATCGGAATAAAGGAAATCATAAAAAATAATGTCAATGGGTATATTGTTGATGAAACCGATTATAAGAATATAGCATCAATGATAGATAATTTATTTTCTGATAAAGATGAATGGAGTAAAATTAATGCAAATAATTGTTCGTTATCAAAGGAATTGAACTGGAAAAATCACTGCAAACTACTTGATTCTATATTTAGAAAGTTTATTTAATCCCCAAACTCGAGCAGGCAGTACATACAAAAACACTTTTCTGTACTGAAATTATTTCTTTTATATTCATTGTAAATTTATATGTTTTTCATTTTATTTATCTGTATCACGAAAAGTTGAACCCTTTTTTGTCAAGTTTAAAAGCAATTTTTAATTGACACTTAATGTAAAGAATTTTATATACGTCGAATAGATGCTTTATAATGAAATCGGCTTTGATCACAGGCATTACGGGGCAAGATGGAGCTTATCTGGCCAAGTTGCTTTTAGAGAAAAATTACAGAGTTTATGGGTTATATAGAAGGGTTAGCACCCCAAATTTCTGGAGGTTGCAGGCTCTGGATATCTACG
>JAKAYM010000114.1 GCA_021826795.1 Thermoplasmata archaeon
TAAATTCATATTTCGTATCAATCTCCCTCCGCCGGCATTATCCGGATCAGGTTGCACGGGTCGATCCCTATCCTCTCAGCTTTGAGCTCCCCGGTATAAACATATTTAAAAACTCTATAAATATTTATCGTTAAAGGCAAATTATTCGAGAAATTATATTATATATCATATAATTCATGAGGATGGAGGGAAGCCGGATAGCTATTATCGCAATTACCCATAATGGCTTTTATATTTCAAAGAAGATTTCCACAGAATTCGATGCAAAAATATTCATCAATAAAAGATTAAACAATTATAAAAATTTTGAATCCTTTGATCATGTAAAGGACATTGCAAAATTTGTATTTGAAAACTTTGATGCTATTATATTCATTATGGCGCTGGGTGCCGTTGTAAGAATTATAGCTCCCTATTTGAAAGATAAATTCCATGATATACCGGTTATAGTAATAGATGATGCCGGGCAATTTGTTATTCCTGTAATATCCGGGCATCACGGTGCAAATGAACTGACTGTAAAGATTGCCGGTATTTTGAAAGCCACTGCAGTGATTACAACAGCAACGGATGTGCATGGAATTATCTCCATAGACGCAATCGCAACAAAATATAAGATGTCCATTCTGTGCAGGGAAAATCTTGCGTCGGTTTCAGGGGATATGCTAGCCGGTAACCCCGTGGACATAATAAACAGGACATCTATCAGTATTCCGGAACTCGGTGGGTCCGGTAAAGGCAAAAAAATAATAATAACCTATAAAAAGGAATATGAGAATCATGATCTCATACTGGTCCCTCCCGTTCTTGATTTAGGAATAGGATTTTCTTCAGATGCAGTTTTATCTGATATGTTATACGCCATAGAATATACATTTAAAAAATTTGATTTATACATGGAAGCCATAAAATCTATTTCAACAATTGATATAAAATCAGGAAACACTGAAATTAAAAAGTTAGCAGAAACACTCAAATGTCCACTTTATTTCTATTCTGCTGAAAATTTGAATATGTACTCTACTGAAAGGTCAGAGGTAGTTTACAGGGCCACCGGTGCTTATTCTGTATCAAATGCTGCCGCAAGGATCACATCACGGAATGGCATCCCGGTTGTCTCCAAGGAAATTATTAATAATGTTACCGTATCGGTGTTTCTGAATGAATATTAATGGAATAATGATAGCTGGCACTTCAAGCGGGTCCGGAAAAACTACTGTATCCACCGGAATTATGAAGGCACTCTCAGATAAGGGTTTTAATGTACAACCCTTCAAGGCAGGGCCTGATTATATTGACCCGGGTTTCCACAGGATAGCAACCGGTAACAGGTCATACAATCTGGATTCTGTTATGGGAAGCCCCGAAATAGTTAAGGAAATATACTATCATAATTCCACTGGAAGGGATATTTCAGTTGTTGAAGGCGTAATGGGCTTTTACGATGGCATCAGTGGTCTTACTTTCAGGGGGAGTTCATTTGAAATTTCAAAAATTCTCCATCTTCCTGTTATACTTATAGTGGATATTTCCACATCCGGTCAGAGTGCAGCCGCAACTGTCAGGGGATTCATGGATCTTGAAGGTGGCTCCCTGATAAAAGGAGTCATTATGAACCGTGCAGGTTCAGATTTTCATTGCAGAATGGTCAGGGAAGCGATTGAACATTACACAGGAATAAAGGTAGTAGGCTGCATAAAACGCGATGAAAACATAAAAATAAATTCCAGGCATCTAGGCCTGGTTACAGCCTCCGAACATGATAATGATAATAACTATTACAAACATCTTGCAGAGAATATATCTGGTAGCATTGATCTCGATTCAATTATAAAAATCTCTAAGAAATACGGTTCTGAATGGAATAAGGGAGGTAAAATATACAATTTCAGGCAGGAAGGAACAGTAAGAATAGGCATAGCATATAATCAAGCATTTTCATTTTACTATAATGAAAACATTGAAATTCTGGAAAAATACGGTGCTGAGCCTGTATATTTTGATCCTGTCATAGATAAATCTCTCCCGGACGTGGACGGACTTTACATAGGCGGTGGTTACCCGGAACTCCATGCACGTAAACTTTCAGAGAATAAAACACTCATGTGGGAAATCAAAAATAAAATAGATAATGGTATGCCCGTATTTGCTGAATGCGGTGGCTATATGTACCTTTCAGATTCCATAAATATTGATGGCAGGGGATTTCCCATGGTTGGATCTATACCAGCTACGGTGCATATGAAAAGCCTTTCACTTGGGTACAGGGATGCAATAGCTGCATCATCAGGAATTATACTCAAAGAGGGGGAGAAAATCAGGGGGCACGAGTTCCATTATTCCCGGATAGAATTTCATGGTAAGGAACAGCCTGCATATATTTTTAAAAATGGCACATACGAAGGATATAATTATAAAGGATTGACCGCAGGATATCTGCATGTATATTTTCCGTCCAACCAGAATGCCGCAAGGAGATTTGTTTCTCAATGCAGAAATTATAGGAAAAAATCATGAATAATAATATATCAAAAAGACATATACTGTTATGCAGGAAAATTTCATAATTCCAGACAATAAATCACTGGTTAACGTTTCTAGCGACATATTTTCACACTTTGGATTAAGGGTGGAAACAGACGGAATCGGTTTGAACTATAATCATAAAAAGCTGTGCTTCATACTTCTTGATGGCCTGGGCTGGAACATATATGAAAAGACCGGGATTAAATTTAAAAATGAGATGAAATGCACATCGGTATTTCCATCAACAACATCCAACGCATTATCATCATTTTTTCTGAACAGGCATCCGGGGCAGCATGGAATAATCGGATACCAGCTTTATATCAGACAGTTAGGATCAATAGTGAACATACTGGGTTACACCTCTTCTGCTGCATATATCAGGGATTCCATGGAACGCGCGTATCCCATGAGTACAATTTTCAATTATGAATCAAAGATAACAGCTCTTAACCGTGCAGGCTATTCTACCGTAAATATCATACCATCATTCATAAATAAAACATCATTTTCCACACTACTGTATGGCAATAATAATACAGATATATATTCAAACGTTTTTCACAGTTTTTATGTGCTGGAAGACAATCTGAAAAAGGGGATAGATTTTATAAGTTTTTACCTGCCAGATGTGGATCAGATTGCACACAAGCTGGGTCCATATGATCAATACACTGTAGAAACTGCCAGATACATACTTCAAACACTTATCTCGGTAATGGAAAAATATGATGATTATGATTTTGTCATAACAGCCGATCATGGACATGTAGAGGTAGGGAACACCATCAATCTTGGAAATGATTCTGACCTGATGGACTTATCTATTTTGCCTCCATACGGTGATTCAAGGGCGTTATTCCTCGAAAATACCTCTGAAATAAAGGAATATATGGAAAATAATTACAAGAATCTACAGATAGTCTCCAAGGGAGATACCATGTATGCCACATTACTTGGGAAAATCGACGGTAACGTTATGCCGAAACTTCCGGGACTCATAGGTATAGCCGGGAATAATGATATTTACCATTTTCCGTTGAATCAGAGGAAATATTCCATGAAGGGGGCACATAGTGGATTACTGAAAGAGGAAATGGAAATTCCTGTTTTAGTCTTTCAAAATTAATATTTATTAATTTTATTTTTATTTATCGAAATTTCAAGTACTTTTTTTGTCTTAATTCTGTTCAAGAAATATTTATTAATAAACATTTAATCCACATACCATGTCTGAAACTCAGATGTCAAAGAAATCAATCAATATAACTATAGCATTGATGGCGTTTTCAGGATTATTAATTATTTATGTGGAAACCATGATAGTTCCGGCTATACCTATATTTATTACATTTTTTCATTCCACTTACAGTAGCGTGTCATGGATTTTAACCGCGTACATCATCAGTGGAACCGTTTCTGCCGCTATCTTCGGAAAGGTAGCCGATATTGTGGGCAAGAAGAAAATTTTTTTGATTCTGGGGATTATTTATACCATAGCCATATCATTTGGCGGTTTTACTCGTACATTGGATGAATTGATAGCGGTGCGTACGGTGCAGGGTCTTGGATTCGGAATGATTCCCGTGGCCTTCGCAATTATAAACGATGTAGTCCCCAGGGAAAAACTTGCACTGGCACAGGGAATAATGAGCGCCACATTTGCCATAGGATCAGGTATAGGTCTTGTTCTTGGCTCATATATTACGGAACAACTAGGATGGCAGTGGGATTTCCATACGGCTATACCTGTTGCAGTAATACTGCTTATACTGGTATTCATATTCGTGAAAGAGAATACAGTTACGGGCAAGCAAAAAATAGATTTAGCGGGAGTCGCAATGCTAGGTGGAGGATTGGTTGCCCTTATATTTGCCCTATCAGAGGGGGAACATTACGGCTGGTATTCATATCTTATAATAGGTCTGTTCATAGCTGCCATCGGACTTTTTATAGCTTTTACTTACTTTGAGAGCCATTATAAATATGCCTTTATCAATATGAAGCTTCTGAAGAAGAGAAACATATTCCTGTCAAATATAGTTGGATTGTTTGCAATGGCAGCTATGTATTTTCTATTTTTTACAGTACCCACACTTTTACAGGACCCTGCACCCAGCGGATTCGGAAAAAGCGTATTTGATTCAGGTTTGATATTATTCCCTGCAACCGTAATGAATATGATTTTCGCGCCGGTTGCAGCAAAGATAATCAAGAAAAGAGGCCCGAGATTTTCAATACTTCTTGGATTATCCGTGGATTTAATAGGATTTGGTCTTTTATATCTTTACAGGGCAAGCATATCAGAAATTCTTCTGGATACAATCTTTGTTGGAGCCGGAATTTCTCTCATGCTTGTAGGTATAATAAATGTACTCCTCACATCTACCCCGAGGGAAAATGCAGGTGAGGCTACAGGAATGAACACTGTTTTCAGGGATATAGGAATGTCTATAGCCCCTGCTTTTGGAGGTGCACTGGAAACCATGTATACAATAAAGGTTGTTATAGGCGTGACAATAATCAACGGGATACCACATGCAATTACCGCAGCATTCCCTGATAAAACCGCCTACGATTATATATATTTGATCGGTGTTATATTCGTGGTACTTGGCTTCATATTTACCATTTTAATGAAGAATAACCTAAAAAAAGTTGCATAATATTAAAATAATCAATATAATTATTTTCTCCAAAAATTGAATACACCGAAGAATCATGAACTATTATGTATTATAAATAAGAGACATTGGCGAAAAGGAAAACAGAAAAGAATTGATAGATATAATCATGATTGAGTTATAGATTATTATGAACCGGCAAAAATCATGATCCTGCAATCTGATTTAGAGGTGATTATTCCCCGCAAACTATGAAAATATTAGCCATGCATACTTATTGTGGAAACCTCACCTCATAATAACAAAATAAGTCCCTATAATTTTTCAGTAGGAGAAAAATAACAGGACATTGTTATTTAATATTGTAAAAATTATGACACTAAATTTAGTTAAAAAGCTAATAAAGCATAAATACGCTTAATTTATTTGAGTATAGTCTGTGGTTATGGATAGTTTAAACTTATACAAAGCTAAAGAGATATATATAACGAATAATTTATATAAATATATAAGGGAGGTAATGTAAATGCCTGGAAGAATATGGACCGGCGAGGAGAAGTATAATATTATAATGGAATCATTCCAGAATCCCAACATTACAATAGCAGAGATATGCAGGAACCATGGAATAGCAGTATCGTTATTTTATAAATGGAAGGAGCAGTTCTTGGAAGGTGGAAGAAAAG
>JAKAYM010000115.1 GCA_021826795.1 Thermoplasmata archaeon
TCAGCATATGATGCATCATTTCCCCGCATTACCCTAAAAACAAGTCTCTTTCCATCAGGGGAATATCTAACATTGTTTATCACGCCTATTCCTGAGGTGATTCTCTGTGCTTTTCCACCTTCTATTGGGACTTCCCATACGTCATTGTTTGAAACGAAGACCAACCTATCATTAAAAATATCAGGATTTAGCTTGAATCTTTCCATTTTACCTGAATAACTATTCTATTAAATTAGGTTTCTTACAGAGGAATATATTGAGTTTAACAATAAATAGTAAACACCCAAGCAAAACAGGTTTATAAGTTTGGAAAATCGCTTTTAAAATAAACTTAATATAAAAGCTGTTAATATATAAATAATTCCAACCAAGATGTAAATGATAGTTATTATTAATTGTTGCTTATTAATATATTTCACGTCATTTTCTGATATATGGGCTCCTCCAACCATAAGATCTTTGAGGTATTCTTTTGCCCCGAAATCCCACCATGCGCCAATAAAAAATATAATAAAGGCACTAAGTAATATTATTAACGGCATTATGGCAAAGTAATTTAAAACCCCAATAAAATAAAGAGGTAATGGAGAGATAATCAACACAATTAATATAAAAATTGGAATACTTGCAATTTTTAGTCTAAGCTTATTTATTTCCCGCATTTTTTATCGCTGCTAACTCATCCTGAGTAAAATGGCACTTATACCAGTGCTTACCAATATTTCTTATGGGTGGTACAATTTCCTCACATTCTGTCTGTCTGTATATGCATCTTTCATAAAACCTGCACCCCTTTGGAACGTGCAAAGAACTACCTATTTCACCTATTATTCCCAGTTTTCCAGGGTCCCAGTCCGGAGTAGGAGATGGAACCGCCTTAATAAGGGCTTTAGTATATGGATGAAGAGGATTGTTGATAATTTCATTTGCTTCACCAATTTCAACCAATACTCCAAGATACATCACCATTATTCTGTCAGCTAGATAATATACGGATGCAATGTCGTGTGATATATATATTAATGTTAATCCTTCGTTTTTTCTAATCTCGTTTAATTTATTCATGAAGGATGCCCTAAGAGATACGTCTAGCATTGATGTTGGCTCATCTGCTATGATGAAATCAGATTTAAGAACTGTTGCCCTTGCTATACTTACTCTTTGCCTTTCCCCACCCGATAATTCGTGAGGATATCTTTCAAGATAGCTTTCAGCTGGCGACAAATCCGCCCTCTCTAGCGATTCCTTGACCATGGACTCCATTTCGAAATAGTCTTTAACAACCCTGTGACCGATGATTGGCTCCGCTACTATGTTGAAGACAGTCATTTTGGGGTTCAGTGAATCAAAGGGATCCTGAAAGATCATTTGAGTATTCATCCTGAATTTCTTATAATCTTCATGATCTTTCTTTAGTTTATTCACATCTGCGTAAGAATCATAATCGAAATAATATCTTATTTCACCGGAAGTCGGTTTAAGTATGCCCAATAGAAGTCTCGCGAGAGTACTTTTTCCGGAACCAGATTCTCCAACGATCCCAATTATCTCGCCTTTTCCAATTTCAAAATTAATGTCATCAACAGCATGGACAAATTCTCTGTGGGTGGAATAAATGGATGAAAAAATATTTTTATTAAGATAGAAGTATTTAACCAAATTCCCAACCTTAATTATTTCATACGAACTGCCCGTGAAATGTTGGTAAACTTTACCCGAAGTATCATTTGGTTTTATCCGATTGGCGAAATGACAGTAGCTAAAGTGTTCCTCTGAAATAAAAAACTGTTCTGGCTCTTTAATTTTACAGATTTCCTGAGCCATGTAGCACCTATCTGCGAATTTGCAACCGACTGGGAGGTTAATCGGATCAGGAAGTCTTCCAGGAATGCCCTCTACATGACTCTTTGCATGCGCTAGGCTCGGATAGCTTTTTAAAAGTTCAATCGTATATGGATTATTCGATTTAAGATAGATATCTCTCGATTTTCCATATTCCATGATGGAACCGGCATAAAACACCGCTATATGATCTGCAAGCTGCGACACGACTCCAATATCGTGTGATATTATGATCATGGACTTTATCTTGCCACTATTTTTCAGATTTTTAAGTTGGGCAATTATTTCAGCTTGTGTTATCACGTCCAAACCTGTGGTTGGTTCGTCTGCTATAACGATTTTTGGATTTAATGCCAACGCCATGGCGATAACTGCTCTCTGTTTCATCCCACCAGAAAGCTCGTGTGGATATGATTTCATAACATTTTCAGTTAAACCAGCGGTTTTTAGAACTTCAATCACTCTTTCTTCTATTTCTTCTTTTCCGAGATCGGTGTGTATTTTAAAAACTTCTGAGATCTGTTTACCAATGGTGTATACTGGATTGAAAGAGTTCATGGCACCTTGAAATATCATGGAAATATCTTTCCATCTCATATTTCTAAGCTTTTCATCTAGAATTTTTCTTTGTTTCCTGTTGTACTTAAGTGACCCATTTATATACATGTCATCATATAATGAAATTGATCCATTAATAACAGCATTGTCGGGAAGAAGAGACATTATGGCAAGAGCAAGAGTGCTCTTGCCAGATCCAGATTCTCCAAGAATACCAAGCATCTCACCCTCTTTCAACTCCAGATTGATATTCCTTAGAGCCTTTACATTTCCACTGTAAGTTTTGAAATCAACGTTTAAATTCTCAACTTTAAGAATTTTATTTCCCACGAAATCGTACTTTAATTCCTCAATCACTTTCTACCACCTAACTTTGGATTCGCAACTTCATCTATGCCACGAGATATAAATATGAATGCTAGTATGAATATAGTCAGGGCACTCAGTGCCGGTACGAATATCCACGGGTATTGCGATATACCATAATAATCGCCCAAAAAGCCGTTTAACATTCCGCCCCATGTAGGTATAGTCAATGGTGCCAGACCCAGAATTTCATAAGTAGACACAGCCGCAACTGCACCCCCGATGTTAATGGAGGTTAAATATGCAAGCAATGTACCCATATTTGGCAATATATGCCTCTTAAGTATTTTAGTGGTACTGAGGTTAGATACCACCGCAGATTCTATAAAAGTTCGGCTTTTTATGCTTCTTACTACCCCAATTAACGAAAATGTTACAAAGGGCCAACCTAAAAGCGAGAATATGAGTATAAGATTATCAAGTGTTGGCCCTAAAATTGTTGCAAGAACTATAAACAGGGGAAGACCGGGTATAAGGAATATAGCCAGTGAGAGAGTTTCCCAAAATGAACTTACCAAACCCGAATAATAACCTATAACCATTGAAACAGCCACCGATATAAGCACGGTGATTATGCCAGCTGCAAAACCAACTTCCAGATCAGTAGGAAAACTATCTATAAACATTATCCACAAATTATTTCCAGCTGTGTTTGTACCCAGAGGGAGGGAAATTCCAGATAATGTGTGAGTTGTTGGAGGCAGTGGTGATGCATGTCCCTCGAAACTATAGGCTGTTAGATAATTTCCATCTAGTACTGCTATCGTAGGCGCATCCTGAAGACTCTTGTTTAGTGGCCATGGATTATTAAACAATATTGGAGAAGTTGTTATCTTGCCCAGAGACGCATGCCACGAGAATGGATATTCTAAATATGAATTAATAAGATAGATAAAATTCCCATCAGTTGTGTTTGATAATAAAAATGTCCCAGAAGAATAGTATTTAATGTCATTGATGGTGAACGGCACTTGAATCGTATTTGAAATTGAAAGGGTCCCGTTCTTATCAACTGTTAACGCATAAATATATTTGGGACTTGAAAGCAAAAAATTTCCAGGAAAACCAGATGAACCCGAGCTTGTTCCTAATGCCAATATACCGAATTTTGCACCATATATCATCTTTGATGTGCCATTGTTTATATAAACCATATAAACGTAGCTCCCCGCCGTTAAAAAAGCAGTATTAGAATTCGATGGAATAGCTTGATAAGCGCTTGGTATGACGAAATTAGAAATTGAATCATTAAAAGTTTTACTGTATGAAATAGTTCCATTGTAAAGATACGTGTCAAGAACATTACCTTCCAATACAATTATTCTGCTGGATTCCGGTGTTATGAACTCATTTCCATAGAAATATAAATTCGTTGGCTTATTGGTTAATTTAGTACTCCAGACGTGTTTCAAATTATAAGAGTAGTATGAATTCAGAAAGTACCCAGTACTATTAAGTGAAAATGTATATACATATGAACTGGTAATGGATAGCGAATCGGTCAAGAATTGGCCGACTAAACCACTTGGCGGGTTGAGTGAATACGTTTTAGAGCTGGTAAAATCCGCAAGAATCGTACTATTTGTTTTTATAGAATTGATATTTCTAATTGTTACATTCGATGTTGAACTAACAGGGTTGTATGTACATATTACTTCACCGGTATATATTGTATTGTTTGTGGATACCATTAACTCAGATTGTGGTTCGAGTGTTGTGTAGTTGTAAGCACTAAATGAATATAGTGTTTTTGGTAAACCGTCGATATTAAATAGTATAACTGAAGATGCATTCTTCGTTGAAACTGCATTTACACTATAAGAACCGTTATTTAAGCCTGTCATGAACATATAGTAGCTTCCACCAGTCACGTATTCACTTGTAGTAATTCCATAGGATGACTGAACAGGTGTGAAACTCAATGGATGATTGAGTTCTACAATAGGACTAAAGTAATCTTCAGAAGGAACCGCTGCGAAGGGATTCCCGTGTGCAATAGCAGGGGCGATCAAAGCTATGACGATGTAGACCAGCAGGATATAAAATCCAACTTTTCCATAATTGGATCTATAGAAAACTTTCCACTGTTTGTGCAATCCTCTCGCAGTAAATTTCAAGTTGTTTAAGATTTGATTATTTTTTCTCATACTTTCACTCTCGGATCTAGCCATGCGTGTATAAAATCAACCAGCGAATAAGCCACAATTGTTACTATCGATAATATGAATAGGGCTGCTTCAATTACTGGATAGTTTTCATTCAATGTATTAGTATATAACAATCTTCCCATTCCAGGAACTCCAAATATTATTTCAGTTACAACTGCTCCACCCATTAAAAGGGCGAATTCAAGTGCCATCCTAGTAGACTCGGGAACCAAAGCGTTTCTAGCCGCATGGTGAAACATTATAGATGTTTCTTTAACCCCCTTGGCTTTTGCAGTGGTTATAAAATCTTCCCCGAGCACCGAAACCATAATGCTTCTCATGGTCAATAAATGACCCATTGCCTCTATAACAATGAGAGTGATAATGGGCATAGCAAAATAATATAGCATTTGTATTAACCCGGAAAGCGATGGGCTTGCAAAAAAAGGCGTTAAACGGTAAAATGAAACTTGCAATGGGAAAATAGGATAATATACAGCAAATAATATAAAAACAATAATAGCGAGAGCGAAAAAAGGAATGGAATTAAGAATTGTAGACCCAACTAAAATTGGAGATTCCGCTTTTTTACCCCTAAGAAACGAGGTCAGAATTCCAAGTGGTATTCCAATTATAAAAGATGCAACTGCTGCTATTCCAAATATTATTAGAGTGTAAGGGAGTGCCGAATCAATGAGAGAAATAACAGTTTCGTTTCTATTGGAGAAACTTACACCGAAATGAAATGTAAACATATCTTTAAAATATATTACAAATTCAGTTAAACTGTATTTATTTTTTGGATTTATCCCATATTCTTTATATATATTGTT
>JAKAYM010000116.1 GCA_021826795.1 Thermoplasmata archaeon
GCCAAGGGTCCTGTTGGTGATATCTTCTATTCTGCCGTTGGTACATGAACCGATATAAGCCTGATCAATCCTTTCATGTACTTCTGAAACATGTTTTACATTATCCGGTGAATTGGGAATTGCTATGGATGGCTTTATTTCATCCATATTTATTTCTAATGTTTGTTCGAAGTCAGCACCATCATCGGATTTTACAATTTTATATTCACCGGTATTACGCTGCTTAAGGTATTCTACAGTTTTTTCATCGGTATCAAAAAATGAACATTTGGCACCTGCCTCTGTGGTCATATTGGCCATTGTCATTCTCTCATTTATATCTATATATTTTATATCTCCAGAAAATTCCATGCATTTATATGCTGCACCACCATTTTTTATTCTGGATAAAATATAGAGAATCATATCCTTTCCCTCAACTCCTTTAGGAGGCCTGCCCTTAAGATTTATTTTAATAGTTTCCGGGATTTTGAACCACATTTTCCCTGTGGCGAATATTACACCTGCCTCCGTGCTTCCGATGCCGGTTGATATGGCTGAAAGAGCCCCGTATGTATTTGTGTGTGAATCTGCCCCGGCAATAAGCCTGCCAGGTGCGGCAAAACCCTTTTCCATCATAACCTGATGGCATACTCCGCCATTCCCAATATCGTAAAACCATGTTCCATTGTTCAGTGCAAAATCCTTTGATTTTTTATACTGTATTGCTGAATTTATATCCTTTGGAGGTATAAAATGGTCCGGGATGATTATAATTTTATCGCTTTTCGCTTTCATGCCCAGATCGTTAAATGCATCAATGGCTATAGGTGCTGTTATGTCATTGGCCATAACGTAGTCTATATTTGCCACAACATAGTCTCCTGCCCTTGAATCGGTTCCACTTTTTTCTGAAAATATTTTTTCTGCTGCTGTTTTACTCATTCTTTACCACCTGTAATAAATATTCATCATCAACTGTTTTATTCTCATTTTTTATTATTTTTAATATATCATTAATTTCTTCGTCTGTCTTATATATACCTTTATTTTCAAGTATGTATTTGATTGCTGCCCTTCCTGAGTGCTTCCCTATCACTATTCTCCTTTTTGTGCCAAAAATTTCTGGATTTATTGCCTCATAGGTTTTAGGATTATTTATTATTCCCTGGACATGTATTCCGGCTTCGTGTGAAAACGCATTTTCTCCAGTTATTGCCTTGTTTTTTTGGGGGATTATTCCGCTTGTAGCTGAAACATACCGCGAGATGCCGTACAGTTTTTCCATTTTTATATCAGTGTATGAATCTGAGAAACCATAAATTGATGATACTACCTCCTCCAGTGATGCATTCCCGGCCCTCTCGCCTATTCCGTTGACGGTTACCTGAACTTCGTCTGCACCGGCCATAATACCTGCTAATGTATTCGCTGTTGCCATCCCGAAATCGTTATGGCAGTGTACACTTATTTTTTTGTTTGTAAATTCTTTTATCCCTTTTGTAAAATAATACATAGACATTGGATTCATTATGCCTATGGTATCAGGAAAATTTACAGTATCAACATCTATTGCCCTGATTATTCTTTTCATAAAATCCATATTGCTTCTTGTGGCATCTTCCGGTGAAAATATTACCCTGAGCCCGTGTGATCTGGCATATTCAACGGAATCAGTTATCCTGTCAAAAACCTGATCGCCGGACATTTTCAGCTTATACTTCATATGCATGTCTGATGTTGCTATGAACAGGTGTATTATGCTGGAATTTGATTCTATGACTTTATCTATATCATTTCTGTTGCATCTTGCAAGTGAGCAGGTATTGTTTAAATCGTAATTGATACGCTTCACAGCCGTTAGTTCATCCGGGGAGACAGCAGGGAATCCAGCCTCAATTATGTTTACTCCGGCATCGTTTAATCTCATTGCAATTTCATACTTTTCTTTCATCGAGAACGAAACCCCGGGTGTCTGTTCTCCATCTCTGAGTGTTGTGTCAAATATGCTTATTTTCTTCCTTATCGGCTCATATCCCTTCCTGCTATATTCTCCCATATTGAAAAAATCGCCATAGCCTCTACTATCATAAAAATACATCTTATTACCTCCAAAAATCCTTTAATGAAGATAACGTTTAGTCAAGCAACAAAAAGTATAACTGCCTGATGAACGTTACGGAATTCATTAAAAAGTCAATATACATGATATTATATAAACTTTGTTATTAAATTTTCAAATATCATTATCAGAAATTATATTTATGGACTGTAAAGATAGATTTCAATTATTTTCTTTTTAAATATATTTTCAGGATCACAAGTAGGAATATTTATATATAGTAAAATGATAGATAAATTCGGTGCAAAACTCTCAAAAAGCAAAGGTACAAATCATCGACCTAAATTATAACTCTCCTGAACTTGAGCCATTCTATGAACTTTACAGGAGTATTTTCCAGGTTTCTGAAAAGGATTATCTGGAAAATATTAAGAAACATTTACTTTATAAAACCACCGGATTTTATAGTCAGAACAATTATCATGTCATAATAGCAAAGAAAACGGGGATAGTCGGCTTCCTTGTTGGATATTACTACAATAGTTCTTCATTCGGATTTATAGAATCCATAGGAGTTGATAAGGGAGTCAGGGGAAAAGGTATTTCAGGGTTGCTTTTAAAAGAATTCGAGATGTTAGCAAACAGGGACTCACGGAATTCCGTTAATGGGTTAAATGGTATTATGGTAGAGGTTGAAGATCCACAGAAAACGGGCAGCGATAATAATTGCTTAACTTTCTGGGATCATTATTCCTATAAACTTGTATGCATTAATTACATTAAACCCTCTTTCATGGATGGAAAATTACCAGAACAAAACCTCTTGTTATTAATTAAAAATCTAGATGGAGGATCGTATATAGAGGCAGAAATTCTTATATCGTTCTTGATTGATCACTTTAAATATGTTTTAAACAATGATAATCCTGAAAAAATAGAAGAATTTATCAAAATTAGGAGTGAGGTATCTTCGCATCCATATGTGACTTTAAGAAATGTTGGGCCTGCCCTGTTTAAGGGGGTGAGCATTCACTACCTGATAACATTGGATATTGGTACATATGTCACAAATCTCAGTGAATTTAAAGATGGACTTCTCGGGGCCCTGGGTTCAGACCGGCCGGAATGGAATATCATAAAATATGGATCTTTAATTGAAAAAAATCAAACAATAAATAACAGAGCAAATCCGCTTATATTTGCCAGGTATCTCCAGAATGATTTGAATTTTTCCACTTCTTACTTAACCAGAAGGTCTATAGTCAGATTTACCCGTCGATCTTGGGAAAACAGAGATGCCTCAGTTGAATTTGAAGCGGTACCAGGTAGGAAATATTCCGCTTATATGTCCACTTTAAGTTCCTATAATTCGATGGGTGTCCTAGGGCTTGAAATAATCCTAAGGTTCAATGGTTCAATATTTCCAGAGCTAATGATGGAAATGGTTGAGAGAAGTGAACTGAAGATTGATGCCCGGTCCATTGAATATATAGCAGAAAAAAAACTTAGAGATATATTCAATTTATTGAATGATGAAAAAGTTGTATTAAAAGATTACAATACATCGATTCAAATTTACCCCCTGATTATTTCCACTTCTTACAGTGGAAATCTGGACACAAAAACCTTATACGGTATCCTCAATGGAGACCCGAGTTATGATTCTGTATCAAAACAGGAAATAGAAAGAAAGGTTGGATCTTCTATAGAAAGAGAAGACATCAGTATTGTCGATTCTATATTGGCGTATTACGAACTGGATTCAACATTTGTAGCATCGAGGAGCGAGGAGATAATCTTTAACACTATTGAAGAGATCACAGGATATACGGTTTCAGAGCTGGGCACAAAATGGCATGATGCCGGAACAATATATGAAATAAATGAAATTGTGTTTTATAGTATGGAGGCTGAGTACGTAACAGAGATAGAACTGCTAAGAAACCAATTTACTATTCTAATGGAAATTGTTGAAAGGTATACAGACAAGGGCTTATCAAACAATCTCCGTAAGGAACAAAAAAGACTGATAGCCGACGAAGATAGAATTGAGAGGAAAATGGTGGAAATTAACCTTATAGATGTCGAGCGCTATACCCCGCTGAAAAGTGTACTTCAAAATAATCAGCATCAAATGGGAATCTCAGAACTAAAAGACAGGGCTACTCAGTTGCGGAGCCAGCTGTACAGGGAAACAAGTACTTTCTTTGACCTGGATCAGGCACATAAATCAAATATCCTGAACTTTCTAGTCGCTATTCTTATCATTAGCAGTTCCCTGATAGCTTTTATGGATTCTTTGCACCATCCATATTTGTCGAACAACATTGAAATTGTAACAATTATTTCAGCATTAGTTTTGATAGTGTTATATCTCAAGCCAATTAAAACTGACCAGGGTGGTAAAACTGGTGGAAAATAAGGGTACGATGGGATATATCCTCTCATTTGCGTCTTCATTAACGTATTCAATATGGCTCGTTGGTTCAGGTTTTATAATTCTTACATCGCATGAAGGCTTTCCTATCTTCTATTTGCTGGTTATAATGTGTGTTGGCATGCTATTTTCCCTTATATTTGGTCTCCCCAGCTATGCAGGTAAGCGTACATTTATTTTATTTTTTTCGGGCATTCTATTTGGATTGGCAAATTTTGTATTATATTCCCTTATTAAATCCAATGATATAACTGTAGCAAGCTCATTCGCTGAATTCAATGTTCTTTTTTTCCCTGTTCTACTGTATGCATTTAATAAAAAGAAAACCAAAGTTTCCAAATATATTATTGGTCTAATTCTAGTCACTTTTGGACTGATCGTTGAAAACCTGGTTTCGAGGAGATCATACATTCTAACTCCACTGGATATCTTTCTTGGGGTTTTTATGGGTTTCTTATATGCAGTAGCTACATATGGCATTTATCTGAGCATAGGTCATGAGAGCTCCTCTAACTCAGGTATATTTTATGTTTTCCTTGGGGAAACCACAGTTCTTTTCTTACTCTGGTATTTATTAAAGTTTAAAATATATCCGGCCTTAAATCCCATTTCCGTAACAGTGTCTTTTATCATTGCTGCTGCACTTGTTATAGCCCTAAATCTGGAGATTAGAGGTTACCGTACCCTGAGAAATATCGGTCTGCGCCAAATAACTATAGGTAATATACTCTCCAACCTGGAACTATTGCCAGTTATAGTCTTTGCATTTATTCTTTATCCATCACTTCGTGCAGAATATACAATTGGACTACTTCTGGTAACTGCAGGCATACTGGTAGTCTCTGTAGATATGGATAATTTCCACAGGATCTATAAATAATGCTCTGGATTTATATTTACAATTTATGGCGTTATGCTTAATAAATATATAATTTGTTTGCATATCTAAGTAGTTGTGGCACCAAACCCCAACTGTCACCAATATTTGCATAGAAATAATAATTAGTAATGCCCATTATTAATTAAATACAGATCAAGAAATATAAATGGATCTCGTTTAAATTGATAAACAAATATGTGTTAAAGATCTTTACGAATTAGATATTATAATTAATCCTTAACTCCGCCTTTTTTGTGTAATAGGAACCCAATATTCTCTAATTTTATCCTCCGTTAATTACCTATTCCATGGCATTTTAACTTGATTGCAAAAGATATTTATACATATTACGTATAATATGT
>JAKAYM010000117.1 GCA_021826795.1 Thermoplasmata archaeon
AATTTTGATGAGAATCTTAACAGGGCATTAATGGAATACTACAGGATAGATACACTGATTACCAAGGATAGTGGCTTCAATGCAGAGCCAAAGGTCAAAGCGGCCCTCTCACTGGACATCAATGTCATAATAATATCCAGGAAAAATTTTCCCTGGAAATTAAAGGCAGGAAACCCCATGGAAATAAAAAAGATTTTAAATGATATAGGGATAAAATAATTATGGATGGCACCATGAATCCTTCAGAGATTTATTCCAGAAGTTTTGCGTATATCAGGAGTGAAATGGGGCTGGACAGATCATTAAAATCTGATATTATAGTAAGGACCGTACATGCAACTGCGGATTTTGAGATTGGAAAATCACTTGTGTTTTCACGGCATTTTGAGGATTCTCTCCAGTACATTAGAGATGGTGGGATAGTAATAACAGATATCAACATGGTATATGCCGGAATTCCAGGACATCCAAAGAGAAAATGTTTCATTAATGATCTGGATGTAATAGAAGAGGCAAAAAATAACGGACTATCAAGGTCATATATCTCAATAAAAAAGGCATGCAGGGAATATCCTGATGCCGTATATATAATAGGGGACGCACCCACGGCCCTTCTATCACTTCTGGAATCTGTGGATAGGAAATCATGCTATCCAGAATTGATCATAGGGGTTCCAGTTGGTTTTGTATCTGCACTGGAGTCAAAATCTAAACTCCTTGCATTCAAGGGAAATTTTATAACAAATCTGAGCAGAAAGGGTGGGTCCGCAGTTGCTGCTGCCATATTCAATGCCATGGAAGCGTATGTACATGTATATTGAAAATCCGGACAGAACAAATTTAAGATATGGATATACAACAGGTGCATGTGCTACAGCAGCAACCAAAGCAGCCCTTTTAATGCTTGTAACAGGAAAAATAGTAAAGAATGTGGAAATCAATCTCCCTGTAAAAAAGACAGCAAGTTTTATGATAGAAAATCAGAGAATAGAGAAAGACTTCTGCATTGCATCTGTTAAAAAGGACGGGGGTGATGACCCAGATGTTACAACCGGACTCAATATATATTCAAGAGTAGAACGTACAGAAGAACCTGGAATAATAGTCGCTGGAGGAGAGGGAATCGGCACTGTTACCAAACAGGGTTTGCCAATAAAGCCCGGGAATCCTGCAATAAATCCCGTTCCATTAAAGATGATCCGCAGTGCTGCGGAAGAAATTATAGAAGCTTATGGCATCCCTGGAGGTGTAAAGGTTACTGTATCTGCCCCGGGAGGACGTGAGGTTGCAAAAAATACCTGCAATCCGAAGCTTGGAATAATAGGTGGTATATCCATACTTGGAACCAGGGGAATAGTGATACCATTTTCTGATTCCTCATGGAAGGCCTCAATAGTTCTGGGGATACGAGTCGCATCGAGAATGGGCATAGACCTATTAATATTCAGCACAGGTGGAAGGAGTGATTCTGCAGTTAAAAAATTATTCCCCGACCTGCATGATCAGCAGTTTATTGAGATCGGTGATTTCCTGGGTTTCTCGTTAAAACGTGCCGTGGATGCTGGAATAAAAAAAGTTATTGTTGCCGGTATGCCTGGAAAGATGTCAAAACTGGCGGACAACAATATGGACCTCCATTCATCCAAAAGTAGCGTAAATTTCAATTTTCTTGCTTCAGTGGCATCCTCTTGCGGCTATGATAGTAGTATTGTGGATAGAATCAGAAATTCAAATACAGTGCTTGAAGTAATGGAAACCATTGAATATGAAAGTAAATTCGTAGAGGAAATTAAAAATAAATGCGTTGACAACATGAATAATTATATCGGTGGTAAGATCAATATTTCAGTTGAAATTATAAAAAATACATATTGATGTTTTAATAGGCAGAAACATATAAGTTCAAACCCAGTTATCATTGCTATTTCTGTTCTTTTTAAGGTTGGTTCTACTTAATCATACAGCATATCCAATGAATATAAATGCATGCGGGTCTATTGTGCCCATTCAAGGTTGCATATTTGATCAAGCAACCTATCGTTACAAATCTATCATAACGCTGATAATCAACTATGAATTATTTTTTACCATTGCACATCAATGAAGATTCATTTCTATATCTAAGCCTTATCATTGAAATTATTCCCAGTAATGGCCCAATTGATAGAAATGAAAAAGCCCAGTGCCAGCCTACAATATTTCTCAATATATCTATAGCGTAAATTGACCCAACGGTTATTAAAAAGCCTAGTGCCATCTGAAACGTTAATGCACTTCCTCTTATTTTATTATTGCTTAGTTCTGTAACTGCTGTTGAGAATTGTGCCGAATCTGCTATTACGGTTATTCCCCATATAATTCCTACAATTATTGTAATAAATGGTGCAGACCTGTAGGTAAAACCTATTAATACTGCAGAAGTTCCGCTTATACCCAGATAGATTGATGTTGATAATGTCCGTCCGATCCTATCTGATATTAGACCCCCCAGTATGGACCCGACAACTCCGGAGAGACCAATGATGGAAAATGAAACAATGCCTACCATAAATAATAACTTACTTCCCGTATAATAAAAGGCAAAGCTGGAGAATATAAATACTGGAATCCATGTCCACATTGCGTAGAGTTCCCACATATGCCCAAAATAGCCATAATTTGCAAGCATTACAGATTTATTTCTGATTATCAGTTTAATCGTATCCCATTTAAATTTAGGTGCGTTTATATATTTTTTATTATCCCGCAAGATCAAGAAAACTATAGCCCCACCTAAAAGAGATAACATTGAAGAAAATTCCAGCAGTGCCTCCCATTCACGGATAAATGGCAAATCCAGTATTATGTGTGGTAATGCAGAACCCAGTGTAAGCCCCGCTATGACAATACCAAGGGCTAATCCGCGTCTTGATGGAAACCAGCTTGATACGATTAAAACAGCAACCGGGTAAATACCCGCCATCATGATACCGGTTAACAACATCAAAACCATTTCAATAAAAAAATAATGATATAGAAAAACAAACATTACCGTGAATAGAGCACTCATAAGTGCCGAAAATGCAAACAATTTTCTCGGGTTAATTTTATCTGCAAGTCCGAGAGATGCACTTATCAGGGCACCTGCCACAAAACCGAACTGTACCATCAGGGTTACAATAAGCGTACCTATTCCGGAAATACCCCAGATACTGGCGAGTTCAGGTGCTACCGCAGATGCACTGAACCATAAGCTCATAACCATTAACTCCGAAATGCTCATTATAATAAGAGCAATCCACTTATATTCTTTTACAATCATAACTTACCCTCACAAAATTATTTGAACTACCCCCACTATCATAAAAACAACTCCCAGAATTTTATATGTGGTCAGGGGATTTAAATTATTTCCTATCCTGGAAAAGATAAATCCTGATATTATGGATACAATGCCTATAATGATTGCAGCCAGAATTACTATATGCCCGATAATAAGGTATCCTATAGTGCCAGAGAAGGCTGAGATTATCATTGCAAACGTTGCCGTGCCGACTGCAGTTTTTATATCCAGTTTGAGTATTAAAATTGCTATAATAAGAAACATTATTCCTCCGCTGGCCCCAAGTATTCCAGTTGCAAGCCCTATAGGGATTGAGATTAAAACTACCCCGTATGCATTGATGTTAATATTTTTTATATTTTTCTTGCTTTCATTTTGAGATAGATTTTTCTTCCTTATTAACGAATACATGCCCATGGCAATTATGAAAATGGCAAACCCTATTTTTATATATACAGGCGGAATGAGGAAAGCCACCCTGACACCGATCTGTGAACCTATTATTGCGCCTATAATCATAGGTATTCCTTTTTTTATGTTTACCCTCCCTCTCCTGAAATATACATAGGCAACAATGATCGAGGTAATAACGTCTATCAATAGGCTTGTACCTATAGCATCCTGTGGCAATTCAGAATTTATAATTATTAGGGCAGGAACAACGGCAACCACACCACTTGAACCGAGGACACCGGTTAATGCGCCAACTATTATTCCCAATACGACGAACTCCAGGAAAAATATATACATAACTATATATGTGATTATGATATTTAAATAATCTTATCTAGGACTATCTATAAGAATAAATCTTAAATAAGATTATTATAGGAATAAAAGAATTATTCATACTATATAAATTATTAAAATATTTCAGTAAAAATTAGTGTAACATTAAAAATACCTATCTGACCTTATTGTTTCTATAAGTTTCAATACCTTGGCAAGATAACTGGCACTGATAAATAATTCAAAACCATCCTTTGATATCATAAGCTGTGAAACATTAATGTAATTAAATGATAAAGTTTCCAGAAATGTCTTTATTGAATCTTCATTTATTTTATTTCTATCGATGGTGATATTAATTTCCAGAAAATCTCCATATATTTTTCCCGGATATGATTTTATGATATTTTCTGGTGTTTCACCGGAGATCATGACCCACATAGTATTGTTTCCCGGTATTATACGTATGGCCCTGGAATATGGAAAATAGGCCATCATTGTTTGAATGCTATAATCACATGAAAGCAGTGAAAGCCCGGTAGTAATATTGATTTTCATATCAGAAAATGGATTATTTTCAGTTTTCAATCTTGTCATGTTATAATTTTTCCTTAAAATTGTTGATATCGTATTAATTTTCGGATTATAATTATATTTCTTTTTTATTTCCTCCTGAATTATCCTAGATAAAGAATTATAATTAACAACACCTGTATTTATCATCCATTTAAAAGTATTATTTTCATTTAAAATATTAATTACATCGTTCTTAATATCGCCTCTTCTTGTTACCTTTAGTTCTTTCCCGGATTTCTCCATATATGTATATATTGAAAATCGATATAATAATATTTATTGAATATAATACACAAGACCTACTGTAACCACAAGGACAGATTGTCTTTTATTGATATGCCCATATTTATAGGAAATTCATTTTTAAATAGCTATTATTTATAATCCTGGTCATGAATTCACCACCCCAAAATAAAATTATCTGTTATATTAAACAGTAAGATCGTTATATAAAGTATCTTACCAGTTTCCAATACTTAACCCTTGTCATACCATGTCATATTTATAGGATAATTTAATTTTCAATTATTATGAAAACAGTGAAGAAGATACTGAATAAACCTGCTAATGAAATATCAGAATCAATGAATCTTGATATAAACTCAAAGAGGATTAAATTCATTGACCATGTATATGCCATAATTTACAGTGCACTGCATGGCTATGATTTAACCGATACTTCCATTGACAATGGAATAAGCAGGTCATGGCTGTCAAAGCTTAATAACAATAGAACATATATTCCATTCATTCAACTTTTCTATAAATTATTAGATCCATACATCAGGGCACATGATTACAGGGTATACAGTAAATACATGCGTGTGCTTGCAATTGATTCAACATTCATTAAAACATTAATGAATGGATCAGGCAGCTATTGATTCTTATGGAATCGAAAAAGTGGTATTGGGAACTGTTGATCATCCATTGCCCTTCATAATTATATTACACCTTCTTCCCATGGAGATGATAAAGTCCATGAGCGTAATCCATCCATAGCCTGATATTCTTCTAATAAGATTAAGAAGAACCCACATATTGTAGACCAGCACTGAGAGGT
>JAKAYM010000118.1 GCA_021826795.1 Thermoplasmata archaeon
GAAGAATGCCCTGATAAAAACTATGGCAGTGAGAATATAAAGAAATTTACTGTATTTTGAGTATTCTTCCCTGGAGGCTTTATCCTCTACTGTATTTCTGCCATGTTTTGCCCTGTCGACCTTTATGTACTTGCTCCTTTTAAAGAAGTTCAATCCAGTGAAAATGATGAATGCAGCTATGAATGTATATATTGATAGGACAATTAGTCCTCCAAAATGCCCGAAGAATAGCATGGAATAAACCAGCATGGAGGGGATAATAGCCCTTCCTAGGCTTCCGAAGGATCCATTGATTCCCATTGCAGAGGAGGAATCTTTCTTTCCGTAGGTAAATGCCAGAATAGATGCCCCTATGGGATGATAAAATGCCTGGCCTGCACCTAGAACAATGGATGCTATGAGTATTATGTAACTGGCATACAATTCATATATAAAAGCCACTCCAAATAATATTGCCGAAATTGCCTCCATGAATATACCGACAAAAATAAGAAACCCGTCACGGTCTATTCTGTCGGCCAGCTTCCCGATTGACGGACCAAGAAGCCCGGACAGTAAATTATAAATTATGGCCATTACCCCGAGAAATGCTATACTTATGTGGGGTATAACCTTGTAATAGGCTATTAACGTTGGAAAAAGGAGAAAATTACCATCGTTTGCAAAATGACCCAGTGAAGTGAAAATCAATGATTTTCTGGTATCTTTCATTTTCGGTTAAGTAGAAAAACGTATATATATTTTTACTAAATAATTCATCACTGAACTATTTGAAGAAATCTTCTATATTACGTTTGCCTGGTTTTTCCTGGAATAAATCAGTAATTTTGCTCTGTGGATTTTTGAATACTGTTACCTCCTTATCCAGGCTTTCCAGAACCCTGTTGAGCGTTTCCTGTAATCTCTTGGAATAATATGTATAATCTGGGGTATATGTAAATTCCTGGCCATCTATAAAAGGCTCGACTCCCTGTGGTGTTTTTCCCGCATCTGTAACAATCCATGAAACTTTCATTCCGGGAATAAATGTTTCTCCACGTTCTATCAATTTTTTGGCGGCATTTACATTTGCCATGGAATTTTCATTCTTGTACTGGGAAAAATTCTTTACACTCCTGGATATCACAAGCTTGCTGTTGTCTATTTTACCCTCAGCAACTTCCCTGATAAGGTCTTCAGCATATTTTTTTGCCCCCTCCACGTCCCTGGAAAGTATCAGATCGAATACCTTTGATAGTGCCTCACTCTGAAGATCAAAGGAGTCTGTTCTCCTGGTTTCATATCCCCTTACCAGGATTTGACCGGCAGATGATGGAGGATAGACAATCTTTCCTGCGTATCTCTTCTTTGCACCGTGTGAAAATAGCGGATCCATGATTTTTTCGAATTCAAGCACAAGCTGCTCTCTTTCGGATATTTCGGAGCTTAGCCTGTTTCCATATTCTATTGCCTCATCCAGTGTTTCTTTTCCGGATTCTATGAAAATAGAATCTGTATCTCCATATATAACTTTATTGCCAGTTTTTTCCAGATCATCTATTATGGATGTTATGGTATTTCTGGCAAATGCGGTGATTGCACTGCTGATTTCCCTGTTAGTGAACCTGTAAAATGATGTACCGAGAACGCCGTAAAATGTATTCATAAGCACCTTTATGGCTGCCTGGAGACCGTCCAGGTATTCATAGTTGGCCTTATCCATTTTCATCTGCCTCTTAACCTCGTCACGTTTTTTCATGAGCTGTTCCAGCAGTTCCGGAATTAACCCCTTTTTCACATCTGCCGAAAGAAATTTGGCACCGTTCGGTGCAACGATTGTTCCTTCACTGCTCAGTGTTGTGAAACAGATGTTGTATTTAATGATCATAGATGGGTACATGCTTTTAAAATCCAGTACAACGATCATATCAAAAAGACCCGGATCCATGGTGTGAACATAACCTCCTTCATAGGTATCATTTGAAAATTTGGAGGAGCTCATGGGAACCCCTATGTTTTCACGATCTGCTCTTCTTATTAGCAGGGAATCCACATATGTACTTGTTCCGCCGTTGGTGACATCATCCAGTGGGAGCATAGAAACGGTTGAAAGATACAGATTTCTATCTAGTATCCTTATTTTCCTGTATATCATCAGTGCGAGACGGGCATCCTTGATGCAGTACTTTATTACATCAGCCGGCCTCTTTGCCCATTCATTTTCTATGTCAAGCCTGTTCACATTCTCCTTGCCCTCATTCAGGAGCATGTTGGACACATAATTGAGTGTCTCGTGCTTCGGATGCAGAACTTTCCTCACCTCCCACCAGGTATCATCGATTACCCTTCCATGGAGCCTCCAGTACTGATCCATGATTCTCCTTGGTGGAATAAAATCTCTTCCAATCTTGAACTGGATTTTGTTGAATCTCATTCTTTCTTCCAGAAGAGGCATATCATATCCATCTATATTGTATCCGGTAATCAAATCCGGATCTTCTTTCTGCACCAGTTTATTGAAATTTTCAAGTATTTCAGGTTCCTTCCCGGTAAGTGCACCTTCATTTATCTCCCCGTTGAAGTATATAGAGTATCCTATGACAAAAATTTCCCTGGTGGAAATTGAATTTTCTATATCAAAGGAAAATATTTTGAGCTGTGGATTGAAATCGTCTGTCCTCTTTACCTGATTTATTTTGATAACCATATCCGTTGTGTAATTTTTTTTCTCTGATTCTATGCATTCACCGTCTATTTCAATCGTTGAGCCAAGATCAAAATCGTAAATAAACCGGTGGTGGAACGGTATATCTGCTGCAAGTGCCTGGCACGGACAGAGTTTCCTTAATTCTGGTACCTTCCATGGAGATTTGATATATATGCGCTTTACATCTACATTTTTACCATCAAGAAATAGATTTTTATCTTCCATTCTTATAAATTCAGGATTACTCTTTATGTTTTTGATACATTCTTTATCCGGTTCCACATAATCAAAATAGGGCTTGAATCCATAATATAGTGCAGTAATTGATTGATTTTCCTCTGTACGGCCAAATAATTCAACGGTTACGTCGCTCTGCCTGTAAGAGGCTGCAACAATCCTCATTTTAATTTTCATTTATGTATAGTATTTTAAATCAATATATATTTTTGTCCCATCTTAATTTACGTTATTTGGTCTCTTTGTATCATACACATTTCAAAAAAATTATATTATTAAAATTTTATAATTATGATATAAAATAATTCATTAGATAGGGTCCTCGTCAGTTCTGGATAAATCCTTGATACGGTTTATTCCATCCAGGTCATTCATTATATTATATACAGTTTCAGGTACATCGGATTTCCAGTCACCGCCATTCAGGATTTTCTGACGTATTCTTGTTCCAGACCACGATGCCCTGTTAATCATTGGCATCGAAAGAACCTCGTACTGCTTTTCATAGAAGAGTCTTCTTACCAGAGGATTGTTTGTATACACTCTATGGAATGGCGGAGTAAGGGATTCCACATGTGCGACCCACATGGGATTTGAATTTACATCCTCTATGGGTACTATATAATAATTGGAAATGCCTTTATTTTCAAGAGTGTTAAGTATCATCAAATAGCGCTCACCAGCCGTAAATGGGTTCATAAGAGTGTGTGAAAGCTGAGCGCTGCCAATTCCTATAACGACATAATCATTATGATCCAGTATATGCTTTATTATTGCTAGATGTCCATTATGGAACGGTTGAAACCTGCCGATGATAAAGGCTTTCATTTAACCTGAATCCAGATTTTATAAATAAATCTTTATGAATAAACCGAAGAAACTAAAAATACAAATCTAAAAGAACTATGCTATTCCGTCCTGATCTTCCAGTATCCTGTCCTGAACGTTTTCAAAGAATTTTTCTGTGGGTGCATAATCCGTTACGCTATGTCCATGTATTGATAGTGGTGTTACGGAAATATTATTCTCCTCCATCAAAACGTAATAATCAGTATTTTTATCCTCCTGCTTTTCAATTTCATTTCCAAGCCAGTAATAATCCTTCCCGTTGGGATCTATATTATGAACAAGATAGTCGTGGAATACGCTGGACGCCATGGGAACAACCTTTATTTCTGTGTCATCTGTTATATCTTCAGGGAAATTTATATTGAGCACATCTGCATTCCTGGGAAATCCATTCTGAAGATACTCCTCTATTATATATCTTGAATATACACCGGCCTTGGAAAAGTCGGAATCACTATTGGCATTAATTTTATCTGTAACCATGGAGAAAGCCATGGCCTTAATTCCTTTCAGTGCAGCAGCCATGGCAGCAGATATGGTACCACTTGCATAAATGGATCTCAGTGATATATTGGAACCCAGGTTTATTCCACTGGCAACAAGGTCAATTTTTTTACCTGGCAAAATAACATTCTGCGCAATTGTTATTGTATCGGCAGGGTATCCAGATATGGCGTATCCCTTAATATCGGCATTTTTTATTGGCTGGATTCTCATTGGTCTGGTAAAAGTAATGGTCATGCCTGAAGCACTTCTCATACTGTCAGGTGCAACCATAATAGCCTCATCAATCATGGAGGCGTTTTTAAACAGCTCTTTTATGCCAACTGCATTAAATCCGTCATCATTTGTAACTAAAATCATAGTAATTTTATATACGACTATTATATTTAGCCTTTATCTATATATTTTCGAACATAGTTTCAAGGAGATATGCCATGAAAATGTTTTATTCCTTAAAATTACATGTTTTTATTTAATTATGGAAATTTCCTAACAGGTGTCATGTAAACAGCGGCGATCCTATCATTGAACAGTTCCTTTATATTTTTATCTACGGAGAACATACCGCTTCTAACTGTAAATGGATCCGGCGGACACTGGTAATCGGTGTTTGATTCCTCATTATAAAGCGTGCACTGCTTCTTATCGTAGTTAATTTCGAAACTTTTAACTCCTTTATATTTTGCTAATGCAACACTTATCCCTCCAGGTTCAATGCCCTTCCATCCTGCCTCGAGGACAGAATATGATTCCCCACCGGAAAGTGTATATAGAAAAGCAACCAGGAGTTCGGAATGTGAATTTTCGATAACTGCAAGTGGTGCATTGTTTGTTTTCACATTTATATTTTTCAGGCTTTCAGGATGTGTTACAAAGTCAATATTGAAATTCTGGTAATACAGAGGGTAAAATGCATCACCGAAGGCATATATTTCCGAAACATTACCATTCTGCGAAACTCCTCTTATAAGTATAAAAGATCTTGTGGTGCTTCCTATGTTTTGAAAATTCCACTGTACAACACCCTGAGAGCGATCATACCATGTATAATCAACTGTTACAGGGGACTTCTTTAAATCCTCTGAAATGAATCCTGCGATTCCCATACAAACATAACATAATCATGGTATAAAAATGTTGAGGGGGCATTAATATCCTGAAATTTTAACTCTAAAATTAACAATTTGTTGACTATGGGGTTTACCGGAAAAACGATTAATCTCTATTATATGTTATTATTTATCAAGTTTTTTCTTCAATTCGTTAATTTCAGCCTGTATGGATTTATCCATAGGATTTTTTCTTGCCTTCTGTTCGAGTTCATCAATTTTCATTTCTATGCTTTTCTTCTTTCTATTTAAATCTCTTTTACCGAGTCCCATTATTAATAATATTAACAT
>JAKAYM010000119.1 GCA_021826795.1 Thermoplasmata archaeon
AGGTGAAATTTGCACCCGGAGGAATTAGAAAAGCCTCAACTGAAGCCTCATCCATTTTCCTTCTTAGCTTTTCAATTCTGTTCTTAAAAGTAAAATTATCCAGTTTCATAATGTGATATAATTAACCTGATATTAGCAATTATGTAATATAAGAAGTGGCATCAGAGTCAAAATTATTTACAATCTTCATTTTGCTTCCGTCTCCACTGGGTAAGAGAAGAAGGCTGGGATAAAGGTGCCACAGGTCAGAGGCTCCAATTCTAGCTGCAATATGATCCTCTCCAAAGGTCATCTTTGTTACAAAGGCTGTCATTCTCCTTGCTTCCATCTCATCAACATATCCAACAGAGTGAATGTATTCATGTGCAAGAACTGTGAAGAGGAATGAATTAAATTCTTTTGTTGATTGAGTGGCTGAACGCATATACCCAACTATAGTTTCATTGAGAACTATATAATTTCCTCCAAGTTGCCAGTAGGCACCTATGGTGTTAGGGAGGTTTGATAGGGCTAACCCCAAACCAGTTCGTTCCTTCCCTAGAATATTCTTTACGCTTTTCTTAACAAGTTTGAATATCCTGTTGTAATCGGTTCTTTCAGATTCAAGTATTTGGTCACCGAAGGTGCTTATATGTGGAAACTTATCTCCATTTAATGAGAAATTAAGGTCTGAGTGATTATGTTTTCTAATATTAGCTACTTCATCAGATAAAAATAACATTTTAGATCACTTAAGTTCCATATTTATTGAATATTTATTGATTACTATTATTTTTTAAAGATTACGTACGCATTATTCTAAATTTAATTGATATTAAATCTAAAGTAATGTAATATATATAACTTACATATGAATAAAACTTTTGTAATATGATGTCTATAGAATACTATGGAAAATGACACGGTAATAACATCAGGTGATGATTATGAAACAACAAAAACAGGCTTAAAAAGAGGAATTACAACCGGTCAGGCAATAATGTTCGGAGTAGGAGGTGCAGTAGGATCGGGAATTTTGTTTGCTGCTGCTGGAGGTCTAGTCTATGCGGGACCAGCAGATATAATCTCATGGATTATAACGGCAGTTTTCATTGTCCTAGTTACTCTCCCATTTGCAGAATATTCAGCCATGTTTCCGAGGTCTGGGATAAGTGCAAGGGTTGCATATTATTCGTACGGATCATATGGAGGATTTTTGTCAGGCTGGGCTCTGCTAATATGGGCCGCTACAATTCCAGCCATTGAGGCTGTGGCTGTATCAACTTATGCATCTTTCTACTTTCCATTCCTGTATAACTCAACTACAGGTGTTCTAACTGGTTACGGTATATTACTTTCAGTGCTTCTATTGCTGGGATTCTTCTTCCTGAACATGGTAGGAATAGGAAAATTTTCAGCCTTTAATAATATCCTAACATGGGTAAAAGTAGGAATTGTAGTTGCCTTTATTGTCATATTACCTATATTCATCTTTCATCCAGCCAATTTTACGACTCCAAAATTTGCAACTTCTTTTGGAGGAATATTTATAGCAATACCTGCCTCGGGAATTTTATTCTCTTTTGGAGGTTACAGGCAGGTTGCTGATATGGCAGGAGAAGTAAAAAACCCAAAAAAATCTATGCCTAAAATAATAGGTGCAGTTCTTGCCATACAAAGTCTTCTATACATAGGAATGGCTGTGGTAATGATAGGAGCAGTAAACTTCAAGGGCTTTGGAATCAAGGCAGGGGACTGGGCACACATTTCAACTCTTGGGTCTCCACTGGCAGATATAATGAAAAGCAACTTATCCTACGTAAGTCCTTCTGTGGCAGGGTTACTTTCGATCTTAATAATTATATTCTTTGTATTCGCCATATTTTCTCCCGGTGGAACCCTTGGTGTTTATCTTACAGGAGCAAGTAGGATATTGTTTGGATATGCCGAAGAGGATGCTCTTCCAGAAAAATTGAAATATACTACTAAGCATGGTGCACCCGTGTTCTCTCTGGTAATAATTGTAGTAATGTCAATTATCTTCCTTTTACCACTACCATCATGGTATGCCCTCGTGAATTTCGTGGTTGTTGCTGCAGTGGCAAATTTTGCTGTAGCCTCATTGAGTTTGCCCGTGCTTAGAAGACTATATCCTAATCTGGAGAGACCATTCAAAATACCCTATGCAACACTCTGGTCACTGGTCGCTTTTGTAATAGCTACATACTTGATTTACTGGTCAACCTACCCGACAACTCTTTACGCTTTAGGAGCAACACTCGCAGGATCTATTGTTTTTCTATATCAGGCGTATATAAAGAACTTCAAGAACCTTAATCTGTCAAATTCCATTTGGATTCCAATATATATAATTGGAATGATCATCCTTTCATATCTTGGGGGAACACCTACAGGTGGCATAAACTTCATTCCTTATCCATATGACTATCTGGTGTTGTTCATCTATGCAATAATATTCTGGGGAATAGGATTGTTCTCTGCCCCTAAAGAGCCCTTGATGTCAACGGACGCACTTTTAGATTGATATTAAGCTAAAAAATATTTAAATTAATTTTAAGTTTTAATTCACTAACTATTTTGATATTGTTTGTTCATAATTCATTTCAGCAGGTCTCATTTATAATTCAGTTATGACACCAACAATTCATTTCTATTACACTTTGAATAAAATTTGTTTATAAAATTTTTTACCGGTTAATAAATAAAATCTCTCACTCTATGATACTCATAAAATTCATAAAAATTTAAGTCAATAGAACTGGTAAAACATATTATTAAAATTTATTTAGCTGCATTCATTGTCAACTTTAATAAGAAAATAATTTAAAATTAGGTTTGGAATAATATCTAGTGGTTAATCTATAAAATTATTTGGAAACTCTCTTACGAATAATAAGAAATGCTCCTGCACCAATAGCAGCTACTGCAACTATAACACCTGCAATAATATACAGATAATCGTTTGAAACTACTGATGGTTTCTTAACATCATTCACAAACTTTAGAGACACAGAAACGCTATGTCCACTCACTGAAAAAGTACCATTTATCTGATGGTATGACTTATCGTTTGAGCTTGCAGTGTATGAATAGGTTGCGTTTGTAAGGCCAATAGAATAACTTGATCCAGATTGTGCACCAGAGAATCCAATTTTGGTGGAATTCACATACCACGTAATTCCTGATGGAAGTCCAGTTTCAGTAAAGGTTACAGTGTATTTCATTAATGTGAATGTAACTGATACATTTGCACTTTTTCCACTTACAACAACTGATCCGCTATGGGGTGATGCTCCATAGTTTGCTGGGGATTCTATAGTATAAGAGTAAGTTCCATTGGGCAAAGCAAAACTAATATCAGAGCTGACTGATGTAGTCATAGCTCCATTCATGGAAACCCCCATTGCATTCCTGATGGAAGTCCTGTTTCAGTAAAAGCTACACTGTATGTTTTCTGTGTTGCTGGAGAGAACATGACCGCCTGATATGCATGCTCTCCATTAACGGAAACTGTTCCAGTAGATGGTTGTATACTGTCTGTTGTGTTTGAAGAAACCATATAGGAATACGTTCCATTTGGCTCAGTGAATATTATTGTAGATGTTGTTGATTTAAGGAGTTCCCCACTTAATGTTACATTCCATGGAGTGCCGGTCGAAAGACCTATTTCAGTGAATGTCACATCAAAGTTCTTTTGTGTAACGTTTAACAAAGATGATGGTGCTGAAATCGTGTCAGCTTCTAGGGTCACTGCCGATTGGGCAAGTGCAAGTCCAGTCATGGTGGAACCAGTTGCAATTGTTATGTCTGTCTGCGACATAATTATACCATAGAATGAGGCACCAGTGCCTATTGACGCTCCGCTAGCAACCTGCCAGAATATGTTCTGTGGCTCTGCCCCTCCTTTCATTATTATGTGGGCACCGTTGCCGAAGGTTAATCCTCCAGAGATCTGGAAGATCCAGACGGAACTTGCATTACCAGTTAAGGTAATACTTGTTGATATGTAGACCCCAGTCCCCCATTTGTACAACCCAGGTACAAGAGTCATTCCATTAATGTTTCCAGCACCAAGATTTACGTATCCTGGATTAACTCTTCCTGCTGCGTTTGTGTATGCTGTCTGCATGTCACCCACCGCTGTTGTGAGATCAGATGGTGTTGGAGAGGAGTAGGTTGCTGCATATATTTTTCCACTAACCATTGTTGACGTTGCATACTGTCCTGTGGAACTGAGAGTTTGTGAGAATCCGGTTATGTATGTGCTTCCCGCAGGGCTTACACCTATATTTCCAGTTATTGCTGTCGTACCAGTTGTGGATATTCCAGTTTTGGCAAGTATTGTATACTGTGCTGCAGTTCCAAGTTCAACTGGAGCTAAGGATACCGGCTTCATGGAAGCAAAGGTTATTTTTTCATTTACAGCTGATCCAATCACCTTAATACTTCCTGTATTGGGTGATGCAGTATATCCTGAAATATTCCCAACAATAAACGAATAAGTTCCATTAAAAACATGGAAGCTAATAGTGCTTGTTGTAGAAACCTGGCTTGTTTCACCAAGGGATACGTTCCACTGTACAGCACTGGCAAGATTTGACTCAGTGAAGGTGACGTTGTAAAGTCCAGATGCTACATATGGTGTACCAGTAACATTAGTGCCTGTAAAGCCATTCGGCTGATCAATCACATACAGGCTCGATGATACCATTAGTATTAAGGAGACTGCAATTGCTAAAAATTATATTCTTTTTTATAATTTTATTATTATGTTTTTTATACATAATATATCATGACGGCCGAGCCTATAATGTTATATTAAAATATAAAAATTTAATAAAAGTTATATATAAAACATTTTATAAGATATTCCATTCAATTCACTGATAAAACACTAGTGATCGTTTTTTATTAATCATTAAAATTGTAACTCTTTAGTGAGAAACCTAGCGAAACGAAACTTTTCAATTTATAAGTGATAGCATAATAACTCAAAATTTGCCATAAATAAATCGGAAATCCTTAGATATCTCTTTTATTGTATGAGAAATAGTAATTTATTTTGTTTGTTATTTCTCTTCTATCCAGTCCATAACTTATTATTCCTTATTCAGCAGTATACTACATTTGATAAATTAATTTTAAAATTTTCAGTTTGTTATGTGATAAAACAATTTAGAAAACTAACTAAATCATACGGTAGCTTAACAACTATGCGGGTGCCGGGATTTGAACCCGAGGCACGAGCTTGGCAAGCTCGCGTGTTACCAGGCTACACCACACCCGCTTCGGACCCCTATAATTAGAATAGTAATAAATTTTAGGTTTAATGATCTATCTGATTCCTTCCAACGTCTCCATGCTGGACAGTATTTCCCATCCGACCGTCCATATGGTCAATTCATCATCAAATATGGAAATTGGGTTCAATTTCTTGTATACAGGACTAACAAAATCACCCTCAGAGAAACCTCCTATAAAAACGCTGAAATCGGTTTTCTTAGTGAATAGATTGCTTGGTTTTATTTTTGCACCCTTCGGAGAAAGTAATATGCTGTCGTAACTATCATGGATAATAGAATCCCATTTTCCCTTTTCAACGTTCATTAGGATTTTTCCATCTGGTGA
>JAKAYM010000120.1 GCA_021826795.1 Thermoplasmata archaeon
AATTGTTGATACACAAAAAATACTTGATGAAACAAGAGATGAAATGGATAAACGTTTATCCTGATGCAGGTGACTATGTATAAAGGCACATAAGCAAAGCAATTTCGGAGACTATTAATGCCTTATTTAACGATGCGTACAATAGTAAAATAAAGATCATTACCTCTATCTTAACAATTGGTGAAATTTCAATAGTTTTTGATAAATCATGGAGAAAGCAAATTATAGATGACCCTATTGAGATGTTTAATAGGTTTTATGATGAAGTAAGAAATTTAATAAAATTAAATGCTATTGATTTAATAAATATTAACAGTGATATCATGATTCGTTCTAGTAAAATTTGTATGGACTTGCACAAACCGTTAGCAGCCGTGATACATATAATCTCATCAATGAATATTTCCTCACTTTTTATTACCGCAGATAAGGAACAAAATTCTATAGCGTCTTCTTTAGGTGTAAAAACCAGATTTATTTGAACCTGTTAATACCTGTTTTGATATTTCTACACTTTACGGTCTCTATTTTTCATATTTTTTGCACTTTCTTTAGCTATATATGTATAATAATTAAATTTCAAACCTGTATACTTATGTTATGAACGACCAGTTTAATATGTTCATGCGATCCTCTGACTGGAAATTTACAACCTCTTCACATGCAAGGAGAAAGAGGGGTCAGGCCTCATTCCACATTGTTTCCCTATACGGGCACAGCAGGCAGGGTTAGGGATTATACATATTCGCAACAAACATTGCCCTATCACCGAATAAGCTGCTCAAACTGTACAGGAAAAGATGGGGAATAGAGACAGGATACTGGATGATAAGGAAATTCCTTGCAAGAACTACATCCAGAAGACTCAATGTAAGGCTATTGTATTTCTATCTTGCAATACTACTATATAATATATGGGTTCTCATGAATATTGTATCAAAAATCATAATCATAGCAGATAATCTGAGGATATTCATGGTCTCAATACTTATCAAAATAAAAAATCATTAAGCGGATACCTATTACCTTCCCATTAAAAAGAAAAAACATATCAGCAATGATGAATCATGGGAGATTCGCTAGCTAGTACATAAAGTACATAAGTATAACGTGTTTTTGCTTCTCCTATACACCTTAATTAATTCAGAGTGATTCTTAACATAGGTTATTTCTCATACGGCGTTCATTATGGGCATAATCAAGGGTTGGGAATAATATATATTGTGGTTATGCATTGTATTTCCGTTTAAAAATGATTAGCGGGTAATATAATGAAGGATAGTAAAACTCTGAATGTTAGGCTAGAAGAGACAGGCAGTATTATAGTATTGCATGGAAGTTGCCATGTTGAGGAAAAGGGTATCTCATTCTTTTTATGGTCAGAAACCACAGAAACGAAAATAAAAAATCCTGCTATCCATCCATTTTCAGGCACTTCAAAGGTTGCTGTCAATGCGGTTAAAAAAATATGGGGCAATAAAATTAATTTTAAGAACGAAACTTTATCCGCTGTTTTTCCAACTTCACTTGATCAGCCACTGGTATCAGGTGAACTATCAGGCATAGTTTCAAATGAAAACGAAAACGATACATTTTCGTATATGGAATGGCATATTAACGGAATCTCAGTAAATATAACAGATGTTTTCCTGATGCTGCTACAGTTAAATAATAACATTATAAACGGAATTATAATAGGAGATGATTTAAAGTTCTGGAAACTCGCCGCCAGTAGTGCATTTAACCTATTAACTCAGCAAAAGTTTATACCTTCTGCAACAGAAGAAGGGACTACTATAAAATCCAGATGGCTTCCCATTCTGGAAACATATGAAGACCAGAGTTTAATATATGAATTATCAAAAAACATGCCCGGAGTATGCCTTGCGTTTAATCACATGGAGATTGACAGGGAAACAATGCTAAGGATGTTTATATCAGAGGTTATAGATAGTATTTCCAGAAGATTTGCCTATAATCCCGGGAAGCCAGTAAAAGGTTCGGTAGGTGATGCCGCCAAATGGGTAAACTCATTATCGCTGGATAATCCATTTGTTACATATGGCCGTAGCCTGGCAATGCAAAAACTTGTTTCATGGTCAGAGAAGATCAAGAGCACACTAAATTTTCCATTCAGGACATGCATGGATCTTATACCTCCGGAAAATAATGGGCAATGGTTTCTTAAATTCTTTTTGCAATCCAAAAAGGATCCGAGCCTGATGGTGCCATATGGCAAAATATGGGATAGAAAAGACTCTGAAACTATTTCCCTGATTAATAAATATACTGCATTTCCAGAAGAGTTTTTATTGCGTTCAATAGGAATTGCACAGTCAATATTTTCTCCTATCGGAAAAAATATCACCTCAAAACCGGATGGTGTATATCTCTCGGATGAAGAGGTTTTTGATTTATTAAAGACGTACAGTAGTTCTATGGAGGAAGCTGGATTCGGTATACTGTTTCCAGAATGGTGGGGAAAGAAAGAGAACAAACTGGGTATTAAAATAAAAGTTAAAGCTGGGGATATTAATAATTCTGTAAAATTGGGAATTAATGCACTGCTGGATTACAGCCTGGATATTGTCCTTAACGGTGAACCGGTTTCCAAAAGTGATTTAGAAAAACTCGCCATTATGAAAAGCCACTTAGTGCAGATTGGAAAGAAATGGGTAGAGATAGATAATGATCAGTTAAATAAAATATTGAAACTTTTAGACAAAGGCAATAAAAAAATGTCCCTGCCGGAACTTCTAACAATGGAAAATAGCAATTCAATTCCGGTGGTTGAAATTTCAGGGGAAGGATGGGTTGGAGATATAATAAGTGGCAACGCAAAAACATTGCCTATAGACGAGCCGGAAAATTTCATTGGAAATTTAAGGGCATACCAGAAACACGGTGTTGCATGGCTAAAATTTATGACAGGCGCAGGTTTTGGATGCTGCCTTGCTGACGACATGGGTTTAGGGAAAACTATTGAAATCATTGCATTTTTGCTGGACAGGCTCGAAAATAACGGATCAACATCATTGATACTATGCCCCACATCTGTTATTAGCAACTGGGAGCACGAAATCCATAAATTCGCACCTTCATTGAATGTATACATACACCATGGAAATTCAAGAAAAAAGGATGATAATTTTATAGACAATATTACAGATTATAAAATTGTATTGACATCATATTCGCTGCTCCAGAGGGACATTAAATTTTTGTCACAGGTAAACTGGGATGGAATTATAGCAGACGAAGCCCAGTACATTAAAAATTATTCTACAAAGCAGAGCAGGGCTATAAGGTCATTACAGGGCAATTTTAAAATTGCGTTAACTGGAACGCCAATAGAAAACAGGCTTCAGGATTTAAGGTCAATATTTGAATTTATAAATCCCGGATATCTTAGCGGAGAAAAAAAATTCAGGGAAACTTTTTCTATTCCTATTGAGAGATATGGCGATGAAAATGCAATGAATGCCTTGAATACCCTGGTAAATCCCATGATATTAAGAAGGGTAAAAACAGATAAAAGTATAATACAGGACCTGCCGGATAAGGAAGAGGTAAAGGTGTATATACCATTGACAGGGGAACAGGCATCATTATATGAAGCAGCTGTGAACACAATGCTTGAATCCGTAAATACGAAAAAAGGTATAGAGAGAAAAAGCGTAATACTATCCACAATAACGAAATTAAAGCGGCTTTTAGACCATCCTTCACTGGTTTCAGGTGATCTGGACAGAAGGCTCGACAGATCAGAAAAGCTGGTAAGGCTGAGGGAAATGCTTGAAGAAGCCATTGACAGCAATCAGAAAACACTGGTATTCACACAGTATACCGATGCCGGAAAGATAATAAAGGAAGAAATGCTTAAAAAACTGGGTGAAGAAGCGCTTTATCTCAATGGGAGCACCCCTATGTCTTTAAGGCAGAATATGGTTGAACGTTTTCAGGATCCTGATGGCCCTAAAATTTTTATAATTTCGGTGAAGGCTGGCGGTGCGGGAATTAACCTTACAGCAGCAACAAACGTAATACACTTTGACCGCTGGTGGAATCCATCTGTGGAAGACCAGGCAACAGATCGGGCATACCGGATAGGTCAAATGAAAAATGTCCACGTTTACAAGTTTATTTCCACAGGCACGATAGAAGAAAAAATTGATGATATAATAGAGGGGAAAAGCATGTTGAGGGAGAAAATTATCGGTGCATCTGATGAATCCTGGATTACAGGATTATCCAGCACAGATCTTAAAAATGTGTTTTCATTGCGCAGGGAAGTTATTGCTTCGGAGGATGATGAATAATGGCAAGAAGAAAATATTATGATGATTATTATAGGACTGCGATAAAAACAACCGGTGGCATGAAGGTAAAATCAAAAAAAGGAGATATAGGAACTAAATGGTGGTCAAAAAGGTTTATAGCCATTTTAAATTCTTATGGCTGGGAAACCCGGCTTCAGAGAGGAAAAAGATATGCAAGGGTAGGTCAGGTTTTAAGCGTTAATATAGATTCGAATGTAGTTAGTGCTGATGTCCAGGGTTCAAGGAAAAAGCCATATAGAATAAGTATTGAATTTCCGCGACTTGGTGATAGTGCATGGGAAAAAATAGTAAAGCAGATAATATCCACAAAGGGGTTGGTTGCTGGAATGCTTGCCGGTGAAGTACCATCAGAGCTGGAAAATGCATTTAAACAGGGTGGTGCATCATTGTTCCCTCAAAGTGGAGATGAAATTAACATGAACTGCACTTGCCCGGATTATGCTATTCCCTGTAAACACATAGCTGCTGTATTTTATATTCTGGCAGACCGGCTTGATGATGATCCATTTTTATTATTCGAATTAAATGGAAAAAGAAAAGAAGAGCTCATTTCCGCTATTTCAAAGAATAATGACGGGAATATACCGGAAAATAAGGAAAATAATAAGGATACATCAGTTGCTGTGGAAGAGTTAAATAATTTCTGGAAACCACCTGATTTACATATACCGGTAGAAAATGTTAGAAAGAATACATTATCGCCGTTGAAGAAATACCCATTGCCTATGGAGTTCAATGACCCGGAAATCCAGTATATGCTTGAATTATATTATAATAGGATTAATGAAAACCTCAAAAAAATTAAAGAGGATTTGGTATAATTTTATTATAACTATTATATAATTTTTTATCTGTTCAGTTATACTGAACAATAGTATTCATTGAAAATGAATACCCAGCAATATATAGAGAAAGCTGGACATTTCAATAGAGGTACTTCCTACCTTTAATTTATTCACATAATTGTGTATCATCTTAACAGAAATAAATATTAAAAGAATCTAAAATTTCCATTAAATTAATAAAAAAATTATTTTTAAAGCCTTAAAATATAAAATTTATATGTTTAATCCTGTTTTATTGCGGCCTTAACCTTTGAAAACAGTTCAGGTGTTATCTCAGTGATGTTGTGTGCATTCTTTGCATGTACCTGTATTACAGGTATTAATTCATCCACTGAATCTGCCTTTACGTCAAATCCGCAATCCATTCCTATATCCTTACATTTAAATTCGTAAGCCATTTCTATCAATTCAATTATAGACAAATAGGATAT
>JAKAYM010000121.1:0-4832 GCA_021826795.1 Thermoplasmata archaeon
ATGGTTATATGCCTTAATCTTATCTTTGCTGGCATTTTCCAGCCTCTCTTCTAATATATCATCTGCTACCTCGACTAAAATCACAACAACGGGTGAACCATATTCCTCTGCAGCTAGGTATGCATCAAATCTCCATTTCTCCTGGAGATTGGTCGCATCCAGTATTACATTTGCATTGTTTGAAAGGGCAAGCCTGATAAGTTCATGTGCAATGTTGAAGGTATTAAGTGATTCTGTAAGGGTAAATTTAGGTGATTTATGGCCATTAGATTCGGCAACATACTGCCGTATACTATCGGATTCAACATGGAGGGTATTATCCGGGCAATTTTCTACAATAGCTCTTGATAATGTAGTCTTTCCTGATAACGGATAACCGGCCATTATTATGAGTGCTGGTCTATCTGGAACAGCCTTTGAAAATTTATGCATATTCCATAGTTTTAATGCATCTGTTTTTCCAACTGCATTATTAAGTTCCTTTTCTGATATTTCTTTATAGTTTTTACTTCCACCCAGCAATGTAGTAGCCTGGGATCCCTCTAAAGTTTCAGCGTATATTGTGTACAGGGGATATGGGCTGCTGCTCCAGTGACTATTTTGTTCCCATGTTCTTATATGCTCTCCTGACACTCTTGCATCTATAACATTTTTTCTAAGGTTGTTAGTTGTTTTTGTCATTGAATATATCATCTACTCACCCCTGATAATTTTTAAGACTGGAGTAATTGAGCATCCCATGAATTTTGAAATGGACCTTGCACTCATGCCTTTCGCCTTGAGTTCCAGGACTTTCTTTGGATCTATATACTTTCCGCCGTTCTTCTCTGATGTCTTATACCTTGGCCTTCCAAATTTTATTCCTAAGGCCATTGCCTTCTCCCTTCCAGCCGATGTCCGGGAGTTTATCATATTTCTTTCGAACTCAGCGAATGCACCCAGGATCTGAAGCAGCAGCCTTCCATTTGGCGATGTGGTATCAATCCCTGAGTCCTGCACTGAAATAAATCCGATTCCTTTCTGCTCTAGGTCCTGGATTGAATTTAATAAATCTATGAGAGACCTTGCATACCGGTCAATCTTTACAACCACAACTGCATATGGTTTTTCTTTTTCTATGTCATCCATGAGTTTTTTAAATCCAACCCTGTCCATGTTGGCACCGGTTTTTCCCTTATCTTCATATATATTGTAATCCCATCCCCTGGCCTTGAAAAAATTGACAAGGATCTCTTTCTGCCTTTCGTTTGAACCCTGCCTTACCTCCTCTTGGGTACTGGCTCTGACATAACCAAATGCTGTTGTCATTTTTATCTAACAAAATAATAACATATTTGTTATTAAACTTATGTCTTTAATGACGTTACTAAAATTCTAATTAAAATGACAAAATCATTTATTTATCTTTATTATTATCTATCGCCACTTATCTGTAAAACTCACGAGAAGGTCTGTTGCTCGGATTCACCTCCTCCTATACATATTTATCCCTACATTCATGGCATAACATAACAGCTTCTTCCCTAATTCTACACCAATCATCGCTTTCAATAGTTTCTTCATATCCTCCTTTCCACAAGGGCGAGGATACCTCTTTAGATATGTATAACTTTAAACTATCCATAACCAATGTGCCCTCCTTCCATATTCATAGCCCATTGTGCTGTAACCCCATGAATTGTCATGGTCTTTATATATCCTATTCTTCCTTCTCCTCTGTGCTGTGGTATCTTCGCAGGTTTTTACAATTCTTCTGTAACTATTTTATCCTACCTTTGCATAATTAATAGGATTTGCTTTGCTGTCATATTGCGTTAATATTTTTCAAATTAATACATATGATAAATATCGAACAAATTATGAAAGTTTGGATACGCTAGCTGCTTATCAGATGAAATTTGCCAATACCATCAATTATGTAATATTAACATCATGGGATTTCCGCTTTGGTATGGTTTAAGGCTCTTGACCCATATATTAGGGCAATGGGGGCTAGTAGGAGAAAAACGATGCCTAAGTAGAACAGGAAATCAGCCATGATGTAAATATATATATTCAAATTTGGGAAATTCTTTTGCGCAATAGCATAGATAATATAAAAGCCGATGTAAAGCACAACAACGTAAATTAACATGATCCCAACAGTATAGAAAATTCCAGCTAGTTTAATAACAGAATTCTTAGCAAAGTTACCTAAATTCCTAACTCTGCGTCCTATAGACATTATCCCAAAAGGAAATATAATAGAAAAAACAAAATAACCAAAAAGAATAAATGTAACAAATAATGTAAGAGAATCTGGAAATATTTTAGGATTCTCAATAAAAATTATTGTTAAAAGTATCCCCATTAAAACTAGAAATCCAGGTATAAAAGTGCTGACCGGTGCTTTTATTTTTTTCTTGGTCGTATCTATTTCAGTCTTATAAATTTGTAAGGATTTGCTAAGATATTTATATGAAAGAATGGAAAACCATACAAAAATTAAAGCACCTAAAAGTGAAAAAATTAGAAAGAAAATCCAAGTAATGGGAAGCGAGTTTATTGAACCAGATTGTGAGATCACGCTAGCTGTAGACTGTTTGAGATATACCCCGTCATACAGAGGGAAAAATCTATATAAAATGTTAAAGGAGGGTATAAAACCAAATAAATACAAAAGTGAGAGCATTGAAATGGTTGCACCAAAATTTGTAATGCCTAATGCGAGCAGGTTAGAAGAGATTTTACTCTTATTATCATTTGCATTAGAATTATGTTTCCTTAACTTTCTTAAAAATATTAAAATTATAAATATGATACCAGCGCTAACAATAAAAAACTGTAAATATTCTAGCAAATATGGAACGGCAGCTTCAAACTTTAAGCTATTATACGTAGCATTAAATGTCATATTTTGCGTAGAAACTGCTTCATTGGATTGTCTTGAAACATTATCTGTAGACCCACTAATTGAGTTAAATGGATAAGCGATCAAACCGTGTATTTCTTGAATAATCACAGAACTTGTAGAATCTAACGATGTTAATAAGCTTAATAAATTTCCAACATTTACATCTGTTTCAGGAGAAGATAAAAAATTTTGAACTTTTATTAGGTAGTTATTAATCAAATCATAAACTTTTGAACTATCATTTCTATAATTAACAGTATCTATTGAAAGTTTCAGCAAATTAGAGTTCATATATGAGTTTGGAAGAGAACTACCGTTTACAACCTCGTGAAGTTCAGGTTCTATTTTGTTTAGAATATTGATAATTTCGCTTCCATAATAAGCCACAGGTTGAGAAAGATCGTAGATGGTTTGAGATGTTGATTTTAATACCTCTATTGCAGTTGCAAGTTGTGGATCAACTTTTTCAAGAACTTGTAAAAGAGTAATATTAATAGAATCATATGTTACTCGTGTGTTATATATCTCATTAATAATCCCTAAAATTTGATCGGAATAATTTGCAACTGGATCAGCTATATAAGAAAAATTGTTAATAGAGGATCTCAGCACTCCTATTTCCGAGAAATTCATATTTTTAATATACTTAAGTTCTCTAACATACGAGTAATGCTCAACTACTTTAGTTTGAATAGTATAATTATTTTCAATAGAAAAGTAATTGCTACTATTAATTACCGATTTAGATGTAGGTTGAGAAAGAATATAATCACCGCTTAAAAAACTCGTTGTATAGTTTACCTTTACAATAATATAATTGGTGCCATTCATGCTAAAATTGCTTTCTGGCAAAATGGTGTAGTTTTTCACCATAATATTTGAGTGAAGCTCTAACGAATTATGAGAAATATCTGAAGAATCAACTCCGACAGCTGGCTGCATAACCATAATCATAACAAGACTAAGAACAAAAAAAAGGAACAAATTATTGTACCTTCTATTCATAAAAATAAATATTATAATAATATTTAAATATTTCTCTGAATGGTAGTAAGAAGATTAGGGAAGGAGAGGTCAATAATAGCAAGGATACTGGCAGAAACAATATATGCAATGTTAAAGAACAAGGTAAGATACATTGAAAGGGAAAGAAGTGAAACAGTCATTCCTGATGAATTATACTTTAAAAGGCTTGAAGAACTGTCTTTAAAGAAGATAAACAACATGAGAAGAGTTGCTAAAAATTAACGATTCAGCAAATTTAATATACCGGGGAGGCATAAATGATTGTTAAGTATAGGTTTTTCATAGGAGTTGCATAATTCATTTTACAATAAATTTCAATTGAATGTAAATCCCCTGTATAGTTAAATACATGGAATTAATAGGTTTTTCATGGGAGGAATATAAGAAGATATCGATATTACAACTATAGAAGGAATTATTCTAAAAAATATATTATACTGTGACAAGGGCTATGATTCTAAGGCTATTTACAATGAGTTAGAGGGCAAGGCAGCAATACCTCCAAGGAGGAATGCATCAACACTGTCCAGGGGTTCTCCCTACAGGGCCAGGATTACAAGATTCATTAGAAGATTCAGTGAGGGATTATGGAAGATTAATAATAACTACGGCCTGATATGGAATGTTGAAATATACTTCTCTGGAATAAAGAGAATGTTCGGTGAGGCAGTAAGGGATGTAAAGCCTGAGAATATTGTAAATGAAATAGTGTTAAAGATTTATTTCTGCAATGACAATAAATTATGGAAGAAACATTAGTTATGCATTTTACTTCTTGGTAATGAAATTTTTTATCAAAAGTAAAATGATAAAATTATCTTCTCCTTCTTATAATCATAACTGCACCGCCTATTGCAGCAATAGCAACAACCGCGCCTATTATGGCGTAGATATCAATTGTTGATAGTTTGAA
>JAKAYM010000121.1:4842-5555 GCA_021826795.1 Thermoplasmata archaeon
ATGTTATTGATTTGGAAGTATTGGACCCATGTATGTTTATGCTCCCTGATGATGGAGATAATGTATAGCCCGATACACTAGATACTGTATAAGAGTACGTTCCGTTGCTTAAACCGGTAAATACTATTGTTGAGGTTGTTGAGGATTCCGTTTGGCCGTTCAATGTTACTGACCATGATGTTCCTGATGGTAATCCTGTCTCAGTAAATGTTACATTATAGTACTGTGGAAGTGATGCTGCAGGTGAATACTTCCAGTAAAGTGCAGGGTCTCCTGCAAGGTTGTATACTGTCAGCACTGCTGAACCATTTGATGTCACTGTTATTGCAAAGTCTGTGTATAATGTGCCGTCTATGTAGACTCTGCTGGATAATATATCTGCTATTGTTGCATTCTTTATTTCATTGTACGGAAGCATTACCGTTACTGTTCCGTTTACTGTGGCATTGTAATCCATCGATATGTATCCATTATTGATTGTAAGGTTTGTAACTGTTACATTATATCCAGACGATGTTATGCCGCTTACTGTTTCCGTTGATGTTGCCTTTGGCTCCTTTATTAATGCTATGTTGATTGCCTGTGATGTTTTAAGGTCTACTGTCTTTGAGTATGGATAATATCCTGATTCATATACTGATATTATAACATTTCCCGATGGAACGGCTATGGAATAGTAACCTGTGGAATTGACATATGCTGATATTCCATTC
>JAKAYM010000122.1 GCA_021826795.1 Thermoplasmata archaeon
TTATTACAGCTATTGCTGAAAGCACTCCGAATACTGCCATGGTGTATCCCAGTCCGATACTGTCATCCATAACAGGGAAAAGTTCTATGATTGCAAAATTGGATATCCAGTCAACCACTGCAATTAATGAAGCAAATAATCCCCTGTACTGCGTGGGAAAATATTCACCCTGCAGCAACCATCCCGTGCCCCCCACTGCAAATGCAAAGAATATGATGAATCCTGCAAATCCAATTAGAAGCCCTACAGCAATATGGTCAAGGAAAAGAACAGTACTGATGAAATCAAACAATGCCATGCCTCCGTATCCTATGAGGGCTAGATGCCTTCTTCCGTAGGAATCAATAAGCCTGAAACCTATAAGTGTTGCAAGCACATTGATAATCGCAAGTATTGATGATGCCTCTATTCCAAATACTGCATTGGATAGATAAGATCCTCCTGTAGATCCGAATATATGAAGATCTGCTATCACCACCGGACCGTAATAGAATGGTACATTTATACCGGTTATCTGCTGGAACATCATGAATAATCCGACTATCACGAATGCCCTTTTTATTCCCGGTGTTGCTTTCATCTTTGTTTCTAACCTGGCAAGCACACCGTGTGTTTCCTTCAACTGACTGTCGGTTGCCGTTATATTGAATCTCTTCAAGGATGCTTTAGCCTTATCATATTTTTCATGCAGTATCAGCCATCTGGGTGATTCCGGCATGTAGAACCTGAAAACAAGCCCTATAAGAGACGGGATTGCTGCAACCCCAAGAAGTACTCTCCAGTCTACCGCATATGCAAGTTGAGGTGCAACAAAGAATACTACCATACCCACAAGATATGCTCCCAGTATACCCTATGTAATCATCCACTGCTGCATAAGTGAAAGATGCCTCCTCCGATTTTTCGGTGCATATTCAACAATGTATGCTGTGGCTATTGCGGAATCTGCCCCTACAGCCAGTCCGATAAAAGTCCTGGATACAAGAAGCATTACGAGATCAACGGAAAACGCAGATAATAACGCACCGATGGTATAAATAGCTGCATCGGTTATCAGTAGAAATTTTCTTCCGTATTTATCTGTCAGGGCTGCAGCAATAAGTGCACCTACAGCAGCACCTAAAGATGCCCCTGCTATGAGATACCCGTATACAAATGGGGCTGATATTGCAAGATTCTTCGCAAACGGGATAAATCCCAGGTCAGTTCCTATGTTAGAGGTATCATATCCGAACAAAAAACCTCCTATCGTAGCAAGGATAGTGACGGCCCAGTAAAATTTTGTGGTCATCTTGCCATTCATCTGACTCAAAATTGGATCGCTGTCAATGTTATTTTGGCTCTCCATAAAGATCCATTTTTTCTGGATATTTAGAGATATCGTTTTATTTGATTATATTCCTGAAACTTATGGTGGTATCAAATGGAGAATCCACTCGATATAAATATTAATTATTATATAAAAATTTCTACTGGGAACATTTATATAATCGGATTTATGCAAGGATACAGAAAAAAAATTATCCATGCAAAGTTATATGTATTCTATTTAAGTTCACCCATTATGTATAGACAGCACATACCGCAACTTGAATCCGCCAAAACATATGGTATTCTGGGCGTAATTTTACAGTTTATAGGTGTAGCCGGCGATATATTCCTCCATGGTTTTGGATTTATTATCAGCATAGTAGGATTAATTTTGCTCTTACTTGCCATAAAATCTATATCAGATTATTACAGTAATCAAAGACCATTCCGGTATATTTTATACAGCATTATTTCTGCAATAGTCTTTGGAATAATCAGCGCGCTGGCCATAATACTTATTCTGGTCCCTGTGATATTCAGTCTCAGCACCACTCCAGGACCTAGAAGTGCCTCCTCCACATTGTTAAGTAACATAGGCTTTATTTTCATAATCATGCTGATTTTACTGCTTGGAATTCTTCTTCCCATAATATTCGAATATCTTGCGTATAATGAAATATGGAATTTAACAGGAATAGATGATTTCCATACAGCAGGGCTTTTGCTTCTCATCGGCATTATATTAACTGTAATTATTATAGGCATATTCCTGATAATAGCCGGAATCATAATACTGATAATAGGATTTAGTAAGCTTCCTGATTATGCAAAGCCAGTTATAATAGACCAGCCATCCGGTTCTGAATTTGATACAGGTTTTAACCAGTTTTAAACAATTTTTATGACTTTTATAGTCTATTTTTATCCAGTTCATAAATATTATTATTAATAAAATATTAAGTTATTATGGCATCCTGCCCGGTATGTAATGAAAAATTTGAGTCCGGAGATTATTACACCATGGCTATTCACTTTATGAACCTTGAAAAAAGTGGCGACAAATATCATGTACAGTGGATTAACAAAAACATTTCAAAACAGGACTTAAATATAATGCAGTTTACCTCTGCTATAGAGAGTTTCTATAATATGGGAAATGGGGGAATAAAAGAATGGATTATTAATAAGGTTATTAAACAATTTCTTGGAGAGGTTCCACATCCTTTTGTATTGAAAATGCAGAGTTACAGCAAACCCTTGATGATGGGCTATGCAGTTGAACATTATTCCTTTCTGAAACAATGGGTCAAATCATGTTCAATCATAGTATCAAAAACGGATATTGATGAGGTGCAAAGATATGAAATTGAAAATATTTTATCTAAATATTTCGGTATAGGACGAAAGAAACCGTATATTGAACTTTTACTTCAAATGGGAGAAGATTTGGAAATCGATAGAAAGAGAGTATTCAACATAGAACCCATGGATTGCACAAAGTTTGCCATATCACGCTGGAGGGACATAGCAAATAGATTCAACTGGATAGCAATCATGGCGGCAATGCATTCACTGGAACTGATCGCCAACGGTAAATTGACTGAATACGGTGCAAAGTATTATTATTTCAATCCTGAAATGCTGAATTCACCATCGATCCCTGACAGTGTAAAAAGATTTCTTGGTGACCATTTAAGAAGAGATGACTCCCGTTCCTTCAGAGCACTGGACATAATGGCAAAATACTGTCATGATTATAATATCGAAGATATTCAGGACGCATATCTTATGTCAGCATATGCATTTGACAGATATCTAGAAGCAATACTTGAAAGAGGTAAAATGTTTGAAAGCCAATAATGAGAATGAATTCAGATTATACAATGCTGATAAGTGGAAGTATTATAGAAAGACCTGGAACAAAAAAAATATTCTGTTTATATTTTATGGCAATAGTTATAAGACCCAGAGGTAACGGATAAAAGAATATCAAGTGAACCTGAATCGTGGAAGACATTTCAGGATGCAATAGTCATTTAATGGATATCCAGCATGAGATTTCCATGCTTATCAATATAATGGAAAACGTATATTTCAGTATTATTTTGATATTTTTTGTGTTCCTGCTATCGGAGAAATCAAATACATATATTTATATTCCATTTTTTATAATGAATACATGGCTGGTAATATTAGCTCATTTGAAGCGGAAGTCAAAACAAATTATGGTAAACTTGATATGGATTTTCCCCGGGGAAGCATTAAAATACTGGATAATTCAATAGTAGGAATACTGATAAAAAATGCGAAAAAGTCAAAAAGCGTTCAGTATAAATCAGGAGACAACGTGTATACAGCAACGTTCAGTACCTATACAAAACTGGATAAGGATGGAATGGTCGGAGTTTACTCAGATGTGCCGGATGATGCAAATATAAGGGAAATTACATTTATTGTAACAGGATTTCATGCAAAATGGGATACAGAAGTTACATTTACAAAGGAATATATGCCTGTAACACCAGACAGGGAATTAAAGCATCTCATAAATTTCCAGAGAGCAATTCTATTAACAGGACTTCTAAATTAAAAAATTTTTAATTTTGTCCATAATTATTATAAATTCTACGCCTTCAGAATAATTCAGGATTTTCCTTTTCTATTTTTTCCATGGATGAGGTGAATCCATTCATTATTTTACTCACGGTCAGTGATATGAATAATGTTATTACTCCTATCGCAGCAAGTATGAACGGAAAGTAAACAAATAATGATAGATAACCGAACACAAAGGCCATAACTGGAGAAGAGCTTACTGAGAACATACTTGTAACCGAGTTAAACTTACCTGTTATGCTGCTGGGTATTGAATTTATTACCATAGTTTCTATGTAAATATTGATAAAAGCAAGAATTAATCCAAGAGCAAATGAAAGAAAACCATCAATAACAGGAATTCTATTGAATGCTATCAAGATAATAGCAACTCCTGTGAATAGAATGTCCACTCCAATAAGCTTTTTACTCTTCTGGTAACGCTTGAATAAGGGATGCATGGAAAGTATACCACCAACGAGCATGCCTGCTGGAAATCCGGCTATGAAAAATGTGTAATAAATAGAGCTTGCATGCATTATTTCATAAATCAATCCGGAGGAAAAAACATCAAGAGCCACAAACATACCGTTCAGTATTACTGTTAGCGTCAGAAATGGCAGTATACTTTTTACAATTTTAAATGTGCTTTTAAATCCGTTTTTAACGATACTGCGATGGGATACCATGATTGTATTTGGAACGAATATAATAGCCAAGGCAATTACCGATATTCCTATAAGCAGGATATAAACATCCACGTAATTCATGAATATGAGTATTCCACCTGCAATAATTCCTGCAAGTGTGGAAAGTCCAGATGAAAGCTGGTCTACTGATTGTGCATTTGACATGTGTTCCGGAGGTATAATTTCCTTTTCCAGTGCGCGGAAATCGTCGGATATTACCCATACAAACATGGATGAAAGGAAATCTACTGCATATATTATTAAAAGGCCATGTCCCTGTATCATCAATGAGTAGCTGATAATCATCAATAAATTAATTACTATATATATAAAATGCCTGTTATATTTATCAATTATTGCCCCTTCTGGAATTGCGATTATAAGATACCCGAGTAAGGAAAATCCGGGAATCAGACTGACAAGGAAAACAGAATGGTAATTTGCAATAATTTCCCACATGAAATAAATATAATATGCGGTATTGCTAAATCTGGCTATATTCCTTGAAATCAGATACCTGATAAAGGCACTTTTATTATGTTTGTAAAGATCTGAAGGTAACATATAAATCAAACTTATACGTATATTTATATCTTATATATAAATTTATATTCATGGATGAGAAATACACGGATATACTGAATGTTTTAAGGAATCAAACAAAAATGAAAATTGTCACTCTGCTTATAAATTACAAGAAGATGACGGTTACAGGTATGGCGAAATACATAAAAACCACAAGATCAAATCTGTATCAGATCATGACGGAACTGGTATCCTCTGGCATTGTCAATGAACCGGAGATAAAGCCTAAGAAAAATTATGTTGAGAAATATTACAGCCTAAATAAGGATTATTTTGCCTTTCAAGATGAAAAGATAGACAATGAAATAAAAGGTCTTCCTGATACAGAATTCAGGGAAACCTTGGCATCA
>JAKAYM010000123.1 GCA_021826795.1 Thermoplasmata archaeon
TATGGCATTTTCATTGGCCGGCTATAATATTTACGGAATAAGGGAATTCCATTCCAATATTAAGGGAAGACATAGCTACATACATTTTAGAATAATGCACGAGCGGCCTAAATCACTGAAATATCCTGTGGATATAATGGTAGCTTTAGACCCAGATACACTATTCGAGCATATGTTCGATGTGTCCAAGGGAGCAAAGGTTGTTTATGATTCAGCTTTTAACGGATTTAGCCTTAAAAATGCTAGAATGATCACATCTGATACAAGCGGAAGAATAGAGGATGAACTTTTATCAATGAATCTTACCCTAGACATTCAGGGAGTTCTTGAATACTTCAAGAAAACGGGAATAGATGTAATAGCTATACCTTTTGACAAACTGATCAACGAAAATGTGCACAATGGACCGGCAAACCGTTATTATAACACACTCGGGGCGGGGGTCACTCTGGCATTGCTTGGTCTGGATGAGGACCATGCAGATGAGGGTATAAAGTTTGCCTTCAAGAAAAAGCCAGCTGTAATAGAATCAAATATTCAGGTAATAAAAGCAGCATACGATTACGTTGCAGGTTCTTCAATAAAAACGGAAACATTGCCAACATATCCTGCAACCGCAAGAATGCTTCTGACAGGCAATGATGCAACAGCCATTGGCAAATTAATGGGCGGTCTCAGGTTTCAGACCTATTATCCAATAACGCCAGCAAGTGATGAAAGCACACTACTGGAAAGCCATGAAGAAATGAAGTTCCTGGAATCTGCCGGAAAAGATCTGAAGAAAGCAGGGCTTGTGGTAGTACAGTGTGAGGATGAACTTTCTGCAATAAACATGGCAAACGGTGCAGCTCTTACAGGAACCAGAAGTGCTACTGCAACATCCGGTCCAGGATTCTCACTTATGGCAGAGGGCATAGGCTATGCAGGAATGACTGAAATACCGGTGGTAATAACATTCTACCAGAGAGGAGGCCCATCAACAGGATTGCCTACAAGGAACGGGCAGGCAGATCTGATGTTCGCACTGAACACAGGTCATGGTGAATTCCCCAAGATAGTTATGTCCTCAGGCGATATGGAAGAGTGCATATATGACGGTATGAAATCATTGAATTATGCACAGAGATATCAGATGCCGGTAATCCACCTCATAGACAAAACCCTGGCTAACACAATGGATCTGGTTCCGGAAATAGATATCAAAAAGGTAAAGATTATAAAATATAATGAAAACACGGATCATGAGAACTTTAAGAGATACTCACTAAATACCAAGGATGGAATATCCCCATACGGTGTGTTCGGAAAAGATATATTCTGGATGACAGGTGATGAACATAATGAACTTGGCCATGTTACCGAAGACACAGCGATGAGAGACAGGATGATGGAGAAGAGAATGCAGAAACTGGTTACAGCAGACAATGAGATTCCCTTAGAAGATAAGGTAGTCCTCTATGGTTCTGAAAATGCAGATATAACATATGTTACATGGGGAAGCCAGAAAAGCCTCTTACTTGATACCATTGATGAGCTAAAGAAAGATGGAATATCGGCAAATCTGCTTTATCTCAGGATGTTTGAGCCTTTCCCATCGGAATATGTGGAAAAAATCCTGAAAAATTCTCATCTGATAATAGATGTTGAGAGCAACATGACTGCACAGGCAGCTAAGGTAATAAGAATGAACACAGGCATAAAAATAGAGAATTTCATATTGAAATATAATGGAAGGCATATGACCCTTGATGAGGTCCTCAGGTCAACCAAGAATATAATGGAAAAGAAACCCGCCCTGGAAGTACTCCAGGAGGGGTCATAAGGTGATAAAAATGCAAAAAAGCGTAACAGACAAGAGCAATTACAATTTCAGGAACAATTTAACAATAGACTGGTGCCCGGGTTGCGGAGATTTTGGAATAGTAAGTGCCGTAACACAGGCATTATCAGCCATGAAGATGGATCCAGAAAATGTGGTTGCTGTATCAGGAATAGGATGCTCAGGAAAGACTCCGCACTATCTTAACATAGCCGGAATACATACACTCCACGGAAGGGCTATACCATATGCGGTGGGAGTAAAACTTGCAAACCCCAATCTAAACGTTCTTGTGATGGGTGGCGATGGAGACATGCTAAGCATTGGAGCCGGTCATTTCGTTGGAGAGGGAAGAAGGAACTCGGGAATTAACATAATATTATACAATAATTCAGTTTATGGGCTTACAAAGGGACAGGCAGCACCAACTCTTCCTCTTGGAGAAAAAACAAAAAGCCTTCCGCGTCCAAATATATTGGGTAAAATAAATCCCATAACACTGGCTATGGCTTCAGGTTACTCCTTTGTTGCCAGGGGATTCTCATCAGAAATAAAGCAACTCTCTGAAATGATACAGAGGGCAATAAAGCACCAGGGCTCTGCAGTAATAGAGGTTCTTCAGCCATGCCCTACATATAACGATGTAAATACTCTCGATTGGTACAGGCAACGTGTGTACAAACTAGAGGATAACAAGGACTGGAACCCGGTTGTCAATACTCAGGAAGAGGATGAAGCAAAATTCGATAAGGGATACAGAAAATCCTTAGAATGGGGAGATCATATACCAATAGGAGTATTCTATGAAAACAATACCATACCCAGTTACACCAAGAGACTTTCCGGAATAGTTCCAGACTACCTGAAGTACCCTCCTGCATTGCAGGATGTATCAGACAAGGATGGATATACAATTGTAGACCCAATAAAAACGTTCTCGGAAATGGATGTGGAATAAAATAGTCTTTTATTTATTTTTTAATTTAATATAAATAAGTGGAATTTTAGAGATTTTTTATAGGGCATAATTGATTTATACATTATTACTGTATATGTAAAAATTAGAGATAAATTTACTATTTGCTTTTGTTGTTTTTCTTTTTCATAGCAGTAAGATATTGTTCAAGGTAAGCAAGATCCTTGTCTACAGTATTTTCATTTTCCTTTAACCATAGAAGCCCTCCTGCTGAATCTACAACGGTTCCTGAAAATTTCATATCTCCCACAAGCTGTTTCCAGTTAAAAGGTATTTTTGATACTACAGAAAGATATATGGCATTGTTTAATTTTCTAATATGAAGCTTTCCATAGAATAGGTCTTTATCTTTGTAAGAAATTTCTGTGGCAAATGGAGTCGCCCCGGGCCTTGGAGGTATCTCGGCCTCTCCAGTTATTTCCATTCCCTTTAAAAGATCCTTATAATTCATGATATACCCCTCGATTTCAGATATTCTGTAGACATTTTGGCAAGCCCAAGCTCCTTGGGAGAATAGCCGAATGAAAGCCCGATAAGCTGTGTTATGTAAAGGGCAGGAAGATTCCAGTCCTGCTTAAACTGTTTCTGTATCTTTGTCTGGGTTACATCCAGCTGGAGATGGCAAAGTGAGCAGGGATGAACAAGCATCTCGGATCCATTGTCTCTTGCACTGCTTAATATGTTATTGGCCATTTTCAGGGCAACGGGAGGATTAGACCCCATTAATGGGAATCCACAGCATGCAGATTTCATTGGGAAAGCAACAGGTGTTGCACCGGTCGCAGCAACAAGATCCATTACACTATGAGGGTTAAAAGCAGATTCGAAACCCATTACGTTTGAAGGCCTTAGAAGCTGGCATCCATAATATGTGCCCACCTTTATATTCTTGAGTGGTCTTTTTACATGTTTTTTGATATTTTCAATGCCTACATCCCGGATAAGAACCCATATAAAGTGCTCTGATTCAACGCCATTGTCATATTCCTCCATATTCGCACTCTGCAATCTCTGGTCTACATCCTCTTTAAGTACTGGATCATTCTCATATTTATCTACTGCCATTTTGTGAGAGTGCAGGCAGACACTGCATGGCGTTGCCATTTTATCATAACCCATCTTCTCTACTTTTTCTAAATTTCTGAGATTCAGCGAAGTATGCACTGGCTCGCTTTTGTCGTCCATAATTCCTCCACCACAGCAGTTCCAGTCATCTACTTCCATAAGTTCGAGGTCAAGATCCTTTGCTATCAGCTGTGTTGCAATATCCACATCTTTTGCTATTCCGTGGGAAGCGCATCCCGGATAATATGCTACTTTCATTTTTTTTCACCCATCAATTTTTTTATTTCTTCCATATTTTTAACATTGCTATCCTTTTCAAATGCATATTTAAATTTGCCCGATTTAAACATATTCACTGCATCCTTCATGGCCTCACCGAAGCCAAAGGTTTTAAGATAAAGTGACGATTCTTTGATTTTTCCTGTAGTTTCAATAAGATCTTCTACTGCATCATCATGTTTTCTTGCCATAACTGTTACAGGAGTATCTCCCTTGTAATCATCCAGATAATTTCTAGTTTTCTTAATGGCTATAACCGGCTGGACATCCTGTGGGCATACTTCATAACACATATAGCAGGAAGTACACCTGAATGCACTGTCCATTAGGAGGTCAAGACGTTCTTGCTTCTTTGTATCCCTGTCATCATCAACAAACCTGAATCCCTTTGCATGGGCTGCAGGACCCAGAAATTTTTCATCCTCTTTAACCGAAGGACATGCTGAAACACAGAGACCACAGTAAATGCATTCCTGGAATTTCCATACCTCTGTCTGGTCTTCAGGGGTCATTCTCTGTTCACCTTCTCCAGATAATATGGAATCATCTGGAATAAGCCTGGGCATTACCTGGTAAATTTTATCGTAAAATACATCTATGTCGGTTATGAGGTCTCTGACACCGGGATAATAATCCATGCTTTCAACGTTGAGTTCATTATTCTCATCTGCTGACTGCAATGCCATTGTTCTGCAGGCAAGTGAAGGCACGCCGTTAATTTTCATTGAACAGCTCCCGCATACAGCCATATGGCAGGAGGCACGGTATGCCAGTGAAGGGTCCTGTTCGGATTTTATCCTTCTCAGCACCTCTGTCATCTGTGTATATTTATCCACACTCAGTTTGTAGGACTTCCAGAATGCACCGTCTTTCTCATTATATTTCTTTATATTCACGGTAATTTCTTTTTCTTCCATTTAATACACCCTCGCTTCAGGTTTCCACCTTGTATATATAACTGGCTTGTAGGAGATTTTTATCTCGTCCCCGGCAAGGTAGGTTACAGTGTGCTTCATCCAGTTCTTGTCGTCCCTCACCGGGAAATCATCCCTGAAATGGGCACCCCTCGTTTCCGTTCTATTCAATGCAGCAGTAGCCATGGCATATGCTACATCGATCATATTTCTGGTTTCCAGGGCATTAAACAGTTCAGTGTTATAATTTGTAGTTTTATCTGATACGTACATTGATCTAGACCGTACCCTGAGGTCCTTGATTTTTGATATGGCCTCTGCAAGCTTATCGTTGTCTCTAAAGATTCCGACATTATCCCACATTATATCTCTGAGTTCCTCAGTTAGAATGCCGAAGTGTTCTCCGCTTTCCCTTTTTATGTATGCATAGGCATTATCAATTATTGGTTCCACATTGCTATTTGATTCGATA
>JAKAYM010000124.1 GCA_021826795.1 Thermoplasmata archaeon
TCTAATATAAAAATAAATGTTATTTATTCACAAGTCCTAAGCAGTTGGAATCTATAATAATAGTGATTACTGAAATTGAAAGTTGGTATCTTGCTGGAATTGACTTTAAAAAATTTAAAATTAAAAAAAATAAAATTCTTAATACGGAATCTGTAACCAAGGAAGATTTTTACAGTATAATAAACAAAACTACTTTAAAGAGGAAATACCCAAATGTCACTAAGTTGACCGAAATTTTGGCATCTTTTAGCGTGGAACAGTGTAGACAGAAAAACTCAAGCTTTAACGATTTTATAACTAAATTGCAAAGCATTCTATAGGTACAATTTAGCATCATTAAAAGTGTTAATAAAGTATTCTTGAACAACTTTAAATATGTTTATATTTTCATTTCTTTATGGAAAAATATGAATGGCTCAAAATCTGGCCCAATTATCTGCCTTATACTATCGATTATCCGGATATGAATATATGGAAGATGATGGAGATATCGTCCTCCCTATATGGAACTAAAGATGCAGTGATATATTATGGAAATCACATAAAGTATAGTGAAATTAGAGAGGACATTAATAACTTATCATTATACATAAAATCCACTGGAATCAAGAAAGGTGACAGGATTGGAATAATGATACAGAATTCACCGCATTTCATAATTTCTTTTTTCGCCATAGCACGGGCCGGTGCCACAATAGTTCTTATGAGCCCAGCACTTGATTACAGCACTGCTTCCTATATTGTTAAAGAAACAAATATGAAAATGATAATCACAACCTCTGAACTTGTGAAAATCCCCGAAAAACTGAATACTGAATTCAATATACCCGTTGTCTGCGGATCGCTTCGTGACTACATCAAAGATCCTGACATTCCAGTTCCAGAATTCATAATGTCGGAATACCCGGTCTCTGGTATACCTTGGAAAGAAGCTATAAAACATAGAAATGGCGAAATAGAATATAATTCAAAAATGGATGATGAGGCCCTGATAGCATATACATCTGGTACCACGGGGATACCAAAAGGATGTGTGCACACAAACAAATCTGTAATAGCAAATGCAATAGGTGCTTCCATATGGAGAAGACTAACATCATCAGCAAATGAACTCGGTGCTGCCCCATTTTTCCATGTAACTGGTCTGGCTTTTTCCATGCTATCTCCCATATTCGCCGGGGCTACAGTTACAATTTTAACCAGATGGAATAGTGAGGCTGCAATCGAGGCTATTGAGAAATACAGAATAACACATTTTGTTTCGGTTGCACCCATGATAGTTGATCTTTTGAACCAGAAAGATTTAGGAAAAAGAAATTTTTCATCAATGAGATTCATAGGTGGTGGTGGAGCCGCAATGCCTGGGGTGCTGGCGGAAAGAATGGAAGATTTGTTCCACATACCATTTGTGGAGGGTTATGGCATGACCGAGGCAATGGGACAGACACATATAAATCCACCGGAGCATAGAAAACTCCAGTGTATAGGCATCCCGCAATTCGGATACGATGCAAGGATAATTTCCACAGAAACAGGCACAGTTGTAAAGGGGGAAACAGGAGAAATCGTGGTAAGTGGACCGAGCCTTTTCAAAGGTTACCTTAACAAACCTGAAGATACAAAAAAAGCATTTATATACATTAATGGTAAAAAATTCCTGAGAACTGGAGACATAGGATATATGGATGAAGAGGGGTCATTTTTCGTTGTTGACAGGGTGAAGAGAATGGTTAATCGTGCTGGATTCAAGGTCTGGCCAGCAGAAATTGATAGCCTTATGCTACGGCATCCGCACGTACTTGAAGTGTGTACAGTAGGAACACCGGACCCCAGAACAGGGGAAGAGGTCAAGGCATTTATCGTTCTGAAAGATTCCGGCAAGAGTGAAAAGATACAAGAAATTGAAATAGTGACATGGGCAAAGGAGAATATAGGCGGCTACAAATATCCCCGCATAGTGGAATTTACCGATGCCCTTCCTAAAACTGCCTCTGGCAAGATAGACTGGAAAAAATTACAGGATAAAGAAAGAAAACAGAGAGAATGAATAACAAATTTATATGGCTTTTTATTTTTCTCCACTCCGATTTGATTCGGGAATGATTGATTTCTTGCTCTTTATTCCTGTTATAAATGACATTATTGCGCCTATAACTAACACTATCATGGAAACGAAAAGTGCAGAATGAAGGCCAACCACAAATTTGGATGAAACATTTCCCTGTAACCTGTCAAGTCCAAGAAAAACCTCGAATGTAACATATCTGGGCACTGTAGACGCTGCTACTGTTATTGCTATGACATAGCTGAGAAGGGTTCCTATATTCGTAAGTGTTCTCAGAAGCCCGGATGAAGCCCCGTAGAGTTCCTTGGGAGAATTTGACATGACAGAACTTGTATTCGAGGGCCAGAACATTGAGCCACCAAGTCCGGTAATTATGGATCCGACTATGACCAGATATATTGGACTCGCAACACCAAGAAACAGGTAAACAACTATACCCATGGCCATGATTAAAATTCCGGTGCCTGCAACTATGCCAGGAGGAACTTTATCTGATAATCTGCCCATTTTAGGTGATAATAGGCTCGATAGGAGATATCCTGGCACTAGTATCAGTGATGCGTCAAATGGAGAGAAGCCTCGCACTCCCTGCAAATACATTATTAAAATAAATAGCACTGAGAGGAACCCTATTGCCTGAAGAGTTGCAGCCATCAATGACAATGATAATTTTTTGTTCTTAAATGCTCTTGTGTCTATAACAGGGCTCTTAGACCTTTTTTCTATAATGGCAAATGGAATTAGAATTATAAGTCCAGCTATTACCATGGCAATATTTGTTACATTGGCACCCACAGAAGCAACCTCCACTGCACCATATGATATTAATCCAAGTATGGCGATGATGAGCGCTGTACCGGTATAATCAATTTTAACAGTGGATTTTCTGTTGTCTTTGATATACTTTTCAGCCATGTAAAATCCTATTAAACCTATGGGCACATTTATGTAAAATATGTATCTCCATCCTATGAAGGTAGTAATGATTCCGCCGAGAATTATGCCAAGAACACCACCGATGCTCCAGCCCATACTGGTAATTCCGAATGCTCTCCCCCTCTCGCCGGCAGTAAAATAATCGGCGATAATGGCATTGCTGTTTGCCTGAAGTAGTACTGCTCCGAAACCTTGAACTATTCTTGATATTATAAGAAAGTCGACATTTGGGGATGCACCGGCCATGGCTGAACCCACTATAAATATAAGAAATCCTGCATTGAATATTCTTCCTCTGCCAAAGATATCCCCAAGTTTGCCCATCTGTGTTGTTAGGGTAGCCAGCACCAGTAAATATACAAGAATTACCCATATAGTGTCCAGGAATGGTGCCTTTAAATCCACTGTCATTGTTGGTAATGCAAGAAGCACTATTGTTGTGTCTATTGCAGACATCAACATTCCGATTAATACACTGATTAAAATAAATATACGCTTTCGATCTTCCGATTCCTCATCCATTGAATCACTTCTTACAGTCGGGTCACTGCAGCGGGATTTTAAAATCCCATATTCCCTTTAAATGGAATGAAAGGGTATTTATCAATCCAACTTAAATATTTTGTAACAAGGTCAAGAACTTAAAATTTACAAATCAATCTACCAGAAAGAAAGCTACTGAATTTATGATGTGGATGAATTTCTGGATGCAAATATTTATATAATATATTCTTGTATAATAATGCAATAAGAGGAATAACAGAAGCACTTAATGTAAGGCTTCAACTCTTATTAATATCAATGTACCTACGGAGCGTTTAAGGGAATTCAAGCCTGTGGAGACGAATGCCGATACCTTAGAAGGAATAAATATAAGTCCGTATGTCAGGGCAAACATAGTCGATGAATCTGGAAGCCTCATTCCCCTGGTATGAGGTATTCCGCTTATATACTGAACAAAATATCCGGAATAAAATAATAAATTTATGATCACATAAATTTGGCTATTTTCTGAATTGATTCTTGCGGCATTCTCTGCATAGCACCCTGCATCATTTTCATATCTCTTTTCTGCATATCAGGCGGAAGTTCAGAATTAGCCTGCATACGGAGCGCCACAAAGCTCTTCAACTCTTCATCGCTAAATTTTGATGCAATTCCCATATTTGTCATGCACAGACCTATGTATGTTTCATCATCGGTTTTATTCATTTCTGTTATTAAATCTTTCATAGCTTTTACCTTACTGACATCGTTCTCCTTGAACATTTCTGTAAATAACTTTTGCATGGCTTTTTCTCTTTCATCTGGTATCATTTTTGCAATTTTCACTATATCTTCCATATTTATCCAATCATGATATAATAAGCAAATAAAAATATTTTCATTACATATTAATCATATTTATGAATTTTATTACGTATAATATGCTATATTTTTAATAATTGAAACGAATAGATTCAATAATTTATATTATTCCGTAATTTTATACATAAATATGTTATTATTATATCTATTTTCGATAATTCCATTGTTTTCCATATACTTCAAATGTGCTATGGTTTCCATTACTGCAAAGTTTTGCTCCATGTAGTTCATATCCATTAATTTGCGATTCTTACTCCACTCAATAGTTGATGCCAGTTCATATGCCGTTATCCAATTAGAAAGACGCGATTTCATTGCAGCTATTCTTCTCTGATGATGCTGTATAATTTCATCTATTCTTCCAGAAAAATCATCAATATTGTCTCTGTGCCCCGGATAACCTGTTTTAACCACATATTTCTGAATCTTTTTAAGGCTTTCAATATACATACCGAGATAATCCACCCCATTGCTGTACACGCTAATATTAGGGGATATATTTTTCAGTACATGGTCCCCGGTAATCATTGCCTGAATATCCTTAAGATATATGGCTACAGATCCGGGAGAATGCCCGGGCACATCTATAAATTCGGTATCCTTGAGGCTAAAATCTTTGATTATATTCAAATCCAGCGCAGAATAATAATTTATAAATTTAATGATGGGATTTCCCTCCAGAATTTTATTAAATAGATTCTCGGGAACACCATTTGAAATCATCAGAGTCCTATAATCCTTGAAATATTCATCCTTATTATCAGTTATGTATTTAATTGCATTGTAATCATTTTCTGAGATATACACAGGAATCCTGTGATTTTTTGTAAGATAAAGTGCACCTCCTATATGATCTATGTGTAAATGGGTTATGATGCAGAAATCTATTTTATCTAGTTCCACGACATTTTTTAATTCTCTGTAACTATTTTCAGACATTCCTGTATCGACAATATAATTTGCATTGCCTGAAACATGATATATATTGGCAGTTTTGAGTGCTCTAATCTCTATGGGTACGGTAATTTTTTCAATAGAATTCATAGCGGTTTATGGCATGAGAGGTAATTATAGTTATCTACTAACATTATTATACTTATAAGTATTACATTTTCATGGCAAAAAAGGAGATGTATCC
>JAKAYM010000125.1 GCA_021826795.1 Thermoplasmata archaeon
CATCTTGTCAAGGTAGTTCCTGGCATCGTTGAAATTGCCTTCAATTGCCATATTTATCAGATTTTTGAATTCATCCCGGTTGACCTCCCCGGAAATTTCGTATATTCCTGTGGCACTGACCTTTCCTGATAATTTAACGGCCTGTAATATATTTATTGCCTTTCTCATGTCTCCATCGGAAATCTCATATATGGCATCCAGGGAATCATCATCTATTTCAAAACCTTCTTTAGACGCTATATCCTTCAACCTGCCCTTCATTGATTCACGGTCAATGGGCTTGAACCTCAGTACAACGCATCTCGACTGGATCGGTGGTATAATCTTCGATGAGTAATTGCATGAGAATATGAATCTTGTTGTATTGTAAAACATCTCCATGGTTCTTCTCAGTGCTGCCTGGGCATCACCTGTCAAGTGGTCAGCCTCATCCAAAAATATTATCTTGAAGCCTAAATCGTTGGATGGCCTTATCTTTGCAAAATTTTTGATATTTTCCCTTATAATATCTATGCCCCGGTCATTTGATGCGTTCAATTCCATAAAATTTTCTTTCCATGAATCTCCGAATAATGAAATTGCAAGTGCGATGGCAGTGGATGTTTTGCCTGTGCCCTGTGAACCTGCAAATATGAGATGTGGTATATTCTTATCTTTGACATAGGCATTTAATCTGTTGATATTTTCTTTTTCACCTATGACATCGGATAGTTTTGTTGGCCTGTATTTTTCTGTCCAGATATTTAGCATACTTTTTTTGATAATTACTTTATTTATAAACCTATCTATGCAGTTTATTTAAGGGTGCTGTTTACAATTGAGGGGTATACATTCCTTACACCGGCTGTGTTTTCTATTTCCAGTATGCACTGGTTAAGGTCCATTCCATACAGCCCCGATACAATTATCGCTATTGCAGAATGGTCTCCGGATGTTGAAAATAAGCTCTTTACAAAAACGAAATCCTTTAAGGTTTCCAGTGTCTTTGTATACTGTTCAGGCATGATGTCGAGTCCCAGTATTGCCTCGTCTATGCCCAGTTTTTTGACCTGAAACCTAGTGGTATATGCTATTATTTCCTTATCGCCTTCCATCTTCTGTAGGCGGTTCCGTATTGTTCCGGGGCTTACGCCACAGAGCTTTCCCAGATCCCTTATTGACAGCTTAGAATTGTCAAGCAGATACCTGGCTATTTCCATATCCAGCCGGTCAGCCATATTACCTCTATTATGTTAAAGAATAAAAATTTATGTTTATAAAGTTATAAATAATAATCAAATGTTCATTAATTTATTATTTAATGTATAATTTTACTATACAAATACACAATACTTTTATACTTATAACCAATTGAGTATGGATAACAATGGAAAACAGAATGCCTTTAATAGGAGAGAAGTTCCCAGAAATGGAAGTTGTAACCACACAGGGAACAAAGAAATTGCCGGACGATTACAAGGGAAAATGGTTCATGCTGTTCAGCCATCCCGGAGATTTTACACCGGTGTGCACCACAGAGTTCTTCTCATTTGCACAGAGAAGCGATGAATTCCAGAAGCTGAATACAGAACTGATAGGCCTCAGTGTTGATTCAAAGATATCGCATATGGAATGGATCAACTGGATACATGACAACCTGAAAATAGATGTAAAGTTCCCCATCATAGCAGACCCCGTGGGAAATGTTGCAAAGTCACTGGGCATGATACATGCAGAATCTGCTACATCCACAGTAAGGGCTGTATTCATAGTGGACGATAAATCTATAGTAAGGGCAATATTATACTATCCACTGGAAATAGGGAGGAACGTATCTGAAATACTGCGTATGATAAAGGCACTGCAGATGGTGGATAAGTTCAAGGTTGCAACCCCTGCAAACTGGCCTGACAATGAAATAATAGGGAACTCTTTCATAAATCCACCGCCGGCAACCATGGCTGATATACCTGAAAGATTGAAAAAGTACAAGGGATACGCCTGGTGGCTTACCTATAAGGATGCACCGAAAGAGGATGTTGATGAGGCAAAGAAGGTTTCCAGAATGAAGGAGGTGAATTAAAATGCCGATGTATGAAACAGAAAACAGTTTAGATGAGAAGACAAAGGATATGTCAAGGGCCAGGCAGTCATTAATAGAGGAAATGCAGGCAATAATGTTCTATGATGAGAGACTGGATGCTACAAAGGATCCTGTATTGAAGGATGTAATAAAACACAACAGGGATGATGAGAAGGAGCATTTCTCACTTCTGCTTGAATATCTGAGAAGGAACGATCCTGAGCTTGACAGGGAACTGAAAGAAATATTATTCTCCAAAAAGGAATTGAAAGAACTCGGGGATTAAATAAATAATAATTTTTCTATTTAAATAAAATGCATAAAAATTAATTTTTTCAAAGCGTTTGATTGCCTCGTTCTTATCCTTATCGCTAACACCAAATAATTACACTATGCAATAGAACTGTGTCTAAATATATTTGATTCCCTACCAGTTATGAAAATTTACAAATTTTATTTAAAATTATAAAATAATTTCCACCCTGAATATACCAGTAATATGAATGAGAATATTATAAGTACAATGAATAATAATGGCATCATGAGTAAATTTGCAGTATTATAGTTATGTATACTTACATGAATGATAGAACTAAAATAATACAGGAATGGAAGCATTGATATTGCCGATTTCCCAGTAATAGATACCAGTGTGTATGAAAAGATGATAAAATAATAAAATACTGAAATTATTTCAGAGATGATGCTGAAGCGTGAAAAAACTATTGAAATTAAAAAAATTGCTAAAATTGAAAATAATGTGTATAATGAGCTGGCCAGCAATAGCTCTATGCTACTATAATTTATATAATTTATAATGGATAGAGTGATAAAGACGCCTGCAACCAGTATCAGTAAATCAAACAGCAGGTATATAGCCAGCTTCGATATTATATACTTTAATGCGGAAAAAGGATAGGTTATATAGGTCTTTATTAAGTTATCAGTTATATCATTTTTAATATTCTCAATCAGACCAATAGACATTATTAATCCCATGAATACAAATGTGATTATTGAAGCTGTCAGTAATTTACCACTGTCTGGTATCTTTTCTGAGCTGATAAAAAATGACAGTAATATTTCTATTACTATTATGCTTAAGAAATATAGAATAACATTCCTGTTTTTCAGCTCAATCTTTATTAATGGCATGATCGATTTCATTCAATAATCCCTCTTTTGAATCTATGGTCTTAATTTTCATTATATCACCGCTGTAATTTGATAATTTTAATAACAACTCCTTTATTTCATCGTAGTACACAGTTAGATTTTCTCCCTTGATTGCGTCAAAATCATCCTTCAGGTAATCATATAATTCATCATTGTTTGATGAAGCTATCTCTACTACGTTTTTATTCTTCTCATATTTTATCTCCTTCAGTTTTTGGCCGTCTATGAGTAATATCCTATCAGATATGTCTGTCAATTCTTTTAAATCATGGGATGCTATGATAAAGGATATGCCCTTTTTATTATAATTTTGGACCATATTTTGCATTGATTTTATGGCATTTATGTCAACGTTTGAAAATGGTTCATCTGCAAACACAAGTTTAGGTTCATGCAGCATGGATATAACAAATGCAAACCTTTTCAAATATCCTGCAGACAGTTCCTTTATCCTGTATTTATATACTTTTTTAATTCCTGATAATTCCAAGAGGTTTGCATCTATATCAACATTGTACAGATCAGAAATTATTTTTATATAATCTTCAACGGTTATATTTGGAGGAAATATGGGCTTATCACTTATTAGGCCGACGTGCTCTTTTGCATTGTTTATATTTTTACCCAGTATTTTGATCTCTCCTGATGTTGTGCTTCTCAGCCCGCAGCACATTTCTATAAATGTGGTTTTCCCATAACCGTTTGGAGCCACCAGCCCTGTAATGCCTCCAGGTATATCTATGCTCAAGTTGTCAAAGATAATGTTCTTACCGTAGTTTTTAGATAGACCGGAACAGGTTATCACATTGTCATTTTTCATGGTCTTTCACCTTCTTACGTCTGTGCCTCCTATATGCAGTTATCCCTAATATCGCCACAACGGGTATAACGATAAAGAAAGCTAAAGCAAATGCTACTACTCCATATACTAGCATTACGTATACCCAATCCACTGGGAATACTATAGTATTAGTTTTATGTAAGAATAAGCCCATTCCTAGTGGATACGCAGTATTATTTTCATAATAAGCCCCTGTAATGGCAGCAAATGTTGGATTGCCCGAATCTGACATATCATTTAAAAGATGAGAATGCAAATCGTACACTGCACATATACTGGAGCCAAAACCTGAAGCGTTAGTTTCAGATGCAGAGATATAAACTCCAATATGGTATTTGTACACACCCCGACAAGTAATCATACTTCTAAATACATTTTTATTAGAATAATTAAGCATATTGTTGCCATACTCTATTATTGTATTCCCCGGACTCTGAAAGAATGGTAATATTACTTTCTTTCCTTTATAAAAAATTCCGTTTTTAGTTTTGTTCAGTATTCTATCTGTTATAATGTTAAGAGATGTTGTCCTGTTATAATATTTGATGTGTGTATTTATTGTTACATGTGATTGGGAACTACTGACATTTATATAACCTGTAGAATTTGAATCGCTATAAATTGTATAATTTTCATAGGTTCCAGCTTGATAGGGAATTATTTTATTATTGTACTTGAAAGCAATTGAATTATTATGCCATGCAAACATCCCGGAGAAAGCAACAGCTAGGAATAAAATTACTATAAATATGGTAAATATTTTCTTTCTTTTCGAAACCATTATGAATCACGTTAATTATCTTCCCCGCTTCCGTAAGAAAATTGGCCGGATCCATATGAGTGAGGATTAACAGTCACTGCACTATATGTATGTTCTGTAATGGAAATATACCATATACCTACATGGTACCCAACATTTCCATATGCCTGATATGTATTGCTAGAGCACTGTTTCCATTCCGGTGTGTGCACGTGGATCCAACTGATATAAGGAACTGTAGCGTGTGCCATGCTTGATGGGGTATATTCTTTAACTAAATTTCCATTAGACCAACTAAATCCCCATGCAGTGGAAAATGTATGCTTCATCACGACAACTCCAAACAAATCTTTCGCACATACTGTACCACCACAATACCCTGTTCCTGTTGAGTCGTTTCTCACATTGGTTTGTTGTTGCACCATCGAGGGAGCAATAACCATCATTACAAACATCGCTACTATCACCCCTGTTATAAACTTTTTCCTTCTATTCATAATGATATTAATACATGACTATATATATATCGGTAATAGTATTAGTAAATAGTTTACCACTATATTATTATAAATTCATTCATTGAAAACCAG
>JAKAYM010000126.1 GCA_021826795.1 Thermoplasmata archaeon
TTTGCGTTTATTTTCACTATGTTGAATCTTATTGATGAAGATGCCACGGCATTGCTGATTTGATTTACAGTTTCCTCTGGATAATCTGGCCTTTTCTCTCTTATTATCTTTTCCGATTCTTCAACTGCTTTTTCATATAAATCATTGACAGTGATTATATTTCCCTTTCTTGTTGACATTTTTCCACTCTCCAGAGATACGAATCCGTAAAATAGATAATCTATTTTGGAGGGAAAATCCAGATAATTATGGAGTACATAGTCGAGGTTCTTTGCATGATCTTTGTGATCCTCGCCGAGTACATCTATAACCCAGTCAAAATTTTGTGATTTAAACATATGGTATACAAGGTCTCTGGCAAAATATAGAGATGTCCCATCCTGTCTTGTCACAAATATTTTTTTATCCCCGATTTCAAGGTATTTCGCATTTCCCTCGGATTTAAGTTCTTCAGATAATTGATCCATTAATGCGGCCACCTCTCCATAGAGGATAAAATTGGATTCCCATACGTAAGTTGAAATGTGTATTCCAAGTTTTTCCAGAGATGCAGTAATTGATTCCAGAACTATTGATGCCGTTTTCTGTATATCACTGATTAATTCCCTGTCACCCTTCTCATACCTCTCATCAAGGTCCTGTATTTCCTTTTTAATACTCTGATCCTTTTCCATGTTCGAGTATATCTTCTGATAGCCATCCAGGAGATTTTCCACGGTCATTTCCTCCCCCTTATGATATTTTACATGGCCCAGATATAGTGAAATAACCTGTTTTCCAGAATCGTTAACAAAATACTGGGTGCATGATCTTGTTCCGAAACGGTTTATTATCCTGTATATTGAATCTCCTATTATTGAGTTTCTTATCCTGCCAACATGTATCGGACCAGTGGGATTTGAGCTCGTATGCTCTATAAGAGCTTTAGAGGTATCCTGAAATGTGTTGGGATACATCCCGAAGGTTTCAATGGAGTCTTCAACTACGTTGAACATTTTGCCTGGTTTAATGAAAAAATTGATATAATTCCCCTGGAGCTCGATATTTTCAATGTAATCTTTATTCAGAGCGGATTTGATTTTACTGTATACCTCTTCTTTCTCATTCTGGAATTTAAAGATTTTAAGTGTGAAATCGCCGTAGTCACCATTTATATCCATGTCATTTTGAGATACACTGTATATTTTTTTGATTTCTTCAAGTAAATCCTTTTTATAATCATCAAAAAGAAGCATAGAATGGTAATATTCTAAATGTAGTTATATTTTTTTATATTGAATGAACGCTGTACCTCTACAAGCGATTGGTAAATATAATACATTGACATTATAAAACATGGAAGTGCTGGAAAGGACCATAAACGGAAAGGATATAAAAATATACATCGGGTCCGGACTTGAAATGGAAATTAACAGGACAATGGAAAAATATAGTGGCAATATTACCTTCGTAAGTTCAGCTATAAGGAAGATATATCCAAAGAAAATCAGAGCCATAAGTTCTACAAAATCCTTTATCACGGACGGTGAAAGGGCAAAGTCCATAGCATCGCTCAATGCAGTATTCAGGAAACTGATTAGAATGGAGGTTGAACGCAATTCTTCAATTTCTTATATAGGGGGTGGAACTCTGGGGGACCTTACAGGTTACGCCGCCTCCGTTTACAAGAGAGGTGTTCATTATTTGGGAATACCGACAACCCTGCTGGCCCAGGTGGACAGTTCCATAGGAGGCAAGAATGCCATAAATTTTATGAATATAAAAAATGTCATAGGTACGTTCTACAATCCTGAGGCAACATTCAGCGATACAGACTTTCTTCTTAATTCAGATCCGGCACTTCTCAGGGATGGAATAGCCGAGGCAATAAAAATGGGCCTGATAATGGATGCCGGGCTTTTCAAGTATTTCACCGAAAATAACCTAGAATCCATATACTGTGAGAAGAGACTTCAGTACATAATAAAAAAAAGTACAGAAATAAAATTAAATGTTGTTTCTGATGATTTCTTTGATACAAGAAAGATTAGATATCTATTAAATTTCGGGCATTCCATAGGGCATGCGCTTGAATCATACACCGGAAATGCAATATCACACGGAACAGCAGTTGCCAATGGCATGATACTTGAAAGCTATATAGCCTACAAGTCTGGATATTCCGGAATGCTGCATGATGAAATCAGGGATGCTGTGGCACGTTATGGTATTCCACTGATCAACTTCAGGGAAATTGAAACAGATAAATTAATAAGTTATATGAAAAATGACAAAAAGGTTGAACGGGGCAAACTGAACATGGTCATGCTTGGAGGAAATGGAACTTCCTCCATCGGGGAAATAGAATTTCAGCAGTTGCGCAGATACATTAATCTTTACAGGGATGGAATATGAAATTTTCGGGACTTATTGGTGCTCCGGTTGGGCAGTCGACTGGACAGGATATATACGGTAAAATTTTTAAAATACATGGAATAAATTCAATGTATCTTGCCATTAATTTGCACAGAGAAAACCTTGAGGGATTTTTTGAATTTGCCAGGGAAGAAATGCTAGGTTTCAATATTACGGCTCCATACAAAGAGATCTCGGCACGGCTGGTTGATACAATGGATCGCGTAGTTTCAGCAACTGGATCGACAAACTTGGTTAAAAATATAGACGGAAAGCTGATTGGATACAATAGTGATTATGAGGGATATTTATTACTCCTTAAAAATAACAAAATAGAATTAGATGGTAAAAAGGTTGTAATTATGGGAACCGGTGGGGCAGCGAGAACCGTGGCATATGCCATTAAAACGAATTACAGTGCTGATATCTCTATAGCATCCAGAACACCGGGCTCAAATGTTATTCCTGGTATTGTATCCTCAAGATACGACGATATAAAAGAATATGATATTTTAATAAACTGTACACCGCTGGGGATGTATCCTGATAAAAGAATGGCAATTACTGAGGAGAAGATATTAAACGGGATTACAGGTATAGATATTATTTATAATCCACAGGAAACTCCTTTTTTGAAGACCGTAAAATTGAAGGGGGGTAAGGCTGTAAATGGAACGGATATGTTCATTGGACAGGGAATGGAAACCCTGAAAAAATTATATGATGTTTCGGTGCCATATAATGAGTTCAGAACAATTTTTTATGAAAAAATAAAATAATATTATCCAATGATAGTACATGATTATTGAAACCAACGGTGGAATTTCTGTTCTTTCTGCTTTTGTAAATGGACACGGAGCTGCTGCTTCCCTTAAACTTCCCATGAATACTGAGATTACTTCTTCAGATATTGATATTTTTCCATCGCCAGAAGTGGAAAAATTAGTTCATTATATTAGGGACAGGTATATTATATCCGGAAATTATAAAATAAATGTGAGGAGTATGATTCCGCCAGGAAATGGGCTTAAAAGCAGTAGTGCTATGGCAATATCAATTATTTTCGGGCTGTTCAAAATGAATTCTATTAATTTTTCCGATGAAGAAATTTTGAAAACCGCAGCGAAAGCATCAATTTATAACAATACATCTGTAACAGGAGCTATGGATGATCTGGCAATGTCATATTATGGTGGTTACTGCGTAACCGACAACAGGAGTTTCACATTGCTATCCAGGCAGAAGTTGAGTGAAGACTTTATCATAATATGTACAGGAAAAAAAACTATTAAAAGCATAAATCTAGGGAATATGGACTTTTCACAATATACAAATTTCTATAGCAGGCTCGAGAGTCTTTTGTATGATGGCAAAATTTATGAATCTATGATGCTGAACGGTTGCATTTTTGATAATGGGCACGATAGCAAAAAAATTAAAAAAATACTGGGTACCGGTGCATTTATTGCAGGAAGAAGTGGAAAGGGGCCTGCCATTTTTGGAATCTATAAGTCAAAGGAACAGATGGATAATGCCGGTGAGTTACTTTTATCTGAAGGATATAATGTTATAAAAAGTAGATTTAATAATGAAGGTATTCATATATCTGGAAAATGAATATAAGAATAAAGAAAGGTAGCATCGGCGGAACTATTTTTTCACCATCATCAAAGAGTTTTACCCAGAGATGTGTACTTTATTCTGCATTCTCCGGTAAGCCAGTTAAACTGAATAACATATCGTTCTCAGATGACGAAATTGTATCACTAAAAATTGCAGAAAAATGTAATGCGGTAATAAAATATGACAGAAAAAGCATGATCATAAATCCTGATTTCAGATGCCCTGACCATCTATATGTGGGTGAATCAGGTACATCGTACCGGCTTACTATGGGACTTCTATGTGCCAGAAAATGCCGGACTTCTATAACCGGAGAACCGTCCCTGGCCACTCGCCCTATTGAAACACTCATAAATGCGCTTTCGCAGGCAGGTTCAAAGTTTCATAAAAAAGATGACGGATTTTATTCCGTGGATGGAGAGAATGCAGGTAACATTCCAGTAGAAATTGACGGTAGCGTAAGTTCCCAGTATATCAGTTCCATGTTATTCTATTACGCAATCAAAGGTGGGGGATCATTTATTGCCAATAACACAGTATCTGTAGATTATTTAAAAATTACAGAAAGCTGCCTGGCAAATTTCGGAGTGGATGTATATAAGGTTGGCAGTCAGTATAACGTAGCCTGTGGCACACACAGTAAAAATACTTTAGATGTTGAGGGAGATTATTCATCCGCATCATATTTTATTGTACTGGGTATTTTTACCGGGAATATTGTTATCAAAAACCTGAATTATAAGTCATTACAGCCAGACCGTAAAATAATAGAATTGATCAATGCTGCAACCGGATGCATAAATATTGAAAATACTGGAATATTCATAGGAAAGGCAGAACATGTCGGGAAAATTACATTGGATGCGGCAGTATCGCCGGATCTCGCCCCGATAGTGTCCGTAATAGGGATTTTTTCTGAAGAGGGTGTTAGGATTTATCATTATCAGCGCCTGCAGGCAAAAGAATCTAATAGATTTACTGGCATAGTAAATATGTGCAGGAGCTTCGGTGCTGATGTGGCAGTGAATGAATCATTCATCGAAATAAGGAAAGGCCAGATAAAATCACCCAGCTATATCGAATATAACGACCACAGAATGATTATGAGTGCCATAATAGCAGGTGTAATCGCAGGTTCTGATACAGAATTCGGGAAATGTGAGAGTATAAATAAAAGTTATCCTGAATTTCTTAACAACCTTAAAAAAATAGGTGTTGATATATATTTTGATGCGAATTTATTTTAAGGAACCTTTAATTTAAATAAGAATAATATTATCCTACATGTAAATAAGATTAAAAATATATATTTTTTAATTATTATTTCAAATATTATATAAGTTATAGAATTGAAAATACTTAAATATGGCTAAGTAATGAAGAGTAGTCAACAAAACCAATCTACAGC
>JAKAYM010000127.1 GCA_021826795.1 Thermoplasmata archaeon
AGGATTCAAATAATACAATTATAATAAGAGTTATAGAGACCAAAGAAGACCCGCCCACCAAACTTTCAAATCCAAAACATTTCAGAATATTTGAGTTCTTCATCAGGTTTTATTCTCTTCCTGAAGAGTATGAATTTGATCCCACGCTGATTTTTGCACTGGTTTTTCCAGTATTCTTTGGCTTAATGGTCGGGGATGCTGGTTATGGTCTTGTAATACTTCTTGTATCATTATTCATAATCCATAGGATAGATCATCCGCCTGCAAAAAGCCATATTCCCAAAAAAATATCTGGTTTCGTGTTAATGATAATGGGTAAAAATTCCCTGAAAACACTGGCAAAAGCGTTGATACCCTCTTCTATTATAGCAATTATATTCGGAATAATATTCAACGAATTCTTCGGTTTTACAATATATCCTGTTCCATTCCAGATTAGCCCGGCTCCCGTGCCTGTTACACATATAGGATTGTTGTTAGTAATTTCAGGCTATATAGGACTTGCTTTCGTGACATTCGGATTTGTGCTCGGTATTATCAATAACTTTTATATTAACCACAAGAAAGCCGCCATAGCAAAGATAGGGTGGATACTTATGGCATGGTCTTTTGCCATTCTTGGGCTAAACCTGATACATGGAATAAGCCTTAGTCCTACAGAATTTTCATCACTAATAGGATATGTTATGCTTATTGTTGGATTCGTCATGGTTATTGCGTTTGAAGGCACCCTAAGCTTGATGGAAATTCCATCAATTATATCACATGTGCTTTCATATACAAGGATTGTTGGAATACTGCTAGCATCGGTCGTCCTTGCCCTGGTAATAAATACAGTGTTCAGGACAACTCTTTCAGATCCTTTCTATTTTATTATAATGGGAGTTGTTATACTTGTTGTGGGCCAGTTGTTCAACCTTGTAATTGCTGTATTTGAGCCGGGAATACAGGGAGCAAGGCTTCTTTATGTGGAATTTTTCTCAAAGTTTTATTTTGGAAATGGAAAACAGTTCTCCCCATTTGGAAGCCACAGACGTTACACACTGAAGAAATTTGATAAAAAATAATATTTCATCCATACTGAAAAGATTAATATTATATTCACTATTTATTAATTCATGGAAACTATAAAAAATATCGAAATATATGAACTTGGTTCGCCTGAAGAAAAATCATCACCATGGAGTTCTACTATATTGATACTGAAGTTAACATCGTCTGAGGGAAGAGCGGGATTCGGAGAGGCACCAACAACTATGATGACCCTTCCGGTAAAGGAGAGTTTAAATGAGGTTGCAAGGATATTTCAGGATAAAAATTATTTTGATGTGGAAAAAAATATACGTGAATATTACAGAAATGCATTTTATGTAACTAAATCCATAGAGGAAACAGCTGCATTGAGTGCGTTTGAGATTGCATCATGGGATCTTATAGGGAAAAACCTTGGTTCACCTGTGTATAATTTACTGGGAGGAGAATTTAATGATAAAATCAGGGCGTATGCTAATGGATGGTATTCCGACTGTGTTACTCCTGATGATTTCATAAATAAGGCAAAAAAATTGGTTACGAAGGGATATACAGCCTTCAAGTTTGACCCTTTCGGAGATAACTACGATAAAATTACAGTTGAATCGGTTAAAAAATCTGCCGCAATAGTGGGTGGGATGAGAAATGCACTGGGAGACAATATTGATTTACTGATAGAATGCCATGGAAGATTTGCACCTAAATATGCAGTCATGGCCGGAAATGCACTGGAAGAGTATAATCCATTATTCATTGAAGAGCCTGTCCATCCTGAAATGGAACAATTTCTTCCCGAATTCCGTGAAAGGGTGAATATACCTGTTGCCCTGGGTGAAAGGCTATTGAACAAGGAGGATTTTGCCAGGTACATTTCCAATGGAATGGTTGATGTAATACAGCCGGATATAACAAACTCGAAGGGAATACTGGAGGCGAAAAAGATTGCATCAATAGCAGATTCATTTGGTGTGCCTGTTGCATATCATAATGCTTTTGGACCGGTACAGACAGCGGCTACATTAAATGTTGACTATACTCTTACTAACTTTCTAATACAGGAGAGTTTTGAGGAATCCTGGCCTGTATGGAAGAAAAACCTGTTTTCCGGATATTCTGTGGAAAATGGGTATATGACACTTTCTGGAAAGCCGGGGCTTGGAATAGAGGTTAATGAGAAAATTTTGAATGATAGTATTATAACAGGAATGGAGCCACTGGGAACTGAACCTCCCTGGGTTGTTTCCGGGACATTCAAGAAATTATAATTTATTCATTGAAATGTTTTATTTTTCTCTCAACTGAGTTTTCTACATCGGTTCTATTATCAATTCTTAGTATTGTTTCTATACGGGGAAATCCGAGATTCTCAAGGAACTTTTCAGCATCTTTCACGGTATCAAACAGTATATCCAGATTATCGCATTCTATTACAGTGGCCATGCTGTTTGGGTAGCATTTAACTGATTTGTTTTCTTCCATATGTTTGACTACTTTCTCTATAGTATTTCCAACTGAAACTCCTTTCCCTATGGGATAAAATGTAACATCTGCGACTATCATGGTGATATATCAAAAATATGTATAAATATCAATGGATAATGTAATTATGTTACTGCAAATTTGAAATGGCTCTTTGCATGATAATGTAATATGGAATTGTATAAATGTACATTGATAGGTATAATAAATATTTATCTATCCTAAAAAATAAAATCTAGTGAAAAATATAGATTTGAGTAAAGTTTTAAGCGAATGTTATTTTCATATTTTTTAAAAACTATTTTATCAGATTCTAGAGTTCTGCAAAATATGTTATTCTTTTCAACTATGATATATTTGTATTGAGACCCTGTCCAGTTAGTAATTAAGTGTCATTCTATCAATAACGGGAAGAATATTAAAACTATTTTATAACAGAAAACTTCTCTATGAGTTTATTAAAAACTAAATTCCTTTTTTCTGTAGTTAATCTGAATACAGTTTTGATTATAGCCTCATTTGTAATGGTAAAAATGTAATTAAGTTTAATTACGCTATCTTGGGCAGCACCCTCGCTTTTAAATATATTTATGCCACTCATTTTGATGTTGGTTGTTATCCCAGCTATGACAACGTTGCCCAGATCTTCGAATAATATCAATGCTGGCCGAATTTTAGAATCATCAGAATCTGTGAATTTAACCCTTGTTATTATTACATCACCAGGCTCAGGCACGTTCCCACCCTGAGTAATCCCCCTCTTCCCATAGTTGTTTCATCCTCTCTTCCTGAGCCTTTTGTACAAACATCCCCAAATCTTTTGTCTCTTCTGCAATTTTTATAAGATTGAGAATGGTCTCACTATATGTCTCTCTAGGATACTTTTTAATTCTCTTGAGATCCTCTAAAACAATTTTTTTTATCTGGATTGTTGTGACTTCTGATCTTTGCATTATTAGTTATCTATAGTTGGTATATAATATTTTATATTATTACACATAGCTCCATATTTAATGAGTGAATTGTCAAATCATATACAATATTTATGAAAGTATAAACCAAATTAAAAATGAAACATATATGAAAAATTAATAGGTTGTCTGTGGTTCAATAAACCTATGGTTTTATAAATAAACATATATATAATTATTCAATATGGACATGGCTCAATGAGTTTTATTAGCTGAATATTGCCTATAAGAACATTAACTTTCTATAATGTATTATCTGAATAGTTAAGTGGACCGGTCGGGATTTGATTAAAGTATTAATGGAATACCATGGGCAACATACTGTCAGCCTATTAAATATTCCTGGAAAAACAGTGTTTATATGCCGTTAGGTTCAGTCTGCCAGTATTAAATCCAGGCAAACGTCAGGCAAGAAGACGTGCACATTTCCGCGACGATGATCTACGGTAAGGGTGTGCGCGTCAGGACCGGTTTGTATTTTCTCTACAAAGTGGAGAGTATTTGTATCAAAGACATCTATTACTCCAGGATCTCCCACAACTACGTAAAGTCAATCCAAATTCCGGTTCAGCCAGATTACATCCGGTGGTCCTGTCAGAAGTCCTAGAACTTCTGTTGTACCGGTTCCTAAGTTAAGGCCGATTAAGATGCTTTCATTACAGGCGCAATATAGTGTGCCGCTTTTCTTATTCTGTTCAAGTCCATGTGGTCCCCTAACCGGGGTTTTGAACGTTCTGGAAATCCTAGAAAGGTCATCAGCCATAACGGAGACTATTGATGGTGGATCAGCAACGTTCACGAAGAATGAGTCCGTATCTGCATTATAAAGTGCCCATCGAGTTCTTCCCGGGAGCTCTATCCTTCCTATTACTTTCCCGCTGTTGGTCTCGATGAAGGTTAGAGATGGTGGGGCATTGCTCTTTTCTGCATTGTCAACACCTGCAACCATTAGAATTTTTCTTCCTTCATCAAATGCCATGCCGTTTGGCCTGACCCCAGTAGGGACACGAAATTTCTCTGTGGCTTTTTTTCCATCCAGAAGGAATATACTTGCAGTATCCTCTCCTCTATTAGAAGTGAATAGGAGTCTTCTTTTCGCTGAAACCCAAACTCCGGCCACTCCCTTAAGCCCTGTGATGGACAGTAGATCAAAAATCACCTCCAGTATTACTGCCTGAATTAACAATACCGGTATAAAGTGGATTGGCTCTAATCAGTTTTGATGCTATGTATGTCCTCATGTTATCGGCTATTATATGTACCCTTGATAATATGTTCACCAGAACCCATATATTGTACAGAACTATTGCAAGATAGAAATAAAGAAGCCTGACATTATACCTTTTTGATGTTGTTCTTGCAAGGAATTTTCTAATCATCCTGTATCCTGTTTCTATCCCCCATCTTTTTCTGTACATTTTTAGGATATTCTTCGGTGCTGCATCTGTGTTTGTTGCGAATACATAGAGTATCCTCCCTCTCCTGTTGTGGCCATATATGGAAACCATGCGGAATGTTGCCTGTTCCCCTTTCCTTCTTTTATGGGATGATGTTGTGTATTCCATATCTATTTCCTCTCCATTGCATTCTTTGCCATATTTAGGTGCATGGATTATGAAGTTAATGCGGATGGAATTCAAGTAATTTATCAGGTCAGTGGAAAAGAATCCACCATCCATGAGAAGGGTATCTATCCTTATTCCGCATGATTCAATGATTTCAATAAGCCTGTAAACCATATTCAATGCTGTTCTTTCCGTTACCGGAATTATGGCTATTGCAAATCTTATGCCATTCAATACAACTGATGCAGTTGCATATTCATATGCGTAATTTGTACCCTGCTTATTCTTTGTTCCCACCACACCATCTGCTTCAATATCCCCATAATACAT
>JAKAYM010000010.1 GCA_021826795.1 Thermoplasmata archaeon
GAACATTCATGCTATAAATCATCGAAGCTATACCTGAAAAAATATCTTTCAGGGCTAAAAAGCGATTATACAATACTTACCATGGAGGATGATGCCGGTGTTATTTCATTTGATGATGAAAATGCATATGTTGTGAAAATGGAGAGCCATAACCATCCCAGTGCTATTGAGCCATATGGAGGGGCTGCAACCGGTGTAGGTGGTATAATCAGGGACGTATTATGCATGGGTGCGCAGCCTGTGGCACTGGTTGATTCCCTGTATTTCGGAGACCCGGATAGTACAGGGGGACAGCTAACCGAGCGTTTTATCATTAACCGTGTTGTGGCAGGTATTAGAGATTATGGGAACAGGGTAGGAATCCCTACCGTAGCAGGTTCTGTAAATTTCAACAGCATATACAACGGGATTCCACTGGTAAACGCAGGCTGCATAGGCATTGTAAGAAAAGACCAGGTTGTAAGGAGCAGGATAAGCATCGAGGGAGACCTTCTCATTGTTTGCGGTGGCAGAACAGGCAGGGATGGGATACACGGCGTTAATTTTGCATCAAAAATACTCAATACGGGAGATGAATCAAACAGGAATGCCGTGCAGCTGGGAAACCCAATTATAAAGGAGCCACTGATCCATGCCATACTGGAGGCAAACGACGCTGGAATCATAGATGGTATGAAGGACCTGGGTGGTGGTGGATTATCCAGTGCAGTAAGTGAGATGCTATTTGCTGGGGGAATGTCTGGGGTAATAGAGCTGGATAAGGTGCTCCTGAAGGATACCAATATGGAGCCTTGGGAAATATGGGTGAGTGAATCCCAGGAAAGAATGTTCCTTGCAATAAACCCCTCGAGGCTCCGGGAAATTGATGATATATTCAATAGATGGGGAATAGAGTACTCCATCATAGGAAAAACTGTGAAAAGCCCTAATCTTGTAATTAAATACAGAGATGAAAAAATACTGGACATGGAGCTTTCTTTCCTTACCGGTGGACCTGTTTATGCCAGAAATTTCAAAAAACCTGAGATAGAAAAGAAAAGTATAATGGATAGAGAGCCGGAAAATTATAGAAAATTTATTTTTGATTTTCTTTCAAAACCAAATATATGCGCCAGGTTCAATATAGTTAGACAGTACGATTTCACAGTGCGAGGTTCAACCATTGTTAAACCATTTACCGGAATCCCCAACATGGAAACCCATTCTGATGCGACAATAATCAAGCCGCTGGAAAATTCATTCCAGGGGCTATGCATAACATCCGGATCCAGGCCTGAAATGGTGGGTATAGACGCATATAATGGAACAATGCACACACTTTTCGAGGGGTATAAAAATATACTGAGCAGCGGCGGGATTCCACATTCTATCGTTGATGCGCTAAATTTCGGAAACCCGGAAAATCCTGAAACAATGTACAGATTTATAGAAACTCTCAGGGCAATTTCTGACTTTTGCAGAACCACAGGACTTCCACTTGTATCGGGAAATGTGAGTTTCTATAACGAAGCTGAAAAGGAAATACTTCCCACTCCCAATATGCTATTACTTGGAAAAATAAAGGATATCCGGGATTCCAAGACCGTGGAAATAAAAGGAGAAGGAAATCCATTATACCTTATAGGTACCGTTATACCGGATCTTGCCGGAAGCCAGTATTCATCTGAAATGGGCAATGTGCACACCATGCTTCCTGAAGCGAATATAAAGGAACTTATGGCCCTGCGTGATGGCATAGTTAAATCAATGGATTATATAAAATCAATGCATGATATATCCGGAGGCGGATTAATAGTTGCACTTCTGGAAATGGCATTCGGAAGCAGCTTCGGTATTGATGTTGATATTACCGAAATACCGGGAAGGACAAATGAAAAACTATTTTCAGAACTGGGAACAGGCATGCTCATAGAAGTGGCTTCAGAAAACGAGGAAAAATTCCTGAAATCATTCCCGGGAATACCATTAAGAAAGATAGGCAGGACTTCAAAAAATGGAATAAAATTGAAAGAAAAGGGCAGATATATACTTTCAGAGGAGATTGAAACACTGAGGGGGCTTTGGGAAACCGGGCTGGATAAATACCTGTGATTATATTAGGCTATTTATAATAATAAATCATCTTCTTTAAGCGGGTATTGTGGTTGTATACAATAAATTATGTGTAAATATAAACCCCCTGTTAATAATGAAATGATCATTAAATAACAGGGAGAAATACCTCTTTTGAATCCAGGAGGTAATAAAATATGGAATATTGGTTATAGATACTTTAAACTTATACTAAGATAAAAGAAAAGGAGTTGGAAATGATAGATAAGTGTACCGGTAAAATATTTAAATGTAGCAATATAAAGGAGGCTATAAACAAATTCAATTAGCTTAAGAATAAGTGGAATGGCAGGCATCCCGATGAAATATACAATACTGAGAGAAAGATGATTAGTACAATACTTATCAACATAATTAACCGGTAAAATATTTACTAATATTGTTACCGAAATATATATAGTCATGCATTAATTTCATTATAAATAAAAAGGCCATTTTAGGGATAGTTATGTCAGCCATATTTATAGCCTCTGGATTTGCCATTACTGTTAACAGTTCAGGCAGCAGTAGTCAGGTAGTTAGAAGTCCATCATATGCTGCAACTGTAAATATTACTGAAAACGTGTTTGATGTTAACCTTAGGGAAAAGGCATTTTATAATTCAATCTATAAAAATTATTTTCAGAATCATCAGAAAAATTGCATAAGCAAGATGATAAATGCAGTTAATGCGGCAACGTTGTTCCTTAATACTATACTTGCGGTAACAGGTATATCAATACCCAACCTGTCATGGTTATTTTCAACAACACAGGAGACTAACGCAAATAAAATAAGTAATGGCTATGAAATAACAGTAAATGCAGGAAGAGTAATAAGGGCCGAAGTCAGTGTATACTGGCCATCAATCTCTTATGGTTACTGGACATTTTTATGGGGATTCATACCGGAATATCACACAAGAAATGTCTATGAATTTGGAAGCTGCTTTGATGAATACTTTGAACAAAATGAGGGTGGCACTATTAATAATCCTCATTACAATTGGATACAGTATTCCAGTACATTCAAAATTACAGATAGTGACCTAAAGCTGACAGAATTTGAAAATGGTAAGTACGAAATTCAAATAAGTGAGGTGTTTTAACTTGGACAATATGAAGTATACTAGAAATAGCCATGAATATATTACATCTATTTCCTCAATATCCTTATCTTTCCTTACCTCAAATAAAGAAATAATTTAATATTCCAGATGATAGTGTATAATCTATAAACTGGAGGTGGTTGGTTGATTGATAAAAAACAAAAAAAATTTATAAAAATATTAACAGTATTGATCATAATAAGTATTACTGTAGCCTATATAGGATATAATTTAAGCACAGAACCAAATAATATAAAGACGGTTAATTCTAATAATATACCCAAAATTATGGAGGAAGATCAATGCATAATGGGTAAATTCTATGATAATATTACGCAGCACGGTATCAAATCTGAATTCCTCATAATAGCACATATCCCAAACAGGTACTATCACCCTAAAGTTCAGGTATTCCTCACAATCTCGACTTATAAAATTGGGCAAAAGTTGAATTTTCCTATAAGCGATACATCAATTGTTATTAACAATATAAATATGCACATAAATAATAATAAAACCAGTGATACAAGCTCCACATATATTTGCAATTATTCCATAGGGCAACCTATTGGCTTCAATTTGCCCAGGTATGGAAATAATAGCATAAACTTAAGCTTCAGCATAACACCCGTTTATGAAATAAATTTCGTACATTACAGTGGTAAGGCAAAACAAGTTGATTTTAGATTCAATCTCACTGGTATAAGAACCACGTGAAAATAATTGTCATTATGGGAAATCTGTAATGTCTATTATATGTGTGGTTTCTGGATTTGATGCACATGCCCATGACCATAAAGTATGAAACTTGACGTTGTATGCTGTAGCATCAGTATCCATGGAAATTTATAATACTATTAGTCGATACTGGATTATGTCTGATTATATACACAAATTAAAATTCATGGAGGAAAAAAACCTGACTCTGGAAATAAGCTACAGGCTCAATTATGAGGATAAGGCATGTGGCTCAATAAGGATATTCTCCGGTGAGATTGATCCGGAAAAGGATAATTATGAACTTTACATGGAATTAATTGAGTGTGGGCTAACAGAAGAAGCGGTTAATAAAAGAGTTGAGAAGATGGAAGAGGAAATCAACCAGAATAAAATAGACCTGTCGCTTTAACAAAAAACTAAATAACAATCTTAAATGTGAAATAAATGATAAGCAGGAAAGTCCTGGTGGGAATTGTTCTAATAATAGCTGGAATAGCACTGGTAATACCTGGAGTTGCGGTTATTACGTCAGAGCCATCAGGAAATACCGTAATACATTACTCAGGAGATATTTATACATCGCCTGAGTTCAATTTTACCGAAAGCAAAATTCTCATAATAGTTTCTTCTGATACATCCTCTGCAGGGCTTGTCAACTGTACAGATTTCAAAGCCGACGCCGGTAAATTTAACTCTTCCAGCATTCATAATTACACTGTACCACCTGCAAGACAGATTGATGGAGAACCCATGTATGAAAATCTTAACGGAACCTACAGGTATGTAGTGGTTTCTGGCAGCAGACCTACATTAGACTACAATTTTATTTCGCATTCCGAAATCAGAAATGTTACAGATGCCAGTTACATAACTGCTGCGGGATCACTTCTTACAGGTGCAGGCATAATAATTACAATGGTTACAATACTTTTCGCAAAAATAAATTCCCGGAAGCCTAGATGAGTTCATTATTTATCTCATGAAATGGTATATGTATATTCTACCGGATCGCCATAGCAACAAAAAAAACTTTAAACTAAATGTAATAGGCTTACATGATAGTTTCACCACTGGATTACAGATATGGTAGGGAAGAAGTAAAATCCATATTTTCGGAGAAAACAAGATTAAACATAATGCTTAACGTAGAGAGCGCCATTGCACAGGCAGAATCATATTATGGGCTTATACCTGAGAAGGCATATCTTGATATTAAAAAAGTGGTGGATTCAAATGAAGTGCAGCTTTCAAGGGTTAAGGAAATTGAGAGCTCCATAAACCATGACGTAATGTCCATAGTCGAGGCACTCACAGAAAAATGTACAGAAGGGAGGAATTATGTTCACTTTGGTGTTACATCAAATGATATAAATGACTCCGCTTCAGCAATACAAATAAAGAGGACAATAAACATCGTTGTATCAGACCTGGTAGGTCTCAACAGGGTCCTGATAAAACTAATAAGGGAGAACATGGAAACAATTATGGTTGGAAGAACACACGGGCAGCATGCGTCGCCCATAACACTGGGATTGAAGTTTTCGGTTTACCTTACCGAGGTCAACAGGCATCTTGAACGTATAATGGAAGCCAGAAAGCGAATGATTGCCGGAAAAATTCTTGGTCCAGTGGGTACAGGTGCTGCTCTCGGACCAATGGCACTCCAGATACAGGAAAAGGTATGTGAAATCCTGGGTATCACGCACGAAACTGCATCGACCCAGATAGTGGGGAGGGATAGGTATATAGAATTTTTATCCATAATTAACAATATATCTGTATCCATGGAGAAATTTGCCACAGAGATTAGAAATCTCCAGAGACCGGAGATATATGAACTTTCTGAGTATTTCGATAGTGATAAGCAGGTAGGCTCCAGCTCTATGCCATCCAAACGCAATCCAGTCGTGTCAGAAAACATTGTAAGCCTTGCAAGGTTACTGCGCTCGTTTATAATACCGGAATATGAAGCCGGTGTACAGTGGCATGAAAGAGATCTGACAAACAGTGCACTTGAGAGATTTACAATTCCCTATGCTTCCATACTTGCCGATGATATAATAACAAAGATGACAGGCGTATTTTCACATTTGTTCATCAACAGGGAAGAAATGAGACATAGAGTGTACGAAGACCAGTTCATAATGTCTGAAAGTGTAACAATTGCCCTGACAAGAAATGGAGTTCCAAGGCAGGAATCCCATGAATTCGTTCGAAAATCTTCTATGTTTGCATACGAGAATAAAGTAACATTTAAGGAAGCGTTATTAAAAAACGGCATATTGAACTATATAAATAAGGATAAACTGGATGAGGCAATGAATCCTGAGAAATTCACAGGAAGTTCAAGGGAAATCTGTGAAATTGCAATTAAAAATTCAGAAAATTTTGAGAAATTTTTATCGGGTGAATTATATGATTGAGAATTTTGAAGAAACGCAAAAATACAAACTTATATTAAATGAAATTAACGGAGAGGAAAAATCAATAACAGGTATCCAGAAATCTCTGGAGGATAAGGGAATAAACATGCACAGACTGGTGCTCACAGGCTATCTCAATGCCATGGTAGAACTGGGTATGTTGAAGGAGAAAGCGATAAAACCCGCAAGAATATTTTCCTATACAGGGCAGAACAAACATGATATTTACAGCATTGTTGGTTCTACAATGAAAAAAATGGATGAGCAGAATTCTGGATACAACTCTCTTCTGGTGCTTTATTATTTATTCGAAAGGCCTATATTCACAAGGGAACTGGAAAAATGCAATGTAAATATCCCTGCTAAAGATGTGCGGACCATCAATTCTCAGTACAGAAACGAATATATTAAAAAACTGGGAGAGTTGAACATAAAGATACCCCAGAGCAGCGTGCTTCTGGAACCTGTTGATTTAGACAGAACTGGTGTTACAAAACTTCTTAACTATATACTATCAAATGAGTATGATCTGAAAAAATATATGATAGTAAATACCAATCAGAAAACACTTGATTAATAAAAGTTATATCCAGCGAATCAATTATTAAGTTGATATCTATGACGATATATACATATGTTCTGGCTTACAAGCTGAATGGCAGATTCTGGTCACTTCCCATGGATGAGAGGAAAAATATAAATAAAAATATTATGGATTTCATAGATAATTATCGTAAAAATTTAATCAGCATAAAATACTACAAATCAATAAGACACGATAATGATGTATTGTTCTGGTCTGCATCCGAGGACCCGATCAAGCTTGAAAGATTAAAGGAGGGGCTTAACTCGGTTTTCGGGATTTATGGAAAGACCCAGTACAGCATGTTTTCTCTTTACGAGCATTCTCCGTATACCAATGCAAGCAAGAGTCTGGAAGATACACTTAAAACGGAACCAAAAAAATATTTTGTGGCATATCCAATGAGCAAGGATCGTGAATGGTATCTGATAAACTACGAAGAAAGAAAGAAAATCCTTGCCGGCCATATCGGCACTGCAAGAAGCGATAAGGAAAGCCCAGGGATAATATCCTATACCACTTATTCATTTGGTTTGGGTGATCAGGAATTCGTGGTACTCTATGAGCTTGATGATCTAAGCGCCTGGTCACATGTTACGGAAAAATTACGGGAGGTAATGGCCAGAAAATGGATAATAAACGAGGCCCCCATATTCGTAGGCATATATAATGGAAATGATCTGGTGACTTAATATGGGAATAAAAGATTATTTTAGGGGGTCTGACTATTTCAATCAGCCGGAAGAGTTAAAAAATCTTTCACCTCAGCAACTATCACAATTAAAGGAGCAGTATGCAGTGGTGGATGTACGTACCGGGTTTGAATACAGGCATGGACATATAAAAGGGGCGGTGCATTACAAACTGGGAAGAGAAGATGAAATTGTAGGTAAATTTCCAAAGGAAGAACCCATTATACTTGTATGCAAAACGGGGCACAGGAGCAGAGCCGCTGCAAATCGACTTGTACGGAGAGGCTATAAAAATCTCTACCACCTTGAGGGCGGGATGAATAAATGGAGATCTGAAAAATTCGCAGAAGAAAAATAGAATCTATTTTTTGGATAAATATTGATTTATAGAAACTACCTACTATCTAATTACGCTAATCCAAGCTGCTCCAGTTCATTTTTTTCCTTGGATTTTTTCTTGAGGATGTATCTCGTTATATATCCGGCTATTGCATTTGCGGTCTTCTTGGTTACAGTTTTCCCTATGAAGCTGTGAAGAATTTCCTTATTATGGTTAAAATCCGCATTGAACAGATCCTTATTATTATCAACTAGTTCTTCTGATATTCTTTTTATATTTGACGGTCTTATACTTCCCATTATCAGGTTATTTTAAAAGATTATATAAAGAATTTCATTTTTAGATTTTTAAAACCCAGAAAAATCATTCCTTTGGTGGAACGACAGTAACGGGTATATCTGAATGCGCGATTATGCCTGAACTGACAGAGCCAAGTATTAGCTTACTGAATCCGTGCAGTTTTCTGGTTCCTGTTACAATCAAATCCACACCTTTATCCTTGGCAGTTTCAAGAACTATTTTGGCAATTTCCTCACCATTGGAGTTTGCCTTGATCAGCTCATATTTTACACCTTCTTTTTCCAGAATTTTTTTGGCCTTTTCAAGGATTTCAGTGGCCGTTTTATCCTGCCCTTCATAGACTGATTGGGGTATATAAGAATCAAAGCTGGCGCTTATCCCAACTATTGTTGGAATTACATACAATACATAATATTCATCACATGTGCATTTCAATTCAAGTGCATATTTAAGAGCCTCTTTTGCTCCTTCCGATCCATCATATGAAACTAAAATTTTCATATAAAATAATACAAAAGGCTTATATAAATTTATTCAAATTCATGATTATATATGAACTTAAAAATTATTCATACTTAGCATGATTTTTAGCTACAGGTTTGAGTTGTACAGGACTATTTTCAGTAATTTAGTTATCCATAATTATATTATAAAAATATATTTTTTATTCACCGCCTGTGTAGTCCATAATGATAAAAACAAAGGATATGGTTATAATAATAACTCAATTATAAAATAGGTATTTATATTAAAAAATAATACCAAATATACATTTACACTTGAGGTGACATAGTGAAACGAAGTTCAAGAGACTGGAAAAAAAGAGGAAATATGCGTTGGAAATGGAGAAAAAAGAAAATAAGAAGATTAAAAAGAGCCAGAAGGGCAAGCAAGCAGTAATGCTATAGGCTTTCTATAGCGGACTTTCACAGTTTGATTATTAACTGTTTTTCTATTGTTTGATTATAAAAATTCAGGATTATTTTGCAATTTAAATTATACAATATAATATTATTTTGAATATTGGATAGACTATTTATAGTATCGCCCGATCCATTTATATGGTATCTGAAAAAATGAACAAAGATAAGAAGATTTACGGTACATACAGTAACAGAGACTTTAACAGGCCAATACCCGAATTTGAATTTCCCGAGGAGGGAATGGATGCACGAGCTGCATATGAAATGATTCATGAAGAGCTGAATCTTGACGGAATTCCTGAATTGAATCTCGCAACGTTTGTTACAACGTATATGGAGCCAGAGGCAAAAACACTCTTTATGGAAAATGCACACAAAAATTTTATTGATAGCTTTGAGTATCCCCAGATCAAAAAGGAGGAAATAAGGATTGTAAATATACTATCAAGATTATATAATGCCCCTGAAAATACAGAATTTACTGGAGCTTCGACTATAGGATCTTCTGAATCAATAATGCTTGCGCTTCTTGCACATAAGTGGAACTGGAAGGAGAAAATGAAAAAACAGAAAAAGGACATTTCACATCCTAACATAGTGTTCGGTGCTGATACACATGTGGTCTGGGATAAATTCGCTAAATACTTTGATGTGGAGCCCCGTGTGGTACCACTTGATTCAAAAACACTTGTTGCAGACCCGGAGAGGCTTGTAAGCATGGTTGATGAAAATACTATAGCGGTGGGAGCCGTTATGGGTACAACATTTACAGGCGCTTTCGATAATGTAAAGAAGATAAATACCCTTCTCGAGAAACTGAAGGCCGATAGGGGACTGGATGTTCCCATACATGTAGATGCAGCCTCTGCGGGATTTATTACACCGTTTATAGAGCCAGATCTTGAATGGGATTTCAGGCTGAGCCATGTGAAGTCCATAAACGTATCAGGACATAAATTCGGCCTTGTTTATCCGGGAATAGGCTGGCTTCTGTTCAAAGATAAATCAGATCTGCCGGAAGACCTTGTTTTCTATGTAAACTATCTGGGCAACGACATGCCCACATATACACTGAATTTTTCTAAAAGCTCATCAAACATTGCACCCCAGTATTACAATATAATAAGGCTGGGAAAATCAGGCTACAGGCAGATAGCAGAAAATATGATGGCAAACGCCAGATACCTGGGAGAAAAACTTAAAACAATAAGGAATTTAGAGATTGTCAGCAATGCAGAGCATATCCCGGTTGTTACCTTTAAACAGAAAAATAAGGATGTTTATGACCTGTTTGACCTGTCATCTGCAATAAGAAGCTATGGATGGATAGTCCCTGCATATTCACTTCCAGCAGATGCATCTGATACAGTGCTTATGAGAGTGGTGGTCAGGGAAAGCTTCAGCAGGGACATGGCGGAATTATTCCTTGATAGTTTGAAGAGAGCCATGGATACCTTATCCGGGCATTCTACTAGAAAATCCAGTGTGTCGCCAAGGAAGGGGCACTCGGTTTCATAAAAATTATTTTTTATTCCTTCTTGAAAGCTCGTTCATAATATCTGCAAATTTTATTCCTTCATATGCGAGGTATACAGTGAGGTGATATATCAGGTCGGCAGTTTCGTATATTATTCTTTCCCTACCCTGTGCAAGTACTGTTTCTACCGCTTCTTCTCCTACTTTTTTGCGTATATTCTCCTCACCGGAATTAAAAAGTTCGGTCGTGTATGAATTGTTCCTGGGAGTATACTTTGTTCTATTAACAAGTTCTTCCAGTTCCAGTAAAACTTCCATGGAATAATCAATATTTCCCACAGGTGCCGGAGTGCCAATTTTTCTGAAACAGCTTCTGGTGCCCAGGTGGCATGCACTGCCTTTCTGGTCAACCAGAAATAGAAGGGAGTCTCCATCGCAGTCCACCATAACTTCCCTGATTTTCTGGGTGTTTCCACTGGCTTCTCCCTTCATCCTAATCCGCTGCTTGCTTCTGGAATAATAATGCATTAATCCTGTTTCCATGCTTTTTTCATAGGCTTCCCTGTTCATATACCCAAGTGTTAAAACTTCCCTGTTGCTATAATCCTGTACAATCACAGGAAGTATCCCATCAAAATCAAAATTATATTCTGACATTTATACCATTCTCCTTCAAATATCTCTTTATATCCAATGCACTGTATATGCCCCTGTGAAATATGGATGCTGCCAGCGCACCATCAGCCCCGGCATTGAATATCTCCAGAAAATCTTCTGGACTGCCTGCCCCTCCTGATGCTATTACAGGTATATCCACGGCACCTGCAATGCCCCTTATTAAATTCACATCGTAGCCTTTCATTGTGCCATCTGTATTGATAGACGTAACCAGCAATTCTCCGGCACCCAGTGATGCTGCAGTTCTGGCCCACTGGATGGCACCAAGTCCGGTGTCGCTGGAGCCACCATTTATATATACAGTGTATTTTCCATTCTTTAACATGGCATCTATTGCTATCACAGTATTTGCAGTTCCTATACGTTCTGAAATATCCTTTATAATTTCAGGATGCTTAATTGCGTATGTATTTATAAAAATTTTATCTGCACCGTTTCTGATTATGGATATCATATCATCCAAGTCGGTCAGGCCGCCACCAACGGTAAATGGTATGCTTATCTCCGATGCTACCCTTTTCACGAGATCTGAAAGTATCTTTCTTTTATCTTGTGTTGCCTTAATATCCAGAAATACAAGCTCATCCATTCCTTCAGATACATAACGTTTCGCAAGTTCTACAGGGTCTCCGGAATCCTTCATATTCTCAAAGTTTACGCCCTTTACCACCCTTCCACCGGCTATATCCAGTGCTGCGATTATTCTTTTTGCAAGCATATTAAATCCTCCACTGAAATGCTTCCGTTATACAGTGCTTTTCCGATAATAGCGCCATTAAATCCTGCCCGAGCAAGTTGCTTCAGATCATTTATTGAATTGACACCCCCGGCATACATAAAATAGCCGGTATCCCAGAATTTTGTGGTTCCGCTTATATTCCCTGTTCCATCTCTGTCAATAGATGTAAATATAAAACGATCCGCAAAAGCACTCACTTCAGAATAAAAATCTTTATAGTTAATTGTGGTGCTGCTATTCCATCCGTTATATTTGACCTTCCCATGATATGCATCTATGCTTACCGTTATATTTTTGAATTTTGTTGTTATGTCTTCCAGCAGTCTTCTGTCCAGTGCTGCGCTGCCGATAATAACACTGTCAGCCCCCGATAGGTAACCGGTTTCTACAGATTCCGTACTTCTGAATCCGCCCCCGATCTGAATGAAAGATGCAACAGATTCCCTTATTTTTTTCAGTGCAGAAATGTTTACAGGGCTTCCTGTAAATGCCCCGTCAAGATCAACTATATGCAGTTTACCGGAAATTTTAGAGAATTGTTCTGCAAATGCAGCCGGATTTCCGTATTCCTGTTTTGTGGCTATGTCTCCATTGGTCAGTGATACAGCCTGCCCATTGTAAATGTCAATAGCCGGGTATATGTCTATCAAGAAATCGCCCCGAAATTTTTTAACAGGCGAATTCCAGCATCGCCGGACTTTTCAGGATGGAACTGCACACCGTATATATTATTATATCTTATTCCGGAGGTGAAATATCCACCATAGTCCGTTTCCATGGCTGTATATACAGTATCCGGCGCATAGTAAGAATGCATGAAATAAAAAAATGAGTTGTCCTGGATGTCTTCCATTATGGGTATATTCGTCAGATTCTTTACCTGGTTCCAGCCCATGTGCGGAGTTTTCACACTGGTAAATTTCTTTATTCTTCCGGGGATGATGCCGAGGCCTTCGCCATTTCCCTCCTCACTGGAATCAAACAGCATTTCCAGTCCAAGGCATATTCCGAGGTATGGAATTCCGGATTTTATCCTTTCTCTCAATATTTTTTGCACAGGTTTGATAATGCCTGATACATACTGAAAAGACCCCACCCCCGGAAATATTATCTTGTCTGCGTTTTCAATTTCCTGTGAATCCAGTGTAATTTTTCCCCCTGTTACTCTTGCTATGGTAGATAGATTTCCAGCTCCGATATCTATAATTGCAATCATATTGTTCCCTTTGTACTTCTCAGGTATTGATTATCCTGTATTGCAATCCCAAGGGCAACTCCTAATGACTTGAATATGTTTTCCGTGATATGGTGTGCATTTTTCCCGTTCATCATTATAACATGAAGTGTTAATGGCATTGTTCTGGCAAGCGCCCATAAAAATTCATATACAAGATTTATTTCAAAACCTTCAGAATCGGCAAAATCCACATGGAAGTTTATGTATGCCCTGGAAACATCCAGCGAAACCATCACCAGCGATTCGTCCATGGGCATTGTTGCGGTTCCGAACCTTTTAATGTGCCTTTTCCCTGCATATGCAGATAGCTCCTCGGCCACAGTGATTCCCAGGTCCTCCCACAGGTGGTGCCTGAGATCGTATGTACACTTTATTTTCACGCTCTTTTCCATGTAAAAGAATAATGTTTTCATCATATGGTCCAGGATAGGGTCGCCGGTAGCCACGGAAGTTGTTTCCGTGTCAAGTGAAACTTCTATCTGCGTTTCCTTGGTATTCCGTATCATGACCTCACCTCCATGGATCTTCTGTGCAATGGCATATTTTCCATATTTGCCAGTGCAATCCCGAGATCAACATCATCCATAAAATCAGATCTGGAAACACTGGCAAAAGATGTCCTTTTCATAAAGTCATCAACTGTCAGAACAGATGAAAATCTTGCTGTACCTCCTGTGGGAAGCAGGTGGTTTACACCCAGGAAATAATCTCCTGCAGGCACCGGTGCATAGTCTCCAATATATATGGCACCGGCATTTTTTATTTTGCTGAATATTTCCAGGGGATTAGCAGCCAGTATTTCTAGATGCTCTGGAGCGATTTCATTTGCCTTGGAAATCATCTCATCCACATTCCTGCAGATGGTAACTTCAACCCTGCTATTCTTCATATTCTCCTGCTTTCTTGAAGTTGTCAGAAGCCAGGCTTTCGAAGTTAGTCCGTGCTCTAGCTGGGAGTCCAGATCTGCCATAATATATTCATTACTGGATGTTCCATCAGATATGACCATAATTTCCGATGGGCCATAAAGGCCATCTATGCCGGTTATGCCGAATACCTGCCTCTTTGCCTCATTCACATATGAATTTCCGGGCCCGAATATTTTATCTACACGATCCATCCCGATGCCAAATGCCATGGACCCTATAGCCTGGATTCCTCCGAGTTTATATACTTCCTTTATACCCAGCATATCGGCAATATAAAGGGTATATGGATTTATTTTCCCGTTATCCATGGGAGCTGATGTTATGATAATATCCTTAACGCCTGCTATCTTTGCCGGTGCGCCTATCATCATGACTGTGGATGGTAGGGCTTTTTTGCCGGGTATATACATTCCAATACGCTCCAGTGGCGTGTACCTTATACCGTAAATAGAACCTCTGGAAAAGCGCATACGATCCCTGTTCATCTGCATCATATGATTGTCGAATATGCGTTTGTATGATCTTTTTATTATATCTTTATCATACTCCGGCACAAGCTCTATAGCCTCTGCAAATTCATCCCGGGAGACCTTAGTGTTTCCCGAGTATTGATCAAATTTCATGGAGTACTCTTTTACTGCATCCATTCCACGATTTTTAATATCTGTTAGTATTTCCTTCACATAATTTTCTGTTTCCATCCAATTCACCAACCTTTTCTATAAAGTTATTTATTTCTTCGTATTTTGTCTTCTGGGAAACCCTGTTCACAATAAGGGTTGCCTGTATGTCCATAATTTTCTGGATTTCAACCAGGTGATTTTTCCTCATTGTTTCCCCGGTCTGTATTATATCTACAATTGCATCTGCTATCCCGGTTTCAGGAGCAAGCTCCAGTGAACCATGTAAACTTATAACGTTTGCACGGATTCCCATTGAGTTCAGATATTTTTCAGTTATCACCGGATGTTTTGTGGCTATATCCATGCCCTCCATATCTGAGATATCATACCCTTCCGGGGCAATTATACTCAATCTGCATTTTCCGAATCCCAGAGCAAGAGGGGCAAACAGGTCTGTACCACTTTCCAGAAGTGAGTCTGTTCCACATATTCCAACATCCCCGGCATATTCTGTGTAAACCGGCACATCCCTGGGCCTCGGCAATATGATTTCATTTCCGTTTTTTCTGAATATCAATTTTCTTTCATCATCGATACTAATATCGATTCCGGCCTTGCACAGAAGGGCCAGAGAATCGTCCATTAATCTACCTCTCGGTATAACAAATTTCACTTTTCCACCTCCGTATTTTTAATGTACATTCTGTATACTGCTGCTAGATCGAGGGCAAATCCGCATGCGTCTGTGTTCTGGATCCGGTAATTGCCACCACCCCCGAGAAACCCGGAATCACCATATATCTCGAATATAGGGCCATTGTAGTAATCGGGCTGCCTCACGGTACCGAGATCTATGATAATCCTCGGATCGTCTAATTCCTCGATTATACTGTCCAGTATTTTTATTCCACTATATCTGGTTCTTGTGCCCATGGTTTTAATGATTTCATCCTTTTCCTTGGTCCCTATTTTATCAAGTACAGAATAATCCCTATTTTTTACCGCCTTTTTTATTTCAGACCAGTGTTTGCTGTCAGAATACATGTTAAATATCCCGGAAAGTCCGATATCAATCTTGAAGTCCGGCAATCCCAGATCATCCAGAACCTTGATTACTGTTTTTAAAATCTTGATGCTACCGGCCATCGAATCGCCACCTATTATTTCTCCTCCTGCTTTCAGAGATTCCATCAGATTTCTGTCGGTCTGCTGTGATATGTAGAATATGGAAGAGTTATGTTGAATTTGCCTGTCCATTAGCCTGACAGTTATATCCGGCTCCAGAACGTAGACTTCATTGCGGTAAAGAAATTTAAATCCATCAATATCCTCAGACTTTAGAAATGAAGCGGGAAAGACTTCATAAAATCCTGAGCTATAAAATGATTCTCGAACCTTACGGGCTACTTCACTTAGCTTTCTTTCCAGAGTTTTCAAGGTAACCACGGGTGGATAGGGAACTTAATAGCATATCGTTTGTAATGCCTGTCCTCCCATGATGATGTATATGCCTAAGACTAACAGTAAATACCGAAAAGCTGGCATTAGGTTTTATATACATCTCCTTTTCCATAAAAATTGAATAATAATATAATATATAACCGTTATTGATAAAAGTTATGATGTTAATATTAATTTTGATATTAATATTTTCAATATATAAAAATTGTAGTAGTTTATATGTATATATTTAATAATGAAACAAAGATTTATATGTAGTAACTTTATATATTTATTATGAAGAATAAGATTAAGGTCTTATTTGCCCTGATTATCCACCTTATGATGGTATTACTCTCATATGGTAGTATTAACAGTGATTCTTCCAATAGCTACCTGTTTATTAACCCAGATCATGAAGTTAATTGCATGTGTGGAGGGGGTGGAGGAGGGTCCGGTTCAGGTGGTGGATCAGGTTCAGGCGGGTCTCCCCCTACTGCATCTATTTCAATGCAGTCATTTCCAGGTGTCTTTGGGTATGGAAAGAGATTAAAGATATGCGTGGATGTTACATCCACGGGTTCTGGAAGCGATACAATGCATGTATTTCTTCACAAATATGAATCTAATGGTGTCACCAAATGCCAAATAGGCACAAAGACTATCGATAGTGCTGGGGAATACATAGTGTACTACACTCCACCAGCTGGTTATTACAATTCCCCATACATATCAGCATATATATGCAATTCATGGGGTGTTTCATGTCCAGTAGTGTTTACACATTCATTTTATGTAGCAAAGGCATTGTATTCCTCCATAGGCTATGACGGGAATGATACTATTTATCTATCTAACACATGCCAGCCCACAGAAAGCATATACGGAAACATCAACCTCCCTGGTGCCAACAAGTCCAGCACACCTTCAAGCGATGTATGCCCAAATGTCATTATCGGCAATGAATCCTATACAGAATTTGAAAGTGGAAGCAAGCTTATCATTGAGGTAAATGTAGGTGAAACCGGTGCAGGGAAGATTGATTGTATAAGGGAGGTAACGAATGGCGGTGATATATGCGCATCTTCATACCCTGATAAAATGACATTCTCCATAGAGATGTCAGGCAATGGCCCTGAGGTAGACATGCTCAAACACAATGGAAACGGATATGGGATGAACATAACATCCGATGGCAAGGCATTAAAGGAGAGTAACGATATTGCATCCCTTATGCTGGACGGCATGTCCCTTCTTCCTGTCGCTGGCTATGCAGTTACAGCCTATGAAGCATCAATGACAGCATACAACCTTATACACTGCCTAACATCAAAGGATACATCATGCAGCAACAATGAGGCAGGTGTAACATTCCACATAAAAGGCGGGAATTACTCCACATCTGATAAATGCAGCTATGTAAAATCCGGACAGAATGTATACTCAGCTGGCACCTGTGCATACATATGCATTCCTAATTCAGACCTTTCTGTGAACAGGACACTGACACTGACATACCAGAATTACTATGTGCAGGGGTCCAGCGCGCCGGGGTTAAAGGCAGGTGCAGAGGCAAAAGAGACGATAAATGCTGTTACAGCATCTGCTATATACGGCCATGTTGATTATACAGGCACACATAATGTAGACAGGGTCAATAACAGGCACGTGTACATAAAGGATACAGAAAATGGCGAATACTACCAGGTTCCAATAGTCAATGGACATTACCTTTTCTATGCAGAACCTGGAACTGAATATTCAATATATACACATTCATCAAAAAAACTTAACAAATTAACAACAATTAATGGGAGTGAACTGAAGGATGGAGGCAGTAAACGTTATGTAATAAATAGTGACGACTTATGACTCTTAAAAAATCATATAAAATAATAATTTCGATAATAATAGCAGTAATATTAATCTCCACTGCAGTAATATACTTCTATCCACATAATGATACACAGTACTACAATGAAGGAAAGAACATAGATTTAAAATATTCTCCTGTGCACATGTGTGATGTTGGGTACCATTGTGGCAAATACCCTCTGTCATCATATTCAATTGATAATGGAAAACAGTCCTATCTAAATTCTACATTATTGGCATGCAGGTACAACGATTTTGCTAAACCAGAACCATATAATTACCATTTTTCCCTGAACATAATAACACACAACCTGAAATCAAACAAAATAAATATAATTCTGCAGGACAGAAAAGCATATGGATTTATTAATTATAAAAATACTGAATACTGTTACAATGAAAAATTGGGAAGGATAGAGGTAAATGCAAAAAATACAGGGAATATAAGTGTGGTAGGGTTGGTATATAATTTCAATGCCACAAACTGCAATATTAATCTAGAGGTATCATCAGGGAAATTGACAAATACATACTACATAACAACACAGGTACAGAGTGCATTATACGGCCATGTTGATTATACAGGCACTGGAAACATAGACAGGGTAAATGGTGAGTTTATTATAGAAAACGAAAACAATTCACATATGAATATAGTAAATGTACATAATGGATACTATTATTATTTTGTACATCCTGATACTGCATATACACTGTATTCACTGAACAATGGCACTTTGAAGGAAATAGGGACAATAGGCAATAGAACAATATCGAGTGGAAGCAGTAAACGTTATGTAATAAATAGTGACGACTTATGACTCTTAAAAAATCAAATAAAATAATAATTTCGATAATAATAGCAGTAATATTAATCTCCACTGCAGTAATATACTTCTATCCACATAACAGTACAGAGTACTACAACAATGGAAGAAGCATTACATTAAAGTATTTCAATAAGGACCCTGCCCTGCTAAAACACAATCATTACCATGTATCATCATACTATGATAATGGTAAATTTGTTTACCTTAATACAAGTGTTGATCCTTTAGCCTATAATGAGTCAGGATATTTCTCATGTGCATGCATGCCTGTAAACCTGACAGGCAGTACAGTAAATGCAAAATATGTATATGTTACAGTTACAGGGAAAGATACATGTGTTATTTACGGCCATTACAACGGTACAATAAAACAGACATGCACTGTAAACCGTAATACTGCTAGGCTGAACTACAGCAGCAGCATGTGCTTTATTGTAAAGGTTATTGGAATAGACGGGTATTTAAATGACAATTATTACAATTTTACTGTTAAGATATCTGCCGGTAAGCTGTATAATGTATACTATATTGACACTGTTCAGGAGAGTGCTGTATACGGTTTTGTAAATGAAACAGGTACAACAGGTGCTGATCCAGGATTGAATAGTGAATTCTTTGCATATGACATGAATAATTCCAGGATATATGATATTAATATAACAAATGGCTATTATTATTTATTTACAGTTCCTGGAAATGAGTATGAATTCTATTCGTATTATAATAATACAATGAATAAAATATTTATAAACAATTCAACAGAGCATAATATCTACACTATGAATGCCCCTGAGGGGTCTATGTTTACAAATGTATATCTTAATACCCTGCTGGGTAAATAAATATTAAGGCGTTAATGTGAATATTAAATCCCATTACAAAATAATAATTTCGATTATAATTGTGGTAATATTAGTCTCATCTGTAGTTATATACTTCTATCCCCATAACAGTACAGAGTACTACAACAATGGAAAGAGTGTTGATGTAAGGTACTTCAGCAGTAATTGTACGATTCGATAAAATAAATTAATGGGCTCCGGGAGGAAAAACTATATCGTCGAACTTTCTGTAGTTTTCCTCATCAAATCTCAATAAATCAGGATTGATATTATTTTCAACGGCCAGATAGTATGCCAGATAATATAGGGGTACAATGTTCAACAGGGCATTGAGATATTCGTCTCCTAAATCTGCTACATCAACGTGGTAATCACCTTCCCCATTAATTGTAAGTGTTTTTGTCCCCACAACCTTGCATGCCTTTACTATATCCATTGAACGGTTTTCCACTGTTCTAGAGTTGATTATTATAACAAGTGACTTTTCATCTATAAGTGATGTGCAGCCGTGAATGAATTCTTCAAGCTCGATTCCTTCGGCATGTATATGGGTAGCCTCCTTTATCTTCTGTGCTGCTTCCCTTGCCACAGGTTCCTCCGGTCCCGCACCTAGTACAAATATCCTGTTTACATGTGCAAGTTCATGGGCAAGCTTTCTTATCTTCGAATCCATTGATACGATCAGGTCCTTAACAGCTCCCATTACAGCGTTAATATCAACCGGAAGATGAGAATACTGCGATCCTATGTACATTGCCGCTATTGCATTATCAAAAAATGACTTGGTGTTGCAGAGAGATTTATCATCAGAATCGATTACGATGCTTTTATCTGAGATGTGTTCCATTGGTGTTCCATGATAATGTGTTATCCCTGCTATATATGCAAATTTTTTCTGATATACCAGTGAGTCTATAGTGGATTTTGTTTTCCCGCTGTTCGATATACCTACAACTGTGCCATGCACCGGCATATAATAATTTAATAGTTCAAAGGACTGCACAAATGAATATTTTAAATCGGATTTATAAAGAAATCCTGTCCCTATTTGTGCAGCGTGGTACGCAGTACCGTTGCCTGTGAACAACAATGGCCTGTTAAGCAGAAATGAATAATCCAGATTTTCCATAGTCTTTTTAGTTATGTTCAGCGAATCCGGGGTTTCTCTCATCATATCATACATAAAATATGGATGTTTTACCCTTTTTTCAGGTACTGTATCTGTCATATGTGAATAATGCTTACAGGCATATAGTTATTTTTGTGTAGCTATCATTATAAATTTAAAGTTGAATGTGGCCAGCTCATAAGGTTAAAATATTATAACATACTGGATATACATGGTAGATCCAGATTTTAAAACATTGATAGAAATGTCGAAAAATGCAGGCGATATAACAAAAATAAATCCAGCAATGCTCAGAAACTTTATGGATGAAACGTCTATAAGTTCCCAGGGTGAAAAGATTGATATTAAAGAAATCAAAGATTATGAAATAGAACTCAGGGGAAGATCGTTGAAGGCTAGAATGTACAGTGATGGAAAACCAAAATCTGCCCTGGTGTATTACCATGGAGGGGGTTTCCTTTTCGGCAATTTAGAAACATATGATAATTTCTGCAGATTTCTTGCAAAGGAGTCTGGAGTAAAAATTATATCTGTTGAATACAGGCTTGCTCCAGAAAATAAGTATCCTGATGCATTCAATGATGCCTATGATTCTTTCCACTATATAATACAGAATATGGATAAATTCGGCATAGATGGAAAAATAGGAGTAGGCGGTGACAGTGCAGGTGCAAATCTTTCAGCTGGTCTTTGCCTTAAATCCAGGGACATGAAAACAGAGATGCCGGTGGTTCAAATTCTGTTTTATCCCAGTCTGGCACCGGATAACTTTTCACGATCGTTTATAGAATATGGGGATGATTATGTAATTACCGGAAAAATGATAAGCTATTTCGGTTCTCTCTATTCCCGGGACATGAAGGACTATATAGACCCTTATTTTTCTCCTGCAACTGCAGATAACCTGTCCGGACTTCCACCTGCCATAGTAATATCCAACGAATATGACCCATTGAGGGATCCTGAAGAGAGCTATGTTAAAAAATTAAGGCAGGCAGGTGTAGCCGCAGTTGGAATACGGGGAATAGGCATGATCCATGGTTCTGCTACAGATTTTGAAATTTCTGATAGTGCAAAAACAATTGTAAAGATGGTGGCCAGAGTCATACCTGACTATTTATGATGTTACCTCAAAACCATCGTCAGTCTTCTTCAGGAGCCTGGAATATATCCCCCACTCAATCAGTATTACCTCCAAGTCATGGGATCCGTCAGGATTGTTAAATGTGGGAACGTCATTCTCCTTTAACCTATCAATTATATCATCCAGGCTGAATGATCCCATGGAAAGTGCCGTTTTAAATGGCTCTATGTTTTTTAATGATTCACGTATAATCTGTTTTCTCTGATTCATGCCTGATTTTATGTATTCTATTCCCTTCTGTGATATGCTTATATCTCCGGATTCTGCATTTACAAGTCCAAGATTAGAAGCGGTATAAACTATAGGCATCAAATCGTCAAGATCTACTTCCATTTCCTTTTCCAGCTGGTAGAGATCTGTTTTTCCGTCGAATATATTGTTCAGTACATAGAGGAGCCCCAGAAGATCTGCTATTCTGGCATCAGGGTCTATTACATCCATAATAAAGTATATACATATTGTATTAATAATATTAATGTTATTTGATGGATATAAAAATACAGTGGCATAATATATATCATAACGGATTATGCCGCATACACACCTTCCTCTGCTACATATTTCTTCTGGGCTAGGTCCATCATCTTTCTGGTGAATAGCACTGAGTATACTGCAACTATTATTCCGAATATTAGTGACCCCCATGCAGCAAGTGCGATATCACCGGTGGCGGTCGCTATATCAATAGTTTTCATCAGACCCGTTTGTACGGTCAATGAATGGGTGCCGTATATGGCCGGCCAGTATTCGCCTATCATAAGACCTCCCCACGCACTGTTTATTGTGGATGAAATACCACTGATGAGATATGGAAATGTTGATGGCAGTATCACCTTTCTCATCTTCCTGAAATATCCCAGATTCAGGTTTCTGGTAATTTCCCAGTATTCAGATGGCATTGCCTTTACACCCATCCAGAATGAATAAAATACATAATAGAACGTACTTATGAATCCCAGAGATAAAACGTAAAGCTCATTTGTGTATACACCGAATATACTGAATATAAAAGGTTCTGTCAGTATAAAAAGAAATGGAAAATATATTGGTGCAGGATACGCACTTAGTGACTGGATTAATGGAATTCCATATTTTTCTGCCCTTCTATTTACTGCAAGGTAGTATCCAAGGAAGATGGCAATTATCATGGATACGAGCAATATTGTTCCAACCCGGAGATAATCGTATCCAAGGCCAATGAGGAGTGATGGTGTTTTACCTATAAGAACCCCCCACTCACTCAATTTCACAGATGTAATAAGTGATATGGCTTCGTAAAGTATTGCTATTAAAATAATTATACCTATTACCGCATATACATATTTAAATCTCTTCTGTTTTTTTTCCTTCTTTTCATATGTTTCTTCGTGTTTGTCCCCTTCCCTGTACTTGTAATATCTGGCTAGCCTGGTGAGTGGATTTTTGGAAAGAACAGCAAATACTCTGGTAGTTTCCTTGAGATTTAATCTACCACGTTTCATTACAGGAGCATCCGTATCCAGTGTGTATCTCCCGACGGCATATTTACTGAACTCCCGTAGTATTATTATAATTGCAACTATTGCAATGCCCATTATGAGCAGTGCCATTTCTATGTTGAATAATTGCCCATCTGCAACAAAGGTGTCCAGAACAGAACCTATTCCGAAAGTCTGGTAAGTATGTATTCCAACCTCGAATACCTCGCTAACTGTAATATAAAAAAAACCATCGGAGACGCTGGGAAAGAGATTTGCAGTAATTCTTGGCACGGAAAATGGAATATAAAGATATCTCAATTTGGAAAATAATCCGAAACGGGAATTTTCAACCACTTCAACCATTTCCCTTGGAACGGTCTTAAATGCCTGGTATTCACCCATCCATATGTTCCATACCACCGCGGTGAAAACAAGAAAATCAGCTGCAAGTTCCACACCAAGCGTTCCCCCGATTCTGGTAATAAAAATAATCAGAACTATGGGAAAGAACGTAATTACTGGAACCGATTCAAATATTTCAATG
>JAKAYM010000128.1 GCA_021826795.1 Thermoplasmata archaeon
CCGATCTTATGCGATGCTACCAGTGCAAGGAGCAACGCTGTTTCATCAGCGGACTGCTCCGTTTTTGCTGAGGTATTTCCTGAGGATAAATACTATATTGTTAAGGCACTGCAGAAGACAGGGCATATAGTTGGAATGACAGGAGACGGTGTAAATGATTCCCCCGCCCTGAAGCAGGCGGAATTCGGTGTTGCTGTCTCATCAGCTACCGACGTGGCTAAAGCTTCGGCGAGTGTTGTTTTAACCCATCCGGGCCTTACGGATATAGTTGATGGGATCAAATCCGGTAGGAGAATTTACCAGAGAATGCTGACATATACCCTGAATAAAATTATGAAGACAATTCAGGTTGCATTCTTTCTCACACTATCATTTTTTGTGGTGCGATTCTTTGTTACAACCCCCTTCGATGTTATACTTTTGATATTTGCAAATGATTTTGTGACGATGTCAATCGCCACCGATAATGTAGGTTATTCACTAAAGCCAGAAAAATGGAATGTTAAGTCTCTTATCTCTTCATCTGTTATACTCTCATCGATGCTTGTTATAGAGGGATTCATATTCCTTTATATCGGGATGTACTCCCGTCTGGGAATAAATCAGCTGCATACTTTTATCTTTGATATGCTTGTCTTCTCCGGGCAGTTCACTGTATACATGGTAAGGGAAAGAAAGCGGTTCTTCAGTTCCAGACCATCCAATATTTTACTGATTTCCAGCGTCCTGGATATACTTGTGATTTCATTGCTATCATACTATGGAATACTTGTCACTGCTATTCCACCAGAATTTATTGTTATAAGCATAGGATTAACCTTTATCTGGATGGTCTTCATGGATTCCATTAAAAATATAGTTTTCAGACATTATAAAATATAATTATTTAATTTGTTTAATCTCAGTTTGAATTGGATTTCTAATTGCATACAGGGCAGGACAGGCTTTTTCTGAAAGTTTGAGTACCTCTCCTATATCTTTATCCGCCTCTACATCTATATTTAATGCTTTGATTATAGGGAAGTCGGATTCCTCCACAACAGGCCCTATATCGTAATAAAGATGGCCAGTAAATTTTAATTTTAGCAGTTTTATGCCCTTTTTTGCAGCCTGTATTGCCACGGTTGAGGCATAACACGACATTACTCCCATCATAAGGTAATTAAGTGGCGTTGGCTGTATACCCATTCCTCCCAGAACTCCAGGCTCATCTGCTCCCATAGTAAATGTAGCCATTTCAGATTTCAGATCTGCGGTAAACATGGGGCTACCGTCAAAATGGAATTCACCGGCTATATGTTTTTCTGCAGTAAAATGCCCGCCATTTTTTCTTATTTTTTCATCTGTATTATTCAACCGTTCCATGTCGATATTATTGATTCTTTCATTCATAAAAATATATATAAATTTATAATTTAAGTTTTTCTATAAAATAAATTCAATATTAATTTACCGGCGTCTGCTTTTCTGAAGCCGATAGTTTTTTGTTAATATATTCCACGCCTTTTATGCCTGTACTTACTCCAACAAAATAGAAAATAACTGTTACTACTATGAATACCAGTGAATCATATGGGAATATGATCAGGTTGATACCACCGAAGAAACTGCTTCCTATATATGACATAAAGAACACAAAAGCAAGATAGATGGGCATCCATATGCCGTACATGGCATATTTAACATCAATTTTATTATAGTGGTTATAAACTATTATCAGAAGAATACCTGCAAGGTCGAGCGGTATTATTATTTCAACCGAGCTGAAACCGGACCAGTATACAAGCAAATTTGCAATAATAAATGCTGTTGGGGCCAGAACTCCGGCAAAAGGAACCTTAAAAGGTCGCTTTGTATCCGGGTCAGTTTTTCTGAATACCATCAGGCTTACCGCACCGGGAGCATATGAAAGGAGGAACCCGTCAACCATTATGCCGATGATTGTCGCAAGTGATTTTCCCAGGGCCACAAGCACCACGGTCACGATCAGAACAAGAATAATAGAATATATTGGCACACCACGGAGACTCATTCTGTTAAACAGTTTCGGAAGAAATTTATCATCCCTGGATAATACTTCCCCGACTCTTGCAGTGCTTCCATAATATATCACCCCATCCTTGAATGTTGCAATAAGTGCAACAATAATTGCTATTATTACCAGGGCAGGAAGTACCAGCACCTTGGATATTGTTGCATAAGGTGAACTGTACTGGAAGAATGCTGCCCAGTCTCCGGAGGCAATTCCGAAACCAGAAAAATTGACCGCACCGGCAAATACAAGAGATTCCATGGTAAATACAAATCCGGAGATAAGGAGTGCGGCTATTATTGCAAGTGGAATGCTCTTCCCCGGGTCCTTCACCTCCTCAGAGTAATCTATGGGCTGCCTGAAACCACCGTATCCGAAAACTGTGAGTGTTATTGCCCCGAAAAGTCCTGTAAATCCGTAGGGGGCAAATCCACCTACACTTTTTGATACAATATTTGATGGTTTAAAATAAAATGCCAGTGTAATGACCACTATACCTATAAGTATCAATGTTATAATGGTAAGTATTAGATTTATCTCTCCCATGTGCTTTATTCTCATAACATTGACTGCAAATACCAATACCAGCACAATTTCTGCCACTGCTATCCCCAGATATGTGAGTGTTCCATTGCTATACAGTGGGGGATAGTAAAAGCTCATATATTCCACCACCGCAAAAACAATAACAGGCCCGACAAATAGATATCCTATCATGGATGCCCAGCCATTCAGTGCACCTACAACTGGCCCATTTGTTTTGGAAGGGTAATATGCAACACCGCCTGCCCTTGGATAAGTAGTTCCAAGTTCGGCAAATACAAGGCCAATCGGTATTATCATAATCATGGCTATGGGCCAAGCCAGTATTCCTGCGGGTCCGGCATATGCCAGAGTATACACGGGAGCATAGGCTATGGCCGGGCCCAGTATGCCACCAAGGGCGAGCATAATAACACCCCATAATCCTATATCTTTCCTGTATTTTCTCTTTAGATTTTCATCATCATTTTTAGTTTCCATGAAATATAAATTCTATGATATATTAATAGTTTATGACATGTTTTAGCAAACCATGCTCAAAAATTAATTAAAATTTAAAAATTTTAACTTGTAAGTAAATAAGAAAAATAAACATCTGCATCAGTTATCCAATATTTTCCGTGTAATTACATGACAGTTATGATAATTTAAATGATTCATTCGTTATAATTAAAGAAATTTATAAATATCTAATAATGTTATAATATTATGAAGGTAAAGAACTATATTGACCTTTCGGTTGACATAAAAACCAATATGCCATGCTGGCCAACGAATCCTCTGGTAAGGGTAGATCCAATAGGGCTGCTGGCCAGGGATGGATATGCCGTTGAAAAATATGAATCTGTGACCCATACAGGTACGCATATAGATGCACCATACCATATGGTGGATGGTGGAAGGACTGTGGATAAGATACCACTGAACCAGATAATTGGATCAGGATACTGCATCATGCCCCACATTGACGGTACAGAAATTCACAAATCAGCCCTGGAGAAAATATGGAAACCGGAGTACGATGGAAATATAATACTGGTTAATACTGGATGGTCAAAAAAACGTGCATATTCCATAGAGTTCCAGTATAATTTTCCCGGTTTCTCCGAAGATGCTGTGGATTTTTTGATTGAACATCATCCACGGATTATCGGGATTGATTCTCTGGGTATAGACCCTTATAGCCATACTGACTTCCGTGTTCATAAGGCACTTCTCGCCAAGGACATGGCTTTCATTGAGGACCTCACCAATCTGGAACAGCTGACTCCAGGAAAGGAATACTTTATAATTGCATTGCCCTTGAAAATTGCAGGTGCCAGTGGATCAATGGCCCGTGTCGTTGCCCTGGAGATTGAATAATTAAAAAGTATAATTCCTGTGTATAACTTTTATTTTCGATATATTAATTTAGATCCTTATATTACATTTATATGGAAGGCCTCAGGGGTAAAAATGGGATAGTGTGTGCAGGGAGTACAGGGATTGGCAAGGGCGTAATATCAGTACTTACAAAATATGGGGCAAATATAACTACCTTCTCCAGAAATAGAGATAAGGTTGAAAGCCTGAAAACTGCAATTATGGAAGAATCAGGATCTGAAATAAACGCCATAGCAGCCGACCTATCAAAGAAAGACGATCTTGTTAGGGTTGTGGATTCGGCGCATGATAAATACGGGAAGATAGATTTTCTTGTGATGAATTATGGCGATCCCAGGGTTGATCCATTTATGGATCTGAATGACTCAGACTGGGACTATAATATCGAAATGATTCTGAAATCCACAGTGAGAATGTCCGGTATGTGTGCTGAAGATATGATTAAATCCCGTGATGGAAGAATAGTGTATATAACATCAATGACAACCAAGAATCCTCTGCAGAATTTTGCCATATCAAATTCATTAAGATCCGCTGTTGTTGCCCTTGGCAAAACTCTTTCCATGGAACTTGGCAGGTATAATATCACTGTAAATTCTATATCACAGGGATACTTTTACACTCAGCGCCTGAAAAATATAATAGAAAAAAGATCAGCAGCCTCAGGGAAAAAAACAGAGGAAATTGAATCGGAACTCAGGTCTGAAATACCCCTCGGTAGATTTGGGAATCCTGAGGAGATAGGCAATCTCGTAGCTTTCCTGTGTTCTGGGCTTGCGTCATACATCAGTGGGGCAAATATACAGATAGACGGCGGCGCAGTTAAATCTATGTAAACCTATTTTCTCCAGCTGTACAAAAATATATATGCAGCAGTGTCTTGTATTAGCATGGCAGAGGCTAAAAAGTATAAATGGGACACGGTGAACAAGGAGAAGCTATCTGAAACATTCTCCCGCCAGATGATTTATGGGGATCGTGTAATGGTTGCCCAGTTAGATATAAAGAAGGGAAGTGTTGTTCCAGAGCATTCCCATGAAAACGAGCAGGTAACATGGATAATGAAGGGCACCTTACGCTTAACCGTTGATGGAAAAGACATTGATGTGGGGGCAGGCGAAGTACTGGTTATACCATCAAATACAAAACACAGTGCAGTGGCGCTTGAAGACACACTGGATATTGATATTTTCAGCCCCATAAGGTCTGACTGGATTAACGGTACCGATTCCTATCTCAGAAAATAATTTTATAAAAATCAATTTCATACTGAAAATAATTTTTTGATATTAAAACGTTAAAAAATACACTATAACCAAAAACAGGAAATACATATAGATCGGAA
>JAKAYM010000129.1 GCA_021826795.1 Thermoplasmata archaeon
TCCGATCTTATTTTTCCGTGCTTCTAACCTTTGTTCCCTTTGCGGAGAAAAATATTCCTGCTGCCACCATTAAAAGTCCGGCTATTTCAATTAATGTTGGTATTTCATCCAATATAACAAAACTAAATACAACCGATAGGGCAGGAACAATAAATAGAAATGAAGATACAGTTGATACGCCGTATTTCCTGTTCAAATGCAGAAAAGCATAATACGCTACTGCAGTTCCCGGAATTGCCATTATAAGTATAAGTCCCAGAAGCAGGGGGGTTAGTTCAAATGTGTTAATGGCCGGGTTAGTTACTCCTGCTATTAATAGTGCGGGAAGGATTGCAAATCCGAACTGGTAAAAATTTGTGGTTTCCCTGTCCCGCTTGGTATGATATTTCATGTAATACATTGTTCCCAAAGCCCACATGATGGCGCTCAGAATAGCAATTACAATGCCTGGTTTTAATCCTACTTTCAGGGAATTAGAAAATATTACTATTATACCTGTAAAGCCTATTATTATTCCAACAAACACATATTTATTATAATGTTCACCCAGGAATATAACTGCCATGAGGGTTGATATTATGGGGTAAGTATATATTAATATGGAAGTAAGAGAAGCTGAAATGGTTGTTTCTGCAACAAACCATAATTCCATCCATATTACCACATCAAGCAGCGAAAGAATGAAAAGGGGAATAATATCATGCCTTGAAAGTTTTAAATGAAGTTTTGGTCTGAATATTATATAAATGAAGATGAACGAAAATAGAATCCTGTAAAATAATAGAACGAATGGTGTTGTGTAATTCAGAGCTATTTTGAGTACGGGATAGTTGATACTCCATGATGTAACCATAATTGCAAATAAAGCGATGTCCCCCTTTAAACCCATACATGAAATTAATAATGGTTAATAAAGAATTTTTTATTGCAATCCATTAATGTTAATGTACACCATAGCAAATTAAAACATTAAATAATGTTTAAATACGTATTTAACATTGAATATATTATGGTAACAAAAGATGAGGTTCTCGAGGCATTAAAGGAGGTAGCGGATCCTGAAATCGGTATGGATGTGGTTAATCTGGGACTGGTATATGATGTAGAAATTACTGAAAATAACAGGGTTTACATTAAAATGACCATGACAGCCCCTACATGCCCGGTAACACCGTGGATTCTTTCAGAGGCTCAAAAATGTGTGGAAAATCTTGCAGATGTGGAGGCTGCCGATATAGAACTTGTTTGGGATCCCCAATGGAATCCCGAAATGATGACAGATTATGCAAAAGAGCAGTTAAATATGTATTAAATTTGTCTGTAGGAAATTAATATATATACTGAATTAAAACCTTTATATACCCTTTAAATATAAACATACTGATTAATATGAGTGAAATGGAAAAGATAACAATTGAAAACATAGTTGCATCAACCTCACTTGCGGAACATCTGGATTTAAGCAAAATTGCACTTGCGCTTGAGGGTTCAGAATATGAGCCCGAACAGTTCCCCGGATTGATATATAGATTAAAAGACCCGAAAACTGCTGTACTTATTTTTAGAAGTGGAAAGGTGAACTGTACAGGAGCTAAGAATCTTGAAAATGTAAAAAAAACAATAGATATAATTATTGATAAGCTTAAAAAGGCAAAGATAGAGGTTTATGATAATCCGGATATTATAGTTCAGAACATTGTTGCTGTATACGACCTTGAATCGGACCTCAATCTTACCGACATAGCAATGTCTCTGGGGCTTGAAAACGTTGAATATGAGCCAGAACAGTTCCCCGGACTTGTATACAGGGTAGAAGAACCCAAAGTTGTGCTGCTTCTATTCGGATCCGGAAAAGTAGTGTGTACCGGTGCAAAGGAAGAGAGTGAAATAGAACAGGCTGTGATAAAGGTTAAAAAGGAACTTCAGAAAGTAGGACTAATATAAATTTCCTTTTATTATCTCCCTCATGAGTGATGTGGCATATATTCCCTTACCCAAGGAGAAATTAACCTTATTTTTTGAAATAATTTTGAAATCAACAGGCAATGCAGACATAATTCTATAATCCCCGGATGACCCTAATTTTCTGCTGGAGGAAATGTCAAAATCGCTGGTTGAAATATTTTCTGATTCCATAATCTGTGCCTCTATTTCTCCCTCTGCCCCACCGGATAGTTCAGTATTATATCCTATAAGAGGTATAACAGTTCTAATTTTATCCTCTTCAGAAAGCCTGCTTAATTTTTGTATATTATACTTGTTAGCGTGTATTAAATCACGTTTATCTGGATTCCAATATTTGTCAACAGAATATAAAAGATCGCCATTCATAACAGAGTACATGTTTCCCGTTAGTTTCATGCGAACACTGAGTATTCTATTAAAAAGGTATGACTGATAGGCATGTATAAAAAGCATTGAAAGATTTCTCGGGAAAACGCTGAAGGCGTTATTGTATGTTTTTTCTCTGGAAATATACCCGAGAAGAGCCCTCTCGAAGGTTAGATGATCAGGAAACTCTTTCAATGCAAGTTCTACATCCTCTGTTTCCCCGTAATGTTTTCTGAAGTCATCGGTATCAAATTCTGGATCGTATATGTAAAGTTTTACTGCGTCTGAATATCTATTTTGCAGAATAAATTTTCCTATTTTGTGGGTATTTGCCCTGATGCTTCCGAAACGCTGAAATCCATAGAAGTTGGGGAAACCGTGATTATTGATTATCTGATTTATGGTTTCATTTATTTTTTCAGTGCTGTCTTCATCGGATTTGACAGTAACTGTAAATTCATTGCCAAGCAAATCTCCAAGTTTTATCATGTGATCGGTGCGAAAACTTGAAATTATCTCAACATCTTTTATAGATAGATTATTTATTTCCATATTGCCCGGAAGGTGTATACAGAAATACTGGGTGGTTATTCCTGTTTTATCCTTTGTGCCGGCGTATGTTATCCTTTTATTGCTTATGTGGAGTCTATCCGCCAAATGTATCAAAAATTTATTTGTGTCCCAGTTTGTCAGCCTGATTTGCAGTATAATATACTTACCATCAATCTTTTCTGGTATTTTAATTGGAATTTCGTTTACAATGAAACTTTCAGGGCCATATTTTATTTCTCCCTTAATTCCGGGAGTTGTGGTGGAATACCCATCTATTCCTATTTTGGCATCTTCCATTATGCATTATGCTTTTATCGTATATTGAAGTACTGGGAAGATTCCTATAAGTTATCTTTTTTTGTCATGCTTGATTATAGCATAAAAACAGGTAGGTTTGTGTTTTAAATTGAAATTGGGGGCACTGCCGGTAAAGCTAGAGTTTATAATAATATGTCTGTTCAATTAACCCATTATTTGTTCTTTTTATCCCAATAATATGCTCTTCAACCATTTCATTTAGTAAGAATTCCAGTTCATTTTCCACGAGTATCTGGGCTCCGATTTTTAAATAACCCTCTTTTGATCTGTCATCTGTGCTATATTTCCCGATTATTTTATCAGCTATTTGAACCTGGGTCATCTCATGGTTCTGCAATATTCGTATAATATCGGTTTGATCCATACGTATTAAAATACAGATTGTTATAAAAAGCTTTCATATTAAATATTTGTACTTTAAAATTAGATGTTACAGAAAACCAGTCGCTTAGACAATAGTTTCAGTAAATTCCGGAATTCTGATAGTTCGGTGGTTCCGAAACTATCCTAATGTCGTGTGGATGGCTTTCTTTTAATCCGTTGTTTGTAATTTTCACAAATATTGCCTTTTCCCTGAGTTCGTGAATATTGGCAGCACCCAGGTATCCCATCCCTGTTTTAATGCCACCAACAAACTGGAAAAGATTCTCTGAAACCTTGCCCCTGTATGGTACTGAACCTTCCACTCCTTCAGCGATGAATTCATTGTTTCCCAGCTTTCCGTATCTGTCTGATTTTCCAGCTTTAATTGCACCTATGGATCCCATTCCACGGTAAGCCTTGTATTTTCTACCATTTATAATCATTTCAGTTCCAGGGCTTTCCTCGGTACCTGCAAGCAAGGACCCCAGCATGACCGTTGAAGCTCCGGCCGCAAGAGCCTTTATCATATCTCCGGAGTATCTTATACCTCCGTCTGCAATAACCGGTATACCTGATCCTGAAGCCACATCTGCCACATCTGATATTGCTGTTAATTGTGGAACGCCAACACCTGCAACTATCCTTGTGGTGCATATCGAACCTGGACCGATTCCGACACGTAGACCATCGACACCGATTGAGATAAGGTCATCTGCCGCTTCAGCAGTCGCAATATTTCCAGCGATAATATCTATACTTATTTCCTTTCTTATCTTCTTCAATGATGATAATACATTATTGTTATGGGCATGTGCTGTATCTATAACCAGGAAATCTGATCCTGCCTTTTCAAGATTTATTGCCCTGTCTATATCATATGCGCCTATGGCAGCGCCTACCATTAACTGACCCTGTTCATCCCTAGAGGCGTTTGGAAATTTTTCACGTGTTTTAATATCCTTGGCTGTAATCAATCCCATTAACCTACCGCGGGAATCAACAAGTGGAAGTTTCTCAACTCTATTTTTATATAGTATGTATTTAGCATCTTCTATAGAAACATTTTGATCTGCAGTTATAACATCTTTGGTCATTATATCCTTTACAGGACCTTCAGAATCTGAAAATTCCAGGTCCCTCTTTGTTAAAATACCTATAAGTTTGCCTGAGGATACAACCGGTAACCCTGCAATATTCTTTGTTTTCATCAGTGTCCTTGCAACATTTACTGGTGTTTCTGGGTCAATTGAAAACACATCCCTTATTATTATACTCTCCTCTTTTTTAACCTTTTTAATCATTTCTATCTGTTCATTTGATGACATATTTCTATGAATAATTCCCAGTGCACCATATCGTGCCATAGCTATTGCCATTGGGTCTTCAGTTACAGTATCCATTGGGGAGCTAATTATTGGTATACGGACCTTAATATGCCGTGAAAAACTGCTTGAAACGTCAGCATTTTTCGGTTCTATTGATGAATGCAAAGGTTTCAGTAACATATCATCAAATGTATATCCTTCTTTTACATTTTGAAATTTTTCTTTAAACATGGAAAAGTAAGACTTATAGACTATTTAAGATTATTCATAAGTGGTAATTTATATCTTACCAGTTTCCAATACTTAATCTTTGTCCTACCATGTCATATTTATAGAATGATTTAATTTTCAATTATTATGAAAACAGTGAAGAAGATACTGAAAAAACCGGCAAATGAAATATC
>JAKAYM010000130.1 GCA_021826795.1 Thermoplasmata archaeon
TCAACGATGTCCACATGGAATGTTTATATCCTGGAGGAGACCCTGATGAAGTTGTTGATTTCCATATACAAAATATTTTCAGGAATAGGAGCCTCGAAGAATTTTACATAGAGGTCAAGCACATAAGATATGGATGTGAGTACGAAGATGTTGCAATACCTAGAATGATGAATTCGGTTATTTGCGACATGGATAAATTGGAAACTATAATTAATTCCAAAAATTCTATTCCTGCAGTGGGCATTATGATCGTGGCAAATCTAACACGCTATCCCGGAAATCCAAACCAGTATGAGTCAATGGATATTATGATAGACTGCCTTAAGAAGCTGATAACCCAGTGGAAATATTCTGATGATATGGTATTCATAATATCTGATAATTTCAGGGCTATATCCATTACAGCAGGTGAAATCAAGAGGTATAAAGCATGATATGTTATGTATTTGATAAATGCGGGCGAAAGTGGCTACATAACCTATACTTTAAGTAATGTATCATTGTCCATATATTTTAACAATGTGCTGATTAATGCTTCTATGGCAGTTGCTGATCCATTGCATTCAATATAAATATCAGACAATTATTGTCTGATGATATATTTAATACTTTTAATTTAATGTGTATTGAATCGCCAAGAAACGGTGATATTTCATCAATACTTTTGCAAAATGACCCTTAAATTGAAAAGATATAAGCCTGAATACAATGTTTGCAAGACGTTAGTATGACTTCAACAGTTTCTGTAGCTGAACTTACTAAACACATAGGTGAATTTTCTGATACGATGACAGCAGGCATGAAGAGGTCTGTGAGAAAGCACTTCAGGGAATATCTGCTTGGAATAATGATCCCTCCTGAGAACAGGAGGAAGAGCATATCAAACATATCATCACTTGTATCTGAGTACGATTAAAGCACAATCAACATGGCATTCCACGGAATAGATTCACCATTACTGGAACAGAACTATATTGCATTGCTGAAAACAGTAATAGGAAATCACAGGGGTATGTTCATAGGTGATGATACAATGCTGGGTCATCCCGGTTCAAAGATTATGGAGTATGTAGGATGGTTCTTTGACCATGCATCAGGAAGCAATGTGCCTGCACACCAATCCGTTACCTCCGGGCTATACGACCTTGATACTGATACATTCTATCCATTCCTAACAAGGCTTTACCTTAAGAGGGCACAGTCAGGAAAAGAATTTAAAACAAAGCTTGAAATCATGGAAGACATATTCAATACAGCAGAAAACAACTTCAATGTGTCAGGCAAGTTTGTTGATTCATGGTACTCAAGTATAAAGTTCCTTGGAAATAACTATGTCACTGAATTAAAATCTAACAGGAAGGCATCCTTTGATAATATGGGAAGGATGACAGTAAAGAACAGTGATTTATTTTACACCATGGATGAGATTATTGAATCAACATTCATCATGCATGAAAGGTATTCTGATACTTTAAGGGAGTTCCCGCTTCAGAGAGAGTTTACAGTATATCTATCAAATGGTGAACAGGTAAATCTTATAATTCTCTACAATCCTGATAACAGAAGAAAGAGATTCCTAATATCAGATTATCTTTCAGGTGAAGAAATGATAAATGCATGGAGCATAAGATGGTCAATAGAAAACTTTCATAAGGATGCAAAGGCTCTAGGTTTGGGAGAGTACCAGGTACGGGATAGTGAAGGGTCGCTTATACACGCGAGGGTCACTATGGCGGCCTATACCCTCCTCTCCATTATGATAAGATCGTCAGGGAAACTGTTTGGAAGGATTTTAAAGACAATAGGTGAATGTTCCAGGGCAATAAAGGAGATTCTAGTTCTAAAAAAGAACTACAAATCGAGGTTATTTTCAGGATAAATGCAAAAGTATTGTCATTAATAAACCCTTTTTTAGGACCACTGTAATGGGACACAGAAAACTACGAATATTTGTACCGAAATTAACAAATGATGCTAGCAGTCCGGATTATACATTATTCCAAGACTATGAAAAGCTGGCATTTATAGGCGCCAAAAAATCTGGTACCAATAAGACTATAAATAGATATCTACTTTGTTTCTATCAAAGTAGTAGTGGATATTTTATTACCACAGACAGTGATCGTCAGAGTATGTATGACAATTCATTTTTTTAAAACCAACAAATTCTCGAGGAACAATAGAGTAGCCCATACTTACCAATTCTTCACGGAATATTTTAATTAAGAATTTGAATATTTTAAAATGGTTTTTCGGTAAAAAATATTCTTCGGACTCTAGATATGCATAGCATCTTCATTTCTTCTTTTTGTTAGTTGGGTCAGGTACCAGAAAATATAAAATCGAGCGATGATATAAAATGCAACTTCCAACTTAATATGTAAAGATATATTGTACTCAGATAAAGTGACTATCTAATTCAGTTATATTAACGGTAAAGAAGCATTTTCGCCCCATTGGGATCAATAGCATCCCCATAATATTCCAGTGTTACCCAGTCCATTTTTTTCAATTCCATCTCTGTATCAACTATTAGATTTAAATATTCTCTTGCCCTGAAGTCAGGAAGTATAAACTTCAAATAAAGTTTGTTTTCATCTGCATACATGAAAAGGAAGTTCCATGCAATATTTTTATTCATTGCCTTTTCAGACAATATATTCAGAATATCTTCGTCGGTTTTTGTATAGTATATATGTTCATCCTTGGATAATTCCACCATGGTATCAAACTCCTTGCCATCCCTATCAGAGAATATAAGAAGTCTGAATTGTCCATTCCGCGGATAATTGTCCACGAACTGGCCAATTGCACCAGTATTTTTAAGTGTGCTAATAACACGATAATGACCGAACGCTGACATGGGAAGGCTAACAACTATAGTTTTAAGCCTTATATGCCATTTATCCATATACTTAAGAGAACCTTCGGATGGCTTTATACTAACCTTTGCAATCATTCCATTTCGGGGAAGATAGTCTGAAAGCAGATCAGAAAATGCCATTGTAGACTTTTCATGCATAAATCCCCTTAAAACGAGCCATCTACCATTAATATTTATATATGGGAGCACAAGACTATCTATATCATCGAGTTTGCGAATAAAATTAACTATATTTTCATCAACTATTTTTCTCCTTATCATATAATAAAGCTGGCGTTCCTCTACATTTAGAATTGGAAAAAATGGAATTAACTTTTCATAATTAATTGTTTTCGGGATAAAAATTGTCATAAAGATATCATCATTTTCCCGGGTAAGTGAACATGGGACTTCTAAGTCAATGCTTTCAGTTACTGCTATATGCAGTGAGTTCATCTCAATTTTCAGTTCAAAGTATTTTGTGAGCTTTAAGTTCATTTCCAGAAATTCCATAGGATATTATATAATATGTATATAAAAATATTATCATATTTTAAACGATGTTACATACATCACAGAAATACAAGTTTTAATATTTGAGCCTGAAAAATATTTTTTTAGTAATAATTATTCAGTAAAACAAGTTGTATAGCATAATAATATTGTATAATCCAGAAATTGTATTTAAATAGCTTATATAATAGTATGGTAAATTAAATTGGAACAGCCTAACTATACTAAATATCAATTAGTTAGAAAATTAATTTTGAGCCTGAGATTAGGATGAGAACAAAATCTAACTAAAATCTATCTATTTGCAAAATATTATTATCATATTTTATATTAAAAGGAAAGATGGCATATGTAAAATTTATTCCACAGTCTTTGACATCTGGAATTCAGGAGGCAATAGATAAGAATGAGGATGGTTTTGTTATATTACTACCTGGACAGTATCATATAAGGGAAAAATTAATAGTTAGAAGTGGAACAATGCTAATATCAAATAACAAAGCAATACTTGTAAATGATCTAAGTGACACGTATCAGCCATTCATTAAAATTGAGGAATATACAGATATTCAGTATTTGATAGTTAATGCCAATGAAAAATCTGGTGTAGAGTTGGGAAAAACTGGAACAAATAATAACATCAATATAGGTTATATGAAAATATATAATACTGGAAAGAAAGGGGAAAAATTTCAAATGAAAGCCCTTTCTATTGCAGGTTATAATATTACAATAAATAATTTAGATATATATCTTGGTAATATTGGCGCAAGTTTCGAGAATTGCTCTGATGTAAGGATAAATGATATGCAAGTAGTTAACTGCTCTACCGGTATAAGGATATATAATTCAAATAACATAAATATTACCAATTTTTCGGTAGATTCCTGTTATAACAGAGGTATACAGATAGATTCCACAAATAATTCTTATTTCAAAGGAACTGTGTGGAATAATAATGCAGAATATCCAAACAACAATACAGAATATGCATGTTTAATAGGTAAGTATACCAGTAACATGAACAATGGAATTGAAATGAATTTAAGAATTATTGATACCGGAATAACCGGCATGGATATTTCGAATAGTAACAGTATTAATATAAATTGCATATTGATGAATAATAACAGCCGTAATATAAATCTGGGGTTTAATTTTAACAGTAATATAAATAATATCTATATTAAGGGGATAACCGATAAGATTAGAATTCCTTACATGGGCACAATCAATGGAAAGGTGGATATAATAATCAGGAAGTAAATACCGGGAAATCCAGTGAAGATTCTTTTGATGCTCTATTTAACAGAAATACCGGGGCCAATAAAATAATCTGGAAAAAACCCCAGAATGCTGTTATATAATTATAGAATCCCCCCCTATAAACTAGAATAAATGCCGATATTCCTATTAAAATCATCATTATTATTTGGGGTGAAAATTTGTATAATGGTAACTTACCACCTGTTCTTGCTGTTGTAAACGGTTTCTTCCTTTTCATCAATACACTCAGAGTAACTGAAATGCTAAGTGGAAACAATACTAGATTTGCAGACATATTATACAGTACATATTTCAGTGGTGCGTGTTTATCGATGTGTGTCATAATAAACGTAAACATCAGGATAATTGTATATGGCATCCAGGCAAGTATATACACATAGGTATTCATTACCAGCATACGTATACCCAAAACATCAAAAATAGGTGCAAGTAAAAATACAAGATAAAACCACCCAAATAAATACCATGTGGAGGTTGCGAGCCAGTCCAGTTTCATCTTCATCCCATATTTCCTACTGAAAATTATATTTTTAAATATTTTTGGCATCAAAGCCAGAGAACCTGCAGACCATCTCCATTGCTGATTTATATATCCTTCCATTGTAA
>JAKAYM010000131.1 GCA_021826795.1 Thermoplasmata archaeon
TTATAAGAGATGATGGACTCAGGCTGGATGGCCGTGCAAATAATGAAATGCGCCCGATTAAAATTCAAACAGGCGTTGTACAGAGAGCCGATGGTTCCGCATTCATAGAATGGGGTGCCAACAAGATCATAGTGGCAGTTTACGTAAGGGAGGCATATCCTAAGCATGCACAGAACATAGACCGGGCAATAGTAAAAGCCAGGTATAATATGTCAGGCTACTCCGTTGAAGAGAGAAAGCGCCCCGGTCCGGATAGAAGGACAATGGAAATATCAAAAGTGGTTTCCGAAGCTCTTTCATCTGCTATTGTACTGGAAAAACTTCCCAGGGCTGAGGTGGATGTATTTATCCAGGTGCTGGAAGCCGATGCAGGTACAAGAATAGCTAGCCTTACAGCATCATCAGTTGCAGTAGCAGATGCCGGTGTCCCCATGAGGGATCTGGTTGTGGGTTGCACAGCCGGAAAGGCAGATGGTAAAGTAGTTCTTGACCTATCAAAGGACGAGGATAATTTCGGCCAGGCCGATATACCCATGGCAATTCTGCCAAGAACCGGTAAGGTTGTTCTGCTTCAGCTTGATGGCAATGTTACAGAAGAGGAGTTCAATGAGGCAACATCTATGATGATGGAGGCAATGCCACGCATTTCTGAATTACAGAGAAATGCATTGATGGATAAATACAGTTTAGAGGATGGTGAATAAAATGCCGATGGATGCAAGTGCAGTATTATCCGAAATCAGAAAAGGATTCATACTGGAAAGTATAAAGACAGGAAAGCGCCTGGATGGAAGGTCGCTCGATGAGTACAGGGAGATAAAGATTACCGAAAATTTCGTACCGAAGGCAGCAGGTTCTGCAATGGTAGAAATTGGAAAGACAAAGGTTGTAGCAGGTATAAAGGTTGAAGAAGGAGATCCCTTCGAAGATTCCCCGGACAGCGGTGTCATGACACTCAATATAGAGCTGCTTCCCATGGCATTTCCCACATTTGAATCAGGACCTCCCAGCGAACAGGCTATAGAGTACTCAAGGGTGGTGGATAGAGGAATCAGGGAAAGCAAGATGGTTGATACATCAAAGCTAGTAATAGAATCCGGAAAGCGTGTATGGATGATCTTTGTGGATATAGATGTCCTGAACTATGATGGCAATATAATAGATGCGGCAACACTTGCAGCTGTTACTGCACTGAAAAACACCGTTGTTCCCGCATCGAAGATCGGGCAGAAGGACTATGCACTTCCGATTAGTGCGTTACCTGTTTCTGTTACCATGGTAAAAATAGGCGATGAACTGGTGTGCGATCCTGATCTGGAAGAGGAGCAGGTTTCAAATGGAAGAATAACGGTTACCATTTCAGAAGATCATAATATACATGCAATGCAAAAAGGGGATATAGGAGAATTTTCCCTTGATGAAATAAGGAAAGCTATAAAAACATCAAGTAATATAGGTAATAAATTACGGGAAACATATTTAAGGTGAATATATGACAAAACACACAGTAAAGGTAGGAGCATCCGGGCGTTTTGGTCCCAGATATGGTGTTACGGTAAGAAAAGCATGGAATAAAGTATATAAGCAGAAGACAAGCTTCTATACATGCCCTTCATGCAAGCAGAAGAAGGTAAAGAGGATTGCCAATGGAATATGGGAATGCAGGCACTGTGGCTATAAATTTGCAGGTGGGTCCTATACTCCGGAATATAGCAGTGAGACAGTTAAGGAGATAAATAACCATGTATAAATGCATAAGATGTGGAAGACAGCTTGAAAAATCCTTCGGAACCACAGATATAGAATGTGAATGCGGTTCCAGGGTTTTCATCAAGGAAAGGCCGAGTATTGAAAAAGTTGTGAAGGCCAGATAATTTTTTATTTTTTTATGAACGATATTCAGGATTTATTCTCAAATAAACTATGTATCAGATGTACAGGAAGAATCTTTGCTTCCGTTGATACAGGGTTGACAAACTACGATCGTGGTCTTAAACTCGTATTTGCTCATGATGCATTTTTTGGCCATGTTGAGATACCTGAAAAATGTTATATTTGTAACGGAATTTTTGATAATCTTAATATGTATCTGAATATGGCATTGGAAGCTATTAACAGCATGGAATTCAGTACATTCTTGATAGGGTCAAAATTCGATCCTGATATATTTCTGGAGGAGCAGAAAATACAGAATAAATACGGGAACAAGGGAGAAAGCATAAAAAAGGAATTCAACAGGGAATTTGGGAAATACTTCTCAGAACATACAGGCAAAGAATTCTCAAAAAATCCAGATATACTTATTGAGATAAATACAGTGTACGATAGCATCAATCTTATTGTAAGGCCTCTTTATATCTATGGCATATACTTAAAAAAACGCAGGGATATACCCCAGACGAGATGGATAAACGGTACCGGTGATTCAATAGAATCTTTAATCGGAGAAATATTGATAAAGCATACCGGTGGAAAAAATTATAAACTCCATGGCTCCGGAAGGGAAGATGTGGATGTGATGATGCTTGGCAATGGACGTGAATTTGTAATGGAAATAGATGAACCATCGATCAGAAATATCGATTTGAAGGAATTCATGGAAGAGGTCAATGCATCTAATTCAGGCGTCTATATCTCGGACCTCGAATTTTCCACTAAAGCCAAAATCAGGGAAATAAAGGAAGCAACCTACGATAAAGTCTATAAGGCAACGGTAGAATGTGATCAAGAAATTTCCAGAAATAAACTGGAAAGCACATGCAATGCCCTCAAAAATCAGGCGATTTCCCAGAGAACCCCGGTAAGGGTTATAGGAAACCGTGCAGACCTTATAAGAAAAAAAGAAATAAAATATATAAATATAGAAGATATACATGATAAGGAAGCCATAATAAAAATTTGCTCCCAGTCAGGAACATACATTAAGGAGCTCATCAATGGAGATAATGGCAGAACAGTACCGAGTATGTCATCTATCTACGGTAAAGAGTTAAGGGTAAAAAGCCTTGATGTAATAAAAATAATGAGGTGAATAAACATGACAAGAATGTCCAATGGAACCAGATCAGGTTCAAGAAGCAAGTTAACTAAAAAGATAAAGCAGAGAGGAATGCCGAAGGTAAACAGCCTTTTAAAGAAATTTGAGGTAGGTGAAACCGTAGCAGTTGTAATAGACCCGGCAATACAAAACGGAATGCCTTTCCATAACTTCCAGGGGAGAACAGGAAAAATAATAGGAATGCAGGGTAGTTGCTATGTTTTGAAAATCAAAATAGGCAACACCGAAAGGAAGATAATATCTGCACCTGTCCACCTCAAGAGGTTACCCCAATGAAAATAACCTATAAAACAAACAGTGAAGTATACGATTTATTAATCAACATGGAAGATAGAACTCCCAGTGAAAACGCAACTCTTGCATACGTTGAGAAATTTTTGAAATATGATAGGAATGTAGATATTGCAAAACTTTACAGTGATATCAGTAAGGTACACAGGTTGCCGAGGGATGCAATAACAAAGATAATTGATATCAGGCCAGGGACTCCCGAAGAATTAATAGCAATACTAAACTCGTACAGTATTAACGTTGATAACAAAGTTTTAGATAGTATAATAGATATACTCAAGGGTTTGTAAATGGAAGAATACGCTTATATTATCGATTATCTACCACAGGGTAGGGCAGAGGATAAAAATTTCAGGAAGTCACCGCTTATTATAGCCATAGGGGAAAATGAATTCAAGCTTCTGGAAATAGTGCCGAAGCCCGATGCTGTAGTTACTGTAGGCGATAGAATTTATATAGGAAAATCCCCTGAAAAGAGGGATAAAATTATCTCAATAAAAAGAAGGATCACATTCAAGGAACTGACCAGTGCCGCCGTAAGTGAACTGCCATATGCAATAGAAAACATAATAGATGGAAACCCTAAAAGGTTCATCGATTTTTTCAATAATGCTGAAGCAGTTAATACTAGAATGCATACACTTGAGTTGCTTCCTGGCCTCGGGAATAAAAGCATGTGGGCCATTCTTGACGAAAGAAAAAGCGGTCCATTTACATCATTTGATGATATCATGGAACGTGTGAAAAGTGTTCATAATCCTAAAAAAATGCTTGTTAACAGGATCATGGACGAGCTGCAAAACAGATACGAAAAATATAAATTATTCGTTGCCAAATGAACGGGAATTTTCCAAAAAGATTCGGGCAGGTATTTTTACGGGATAAGAATACTGCTACCAAAGAAATCAAATATCTCTCCATTCATGATGGCGATGAAATTCTGGAGGTCGGTCCTGGTGATGGCATACTAACCGATATTCTGCTATCATATCCTGTAAAACTTACTGCTGTTGAACCGGATCACCGGTTTTATGAAAGTCTTACAATTAGACACTCTGAATTGATAAATTCTGGGAAATTCAGTATTTTAAAAGAAAGTTTTTTAGATATGCATCCTTCAAATTATAATCATATTATTGGAAATATCCCGTACAATATATCATCCCAGATACTTTTTCATTTACTGGATTTCAACTTTGAATCAGCCATAATGATGGTTCAGAAGGAATTTGCATTGAGACTTGTTGCCAAGCCTTATACAAAGGACTATTCCCGGCTAACGGTCAACGCAGGGATCAGGTCTAACATAAAAATAATAGCCAATGTTAACAGGCAGGTATTCTCACCTGTGCCCGGTGTGGATTCGTCAATAATAGAGATCAGGAAAAAATCATATGATATCGATATAAAAAAATTTGATGCATTTTTAATAAAAATATTTACAATGAGGAGAAAAAAATTATCGACAATACTGAACTACACCGGGCCATTAAGTGAAAAAAGGCCGGGGGAGCTCAGTATAGATGAATTACTTATGGTTTACTCCCGGATATAGTGCTGTTCCCAACGTTTCCGGTACTCTTGCTCAATATGTTATTCAATGCTGTTGCTGTAAAGAACTGTGATGTATCTCCAACTGTCGGAACGTTCTGAGGTATCATTATAAGGGAACCTTTTCCTTCCAGTCCAATCTGGTAAACAATATCCATCCATCTCAGCTGGAAAGCTGTGGGGTTGTTCGCATACTGTTTGGCTGCATCAACCATCTTACCAGCTGCCTCAACCTCTGCTAAAGCAAGAGTAACCCTTGATCTTCTTTCTCTTTCAGCAGCAGCCTGTCTGGACATTGCATCCTGCAGT
>JAKAYM010000132.1 GCA_021826795.1 Thermoplasmata archaeon
TGCTTTCCCTTACTGCATTCAGGTCTTCCATGGCATTCTCCGATCTTATTATGAAAGTAAAATAAATGCATGCACCTGTTTCATACATATGGGAGAGGTGCGCCATTATAATTCCTTTAAATCCCCGTTCTATTTCCAGTGAATGAAATTCCTGAATTATGCTTTCATGAAGGGCTGGAATAATGTCCCACATTGCAGAGGTTTCCAGGGTATCCGGTATATATCCATGTTTCCAGAGGATGTTCGCCATTGCCGGCCTTGTGTATCTTTCCCTGAACCACTGTTTGGCCGGATACGATCCTGCTGAAATGCCACCTGAAATTTTATCCGGGAACTGTGAATTATTATTTACTGCTATCATCATTGCCCCTTTGCCGACTCCACGCATTCGGAGATAGTTCAAAAACAGCCTTTTAAGTGATGAATCGCCTCCACTTAAAATAGCAATACTGGTTTCAGTTTCATCAGAAAGCCTGAGGACCGTGGGAAACTTATCCAGGGTTCTTATTGTTTCTATTCCATCCTTAAAGCTTTTGAAAAAGTAAGACTTAAAAAATCTTTTTGCGGGTTGCCGGAAGGCCTTTAGGGTCGCATTAACTATTAATCCATATTTTCCCTCACTGCCAAGAAATGCGGACTTTGCCTGAAGCCCGGATGATTCTCTGGGGACAATCCTGTCCTCTATTTCCCCATGGGATGTTACTGTCCTGACTGAGATAATTGCGTTTTCTATACCTCCATACTGGTTGGATTCCTGCCCATTTTCCAATGTACTTATCCATCCACCCACGGTAGAGTGGTTAAAGGATTCGGGAAAATTGCCACAGGTATATCCATGTGAATTCAAAACTTTTTCCAGTTCAGGGCCATATGTTCCTGAACCAACTGTTACAGTATTTCCCTTCAATGATATGCTGTTAAGCCTGGATGTGTCTAATGCAATAACTCCAGAGCCGGGCTTTAATCTAAAACAACCTGTTACATTTGTGCCGCCTCCAAACACTAAAGCCTTTAATCCGGAATTTTTTATGCCATCTATTACACTATTCAGGTTGTTATATTCTGGATATACAACACCTTCAACTACCGGTATAGAAGCATTATACCTTGATTCAAGAATTTCAGGAGATGATTTTCCTATCGAGTGCAAGAACCTTGATTTTATGTCAATACTGAAACTTCCATCCGGAAAAAACTTATTCAAATCGATCTCAGTACCACTATATGTGCTTTCATCTATATTTCTATTTCCGTCCCAGACAACATTTGTATGCACCCCAAATATATTTTCTATTACCTTAAACTCTGGAGAAAAATCCCTACTTATATCTTCACCATATAGAACCGGAATTAACACATAATACAAATAGGAGATAATATATAACGTTATGCCGGGCAACAATATAAGAAATGTACAGAAATTTTAAAAATTTGCTTCTTTTAAAACTTAACTACGGAATTCTTGCAATTATATTTTAGGTTTTTCTCAGCAAAGCCATGAATGATGCCGGTGTGTAATATATTCCTTATTCAAATTTTTCTGATATGGAGATTTTCACAATTCCTTATATTTGCAGGTGTTTCTCCACGAAATGCATTTTAACCTTGTGGCATTCTCCAGCAATGAAGGTTACTTATTTCAACCAATGATAGATAGATATTATTTTTCATTAACTCTTAGATCCCTTAATTCTTTCTCCTAAGTGCGCAATATTTACCGTTCACGACGATAAAATTTTAAATTGCCCTTATTATATAGACGTTTATGGAATTGGATTGCGAAGAATTTCATCGTTGGTTTGACCAGGCACTGTACACCTATAATCTCATCGATTCTGATATTAATAATAAGGGTAACAGCTGGGCATGTTTTAAGGCTCAACAATGTGGAGAACTTACCGTTAAAAGTATACTATTATCCCTTGGTAAAAACGCCTTTGGCCATGGAATGCTGAATTTATACAATCAAGTTATTGAAATATTTGGACCTAATAGAGAAATAAAGAATGCAATATCATATCTTGATAAGCTATATATATCTCCAAGATGCCCCGATGCATTTACCGAAGGCTCCCCATGGGAACATTTCACGGATAATGATGCTCTTCTTGCAAAAGAATCGGCAGAGAAAATCATATCCTATGTGAAAGAGGTGATGTCCAATTGCCAATAAATGAGGAAATTGAAATTAGAAGAGAAAAGCATAAACGCACATTAAATCTACTGAACCGGTATGCAACAGAGTTATCCAAAGAATTGGGGAATGTTACATTTATATTATTTGGATCATACGCCAGGGGAGATTTTAACTTGTGGAGCGATATAGATATAATAGTTGTATCAGATAAATTCAAGAACATAAGATTTTTAGATCGCCCGTATATTCTGCCTGAACTGTATGATGAAATTAATTATGCTGATATAATTTGTTGGGATTATATGGAAGCACAAAAAATGCTTTTAAAACCATCATGGAAAGATGCGTTAAAAAATTCCATAACAATAAAAGATGATTATAAATTAATGTAATACCAAGTATAACAATAAGTATTGATTGTGCTATTTTATTCAACAGGCTAGGCAACCGGGAATTAAGATTTTGGTATTTGAGTGTTATTTTACATATACCGACAGTTTTTAATTTTATGTATGATGTCAAAAAATCTGAGCCCGCCGGGATTCGAACCCGGATTATAGGCTCCGGAGGCCTATATGATAATCCGTTACACCACGGGCCCTTAAGATTTATAACCAATATCCCTGAGAAGTTTCCTGCGTTTTTCTTTGTCTGAATCCTGTTCTACTCCTACTGGGGAATAGCCATCCGCGATACCTATTATAGCATTTGTATTTTCCGTTTTTGCTAATATCACCTTAAGCGGATTTGCAGTAGCAGCAAATATTGTTCCCACTTCCTGGCTCATTTTAAGTTGTGGTAATATGCTTATAGGAAAGGCATTTTTCAGGAGTACAATAAAAGTATGCCCGGCTGAAATTGCTTTTATATTGTTTATGCCATAATCTATTAATTCTCTGTTATTTCCTTCATAGCGGATTAATTTATCACCGGAAGCCTCGGAAAATACTATAGCATATTCACATCCCGGAATTATTGTTTTTATTATCTCATTTATATCTTCAACCGTCTTGATGAAATGGGAATAACCCAGTATAACATTCACGCCATCGGGTTTTTCAATTTCTACGGTAATAATTTCCATAATAGCATAATTGAATAAACAGATATTAATTTATTCCATGTCACTGTCTTAAAAAGTTGAAAAGCATGATTATGCCGGCAACTCCCAGGAGGCTTATAAACATAAGAGGTATTGCAACATTAGAGCCAAGGAAATGGGAAAAATAGTAATATATATAAACGGTGATTCCACTCTGAACAATGAAAATTGAGCTGAATCCGATAATCTGTGAATACACTCTGGCATGTGAATACCTGTAATAACCCACATAATATGCTAAAAGCACTGCCAGTGCTATGAGCTCAAATGCCGCAATTGCCATATCTGAAATCCAGAATAATTGCATAGTTGCACCATTATTGTATGATAAATATTTAAATTTATATGAAAATAATTAATTATTGGAGCGAGGATATTTTACCTGCCCCGGTTATGTGGAACGTTTCATTTATTATCATGTAGTTTACAGATCCCGTTGATGTTGAATGGCCTTCATTGTAATACTCAATGCTGTATGTTGTGTTTATATACTGGAATGCGTGTGTTGAACTATTCTGTACAATAAACTGAACGAAATTGGCTGTTACTGTTGCTGTGTTTCCGTTTATAGTTACTACGGGATTATTTGTTGTATTGGTCGATGCATAGAACCATACTGCCTGCCATGCTGTAAAGAACTTACTCCATGTGGTGTTTATTGCAGATGTTCCGTGGTATGTACCGTTTAATGGGCCTCCTATCCAGTGCAATGTTGCATTTCCCGCGTATTACTGCATGATAACCGGGGAATTTTCAATGGCTATCTGGTTCCAATGTTCCGTTGCAAGCTCATTGGCGTCGTTTACTTCCAGCTGTTTTTTATCCCTTGCTATGGCCGAGCTGTCCAGGTAATAGACGCCGATAAATGCACCTGCAAATATTATGGTCAGTGCTAGAAAAACTGCTGTTATGATTTTCCAGTTCATTTTATATCCATTATCTATTTCCTTTAATGTATAAATGCATATTTCAAAATTATATGCAATTCATCTGCAAATTATATACAGAAAAATAGCTACATTATAATACAATTACTTCTTTCCTTCAATTATCTCTCTTACCATGTGATAATTTTTCTGGTAATAATCGGAAAGAAAGTAAATACATCCATAGCCATCGCCCTCTTTTCTTACTATTCTATTGTCAAGAAGTACCTTTATGTGATGTTGAGCTGTCCTGTAATTAGATTTCAATGCTTCAGCTATTTTATTGATGTTTTCCGGATTGTCCCGCAATATTTCCATGATCATGGCCCTTTTCTGCCCACCACGGGTCGCAACTAGAAGCCACCACAGTATTCTATGGTATTCGTCCGGAAAATCCATAAGTTTGTTATTGCCATTACAATTTAAATATTACCATAAAAAATATACAAATTATAAAAAAAATAATTTAAATCTTGGATTTCATATTAAATTCCCCTGCATCCCTTAAAATTTCTGGCTTTTTCATTCTGTAATACAGGGTCACCACAATTCCGCCCCCCAGTATCCACAATATTGTAATTATGAAGGATGCAAAGTATGCGTCATTTACCGCACTTGGAGCAGTAAAATACTTAGTGAAGATATTGCTCATGGTAAAGTATACAACTATAAGACCCACAATGGTAGCGATGGATGGCAATATACCGTGCTTCAGGAGATTGAATTTGTCTACCCTTTTTGTGTATATAGTCAGAGATGTGTTTGCTATCATATGAACTATGATTATGGATATTCCAGTCCCTGCCTCAAGAACAAATGCGGCACTCAGTGGGCCGAAAATAAGCCCCATGACAACATCTAAGACAAATGAAAGTAGTGCCCAAATTACAACTGCATTGGCTGGAGAATGGTGCTTCTCGTTTATCTTTCCAATGGTTTCCGGGAACACCACATGGTCCCTGGCTGCAGAGTACCACCATCTGCTAACTGCAGTGGCCTTTGAAACACCGTTGGAGAGATAGCTGTTTATCGTGAAG
>JAKAYM010000133.1 GCA_021826795.1 Thermoplasmata archaeon
TGAACAACAGTTTCGTATTATTATCTAATTAAGAGCCTAGGGGCCTTATGCCATCTCCTGGAGGATAGATCTTAAACATGGTCCATGTTTTCACTCATAATTATATAATAGTAGGAAAGCAGCAGCCGCCATATCAGATTTTCATTATGCTAGCCTTTATTTTCCTGGATTTCTGCATATCTGATATGTATCTGATATCAGATTTTTAGGGTCATTCAAAAACATTAGGCCCTTACTTTTCCTTTTTCTTCCTTTTCTTATTATCAGATCCTACAAAGGTTAGCCTTATGTAATTATCCTTTTTTGGTTTCTTTTTATCCTTCTTTTCCTCCTTCATCTTCTCCCTCCAATCTCTTTATGCTTAACGACTGCCACTATTATCTCAATTACTCCTAGTGCTGCCAGGACAAGGCCCATAAAATCATATTGCTTATAGATAAACATGAAATACAGGCCGGGAGGCAGCAGGACCATTCCTATAATCCAGTTAGTGTTCATTTAATAACCTCGCAAGCTCCTCTCCATAAGTCTCCTTTCCGTTCTTGTTGTCATCCAGGTATTTCTTTAAGCCTGATGGTATGGCTATGGTTGTTTTGGTATCTCCCGGCATTATGGTTATCTTATTTCCCCTGGTTTCACTGCCTTTTATAACGCTGTTATAATCCATGGCATTTCTGTTATAATTTTCTTTGGGCTTTATAACAGGCTCTGTTTCCAGGGTTTTCTCACGGCTCAATAGAGGCAGCATGAATCCCAGGAAGATCAGGATAAGGCCAGTAAATGAATACCATCTGCTCACGTATAAAACGTAAATCCCGGATATAACCAATGCCAGGGATCCAGCGATTTTAATATCACTCTTCCACTTCATGTATGATATTCTCCTTCCTGTTTTTGCTAGACTTCTCATCTATCACCAGCCCCTGCCTTATTTTCTCCAGGATATATTCATTCCTAGAATGATAAAAACCTTTAACGAACATATCTATTTCATCCAGCAATCCATCCGGCACATCTATCTCTATTTTCATAATTCTTATACGGACCTCGAGATATATAAGGTTTTATAACGATTAACTTAAAAATTATAAATCCTGAAAACCGTTATAAAAGCCTGTAGAATAGGGCATTATCTGCCTATTACGGCATAATTCCATTATAAGCTCTCAATATCCCTGGAAATACTGGATATCTATTTTATCGCTACCTCTATATATTATTATTCCTGGATCTAACCTGGCATTTCCCTGGCAATCCTGTATATATCGTTATAAACGCCTGTAATTTCCGGTGTTTCCATTCAATATAACAATTTCAGTGATATATATGACATTGACCTAGTATATTTCTAAAATCCTGTATTTTCCTGTATCTCTGGGCATATGTCTACCTCCCCCCTCCCCCTCTATCGATAGAGGACAACCCACAAAATCGGGGTGCTGGCCGGGGGAATGTACTCCATAACCACATAAACCATTATGAAATGCCATTAATAGTAATTTTCATTCCATACTAATTTAACACTAATCGTTATAAAAGCCCTTATTATCCTATATTTACATTCAATTCAAGAGCCAGTATATGACCGTAAGGCACACTCTCCCCCCTACCCGTCAATCGATTGAATACAACCCAGAAAAGTTTTGCCCAGGATCTCCCCTTGATATTATAGGATGCTTTATTTTCCTGATTTATCTTTAAACAAATGTATTATAAAAAAGATAACTGGTTATCTAATATAAAAATATTGCCGTCATTAATTTTTATGAAATTCAGTATAATACCGGATTGCCAGTGCATGATAAATTTATTTTACCCCTCCCCCTCAATCGATCGAGGGTATATTGAAAGGAAAGGGAAAAATTTCGGAGGTTTGGCAAAAGCCAGGAAAAAAATAACAGATTATAAGGCCTATTTAATTTCATTCCTGAATTTCTTCAACATCTCTGGATCCTTTATTTTTCTATTATAAGTAGTGAAATTTATATAATACTTTCAGATGTATTCTTATGAATTCATTAAGATTCAAGGAAATGTTTTACGTTGACTACAGCCTGGCATACACAATCATTAAACAGTATGGCCTTACAAACCGGGATAAGGACAAAATAGAAGGCATGAAAATGGATCCAGGCATTAAAGATGCGATATATAAAATACTGAATATAGCATGATTTACTATTCTGCCCTAGCCGAATCGGCTGCTTTAATATTAACAATATATTTCATAACCTCTGGCATATTTTTGAGCGATGACAAGCACAAAACAAGGCTAACAGCATATCATAACTATTTTATCCTTAATTTTTTTCTTTTCATATTATCCATTATAACTGCCGTTGTAGGCCTATGGTATTCTATATTTATTTTCATAATCTCTGTTGCTTTCCTGGGATTTTCAATTGATAAGCTATTCAAAATGCTAATGAAAGAAATACCAGATTAGCTTTTATTCATTTCATTCCTGAATTTCTTCAGCATCTCTGGATCCTTTAATATTTCATCTAAAACATTCTCGATTAACTTAGCCTTGAATGATTCCGGTGCAGCCTCGATCATCTTCTTTGCTATTCCCGGTATTGCCTCAGATTTCTCGATTGTGGCTTCGATCTCCTTCTCCTTATTCTCATATTCTAAGGCCAGTTTCTCATCGAATGGAAGCCAGCATCTTCTGCAATATTTCGCATTGGAATCATTTAGTTCATAACACCGGGGGCATGTTATGGGCCTATCTTCCAGGTCTTTTTCCTCTTCCACTTTCATTCCATAGGCCTTGAGTATCGCATTGTCCTGGTCCCTTCCTGAAACATGCACATAAACCGATGTCATCCTGGATCCATGAATCCATCCCATCTGGTTTTCTAAAGGCACCTCGTTAAGCTTTGTTGCCAGTATTGTTGCCCTGGTATGCCTGAATAAATGCGGGTATATCCTTCTTTCTGGATCCATGCCTGAATTTCTTACAGCAGCCCTTATGGTAGCATACACATTCTGGTATTCCAGCATCCTTCCCCTTATATTGGTTTCAAGGTTGCAGAATAGCCAGGCATTTCTATCATTTTTAAAAGGATGGGAATCAAGCCAGGCCCTGATATATGGAATAGAATTGCCGACAATCCTTACATTTCTATATCCAGTTTTCCCAGAAACCTTAATAATGCACCCATAGCTATCAAATTCAAGATCCTTTATTTTCATTGTAATTATTTCCCCGATCCTGCATCCTGAATCGTATAATGTGTAGAGCAATGCCCTATCTCTGGAATTTGTTGCATTCTCAACCATCTTCTGTATTTCCCATTGCTGGATCATCTGGTCCGGCTTTATCTTTGATCCTGGATTGGAATTTATCTTTACATTCCTGAAAAGCTCGCTAAACTGTTTTTGTGGCAATATATACCTGTAAAATTTCTTTAGCATCTTCATGTATGTGGCCTTTGTCCATTCAGAATATTTTTTATGGATCCCATTATTGGTATAGCCTTTATCTAAATGCTCCCTGATAATCCTCAGGTCTTCCCTTCCTGGGCTGCAGAAATTATCCGGGATCCATCTGGCGGCTACCCTTAGCCTCTGGATGTAATTCTTTCTCCTTATCTCTGATATGCCTTCCAGGGCAAGGTCATCCACAAAGTCAGTAATCTTCTTCTTGTCGTTTTCTGGAATGTTTTCCTTTTTCAATGCATCATATTCTTGATAGATCTTAGCATCCATAATCAATTAACACCCCCAAGCTTAATAATAATTACGGGATTTAAACAATTGTAAAAGCTTCCGGCGCGGGCGCATTAATAAGTGTTGTATACTGTTTGATCGATCTGGGTAATCATCTATCATATAAAGTGATAGGGTATTCCAGAGAATTATATCTATAAACTATCTAAAAATATACTTTTAAATAAAAACTTAATTTAAAAAATAAAAAAATAAAATTATTTTTACGGGTCTGATACAACGTTCAGGTTTATGTTCAGTGAGAAGTCAGATCCCTGGTAGTGGTTTACATCTGCACCTTTGCTGTTGCCAAGTCCAACCCATATCTCCATTATTGCAGTTCCTTCTGGACTGAGAGATGTGTTAAACCCGGATACTTGGGTTACATTGTATATGTAACCTGTTGAGCTCTCGAGATCAGATGCAAAGCTGCTTGCCGTAACCTGTGTTTCGTTTATGGATGCATTTGCTGAGTTATATGTTGCGTCAGATGAGGTCGTCATTGATATGGCTCCCTGTGATACCATAAATCCAACAGTTCCGTTATTGGTTATGGTTGCCATGAACTCAACATACTCTCCTGGAGCGAAGTTAGTTACATTAACTGTATACTCTCTTCCGCTGGTAGCTGTTGTATAGAACTGGTTTCCAAGACCAAGCTTGTACACACCACTGTTGTCATGGTATGCATCTCCAACTCCTATCTCGAATATATGCCCATTTGGACCCTCTACTGTTAAAGGTGTGTTGTTCGCGTTTGTTCCGACTAGGGTCAGATTGTTCTCCCAGGTCAAATGGCCTGCTGTGCTATTAATGGCAACGCTAGAACTCCCAGAGAATGCGGAGAAAGCGAATGTTCCTCCCATTGCAATAAGAATTGGCACTACCAATAATACGGCTAACTTTTTGTTCATTTAGTCACCAGAAATTAATCTGTTATCTGTAAATAATAAAACAGGAAATTAAAATATGGTGCAGTAATTAAAAGAGTTAGACCATAAAACAGGTAAAAAATAATAATTTGAACAATATATAAGTATATCATGTACTGATATTAAATAAATACCATAACTCAGTATTTTTAATAAATAAAGGTTAAACTAATACATACATCCAATTAATATGAATAAAAAACTGCATCTGACGATTATAATAATTCTGGCAGTCGCTATTATTTTTTCTTCATTTATTATACTTGAACCCAGAGAGCATAGCAAAGAAATTCCTGAAACCAATTTTGTATCAAATGCACAGATAAACCTTGAGGCCAATATTACAAACAATAGCCTGTATAATTCCAATCATCTTTACAATCCCACAGTTATATATGAAAAGCTACTGAAGAATATGACAGTATACATAAACGCAAATTTTCTATCCTCAAGCAAACAAACAGTATTTATTGATTATTCCATAGGTGTAATTTCATCAAGCCCTTCATGGTCTAAGCTATTCAGTGCAAACAGTTCAACACTGGAAT
>JAKAYM010000134.1 GCA_021826795.1 Thermoplasmata archaeon
TGGCTGAAATAAAGGATTTACAAAGAATCACTTTAACTGAACAAGAAAATAATTGAGTGTTGAAATATTGCTAAAATACAGGATTGGCAGAATAAAAAATATGTGTTAATTAAAAAGTGTTTAGGTAGATAAATACTTTATAGCGACACGCTACATTGATACATGGCCGGAAGGAATACCAGAAGATTATTACACGCTGGAAGAGGCAAATGAGGCAATAAGTTGTTCTGAAACAATAATCGATGAGGTTGAAAATAAATGGAAATCATTGAAAAAAGAATAAATCAAAGAAATAATATATTACATAATGCAATCAAATATGCAGATAACCTTAAATTTAAATGTACAGCAATATTAATAGGGTCCTATGCTAGAGGAGACTTTAATTTGTGGAGTGATATAGATATATTAATTATTGCAGATTTTCAGGGCAATCCATTGCAAAGATTAAAAAATATCGATTTCCCTCCCGGATATGAAACAATATTATTAACAATGGATGAAGTAAATAACATGATGCGCAAAAATAGCAAATTCATAAAGGATGCGTATAATGATGGGATAATTTTAAGAGATGATTATCTTTTATTTTCATCCAATAGCAAATAGTTTTATAAAACAGGTCTATAGTCTCTTTTGTTCTCGTTATTCAGGGTGATGACTAAATAATCTCAATGGTGATACTGGTCTCATCTTGAATTGTGTCGCATAGTTACTATAACCTTGAGTTATTATAATTATGGAATAATTATTTTAATGATTTTGCTTTAAAATATCTATCCACATGCATGGCAATGTATGCAGAGCCTGAGAAAATGCTTAAAATTATTCCTACTACTTCTACCCAGAACTGTCCAAGATGCCCCCCATAAGCCGCTACTGCCAGAGTGGCAACGCTCATCGCACCCAGTCCGCCCAGCTTTAAATCAAATAAACTCATATACCATTAATGGGTATTAATAATTTAATTTATCTCCAGTTTAAGGAGAAAGTTTCCATAGCTCACTAGAATTAAAAAAAACTCTTTGCCTTTAATTATGTGGATTATCCATATGGTATCCAACACCTGCCAAATGCATATCACAAACCTTAAATTTATGATTTAAATATAAAATTTGATAGGTTATGATTACAGATTATTATCAGAATAAATTAATGCAATGGCAATATAATCCTGCTTATAGGATTATAGAGACTACGTGATAAATAACAAGGATCAGTTAGCGCAAGAATTCAAAAATGATATGAATAATGGATTCTCCGAAGTTTGTGATTTTTTGCACAAATATGCGCAAAATCAGGTCAGAAACGCTACAGAAACTATTTTGGATGAAGCTTTTAATCCTGGGGAAGATGTCTTAAACATTTTAGTGTCTGCAACTTTAGTAGCATGTAATTTACCGGAAGCCGCAAATTCTCTAATCGGTTTAGCAATTGCAGGAATAATTAGCGTAGGAGCTATAGCTATACTTTCGAGTGTCTTCTCAAAGAGGTAGGATTGTTTATGGAAGTGAAAGAAGATTTTGACCCATTAATAAAGGCCAAAATCTACAACCTGTTAGAAAAAATAGAAAGTAATGAGACTGCTTTTAAAGACGATTTAACAAAAGCATATTCTGTCTACACCGAGGACTTAGAAATGAAACAACTTGAAACAGAATCTTTTCAAGTAGTATACTTTATTGGTTTTTTCGAGCAATATTTTAGAGACTTAACATATATAGCTTTACAGAGACAACCAAGTCCAGATGAAAACAGCTATTTCTTGCAAATTGTTAGAAGTAAGAAAGATGAGATATTAGAAATTCTTAGAACGTAATATAGTTCTTGTTCAAATTTCTTTCAAAAAGTTTGTCGCAAAGGAAAGCCAGTATTATTAAATCTGAAATTTTAAGGACTTTCCAGCGAATCTGCTTCACTGCTGAAGATGGCGGTATTTGTGGGTCAAGCGAACAAAGAAGAGATGAATTTTTGTCGTAGCGAAAACTAAAAAGGAAGATATTGATGGTTATCTGATAGCCAGCTTAAAAAAATTAATTATTGAAAATGGCATTTACCAGAATGAAAGACCAGATTGTTATACATGGTGGTGCAAACAGTCCTTCAACATTAAATCCAAGACTCAGAGAAATACTGTCACAAATTGATCCGGAAAAAGATCCATTGACCATGGCAGTAAAACCGGTAGTTATGATGGAGGATGACCCCACATTCAATGCAGGTACAGGTTCAGTTCCCAGAATTGACGGTACAATACAGATGGATGCTGCAGTCATGTCAGAGGAAGAATTCGGCTCAGTGATATGTATAGAGAACGTTAAAAATCCGGTTCTGGTCGCAAGGGATGTAATGGAGAAAAGCCCTCATATTATCCTGAGTGGAGATGGTTCAGTAGAATTTGCCAGGAAAATGGGCTATGGGTATTACAATCCTGAAACAGAAAAAAGTAGTAACATGATGAAACAGCTAAAAGAGTCACTAAAGAATAACACTCTCCCTGAAAAATTCAGGTTTATGGTAAAGAGTTCAGATGACACTGTTGGAGCCGTTGCAAGAATTGATGGAAAATTTGCTGCTGCCGTGTCCACAGGTGGAAGCTTTCCAATGCTAAGGGGTCGTGTAGGCGATTCTCCCTTAATAGGCGCTGGCATATTTGTGGGAAAAAAGGGAGCTATTGTTGCAACTGGAATAGGCGAGGAAATAATGAAAAATCTTCTGTCATACAGAATATATGAGTCCATAGGAACTGAGAGCCTTAGTTCCATAGTTCAAAGGGAAGTAGATAAATTTAAGGTTTCCGTAGGAATAATAGCTCTCAGTGAAAACGAATACTCAGTATATGCCAATACCGATATGGCAAATGCAATGATAGAATACTGAATCGTTCCATGCCATAAGATTCTAACCATTTTCAATCTTCCTCACAGTTCGTGGCCAGATAGGTGTCAAGGAATAAGGAAATGTCATGATTTTCAAAATCCAGGTATTTTTCTATTATGGAGCATACCTTCTCAGGTGGTTTAATGCTTTTAAGTAATTTTTCAGCACCGTCAGTATCCTTTTCTGCGAATAGTATACATGCTTTCTGGGCTGTGTATAAATCATGCTTATCCTGGTCTGTGGTTTCCAGAAGGGAATCAATTAACCCCATTAAGGATGGCTGATAACCCATGATGATGGAATCATCTATGGCCTCATTTATCCTATCAGCTACGTTATACAGATCCTCTTCCCCTGAAATGGCTTTATTCAGCCACTCCATGGCCTTATCATATGATTTCCAATTAATGTAAATCCTGTAATAGGCCTTTTCCAGTCTTATGCTATTATATGAATTTCTTATCTTGTCCAGTATATTAATTGATACATCATTTACACCATTAAAAGAAAGTTCAACGGCATATTCACTGCCAAATAATGGGTCATCTGGTTTCTTTTCATAAAGGTTTTTTATAATTTTCAATGCATTTACATGATCATCATTCCCCGATAAAGCATCGAATTTGTAAAACATAAACATCTCCTCCCAGGGATATTTATTAATAATATCATCAATAATTGATAGTATCAGTTCATACTGGTTTGTTTCATTCAGAAATTCTATGTAGGAAAGGTGAGTCTCCTTACTGTCATCTTGCCTTACAAGGTTTTCAAACACCTTGTTTGCCTCTGAATGTTTTTCCCCATACCAGTATATTTTTGCAAGGTTGTAAGCAAATTCTATGCTCTTATCATCCATTCTATAAAATTCCTCAGCCAGTTTCTCAGCCTTACTTATTTCACCAAAATAAATAAACATATCCGTCATTCTGATTAGATAAGACGGATCGTCTGTTTTCTGGTATGCATTTATCAATACTTCAGCAAATTTTTTCACATCACCTGTGACGAGTCTCAAATCTGCCATGAGGTTAATTGTGGTTTCATCATCATTCCTGAAACGCATGGCCAATTTCAATTCATTGAGAGCCTTGTTAAAGTCTCCTGACAGAAGATATAGCTCTCCCAGATCCCTGTGTGTATCCGGATCAGATGGCTCTTTTTCAGAAGCCAATTTATAAGCGGACATGGCATCATCTATTCGCCCCATGTTATTCAATGCCCTGGCTCTGTTATAATATGAAGGAACGTATTCCGGATCAACCTTTATTGCCTTCTCCGCAGCCTCAAGGGCTTCTTTTTGTTTACCCATGCTCATGTAACAGAGGCTTTCCCTCGAGTAATTTGAAGCATTATGAGGTTCCATTGCCTCAATAAATTTTAATTCCTTCAGGGTTCCGGAATAGTCCATACTATGAAAGAGAATATCAGATTTCAAGTCATGCAAGTCTGGATTCCGGGGATACATTGAAATTGCCAGGTTTATTTTTTCCAAAGCCTTGTCCAGATCATTGGAGTCTAATAAATCCTGAACCTCGTTAACAAGTTCTGCAACACTTTTGTTCTCTCTTCGAAACATTATGCTTTATCTCATCGTCTTTATTATTGTTTTTCATAGAGTGTTACCAATATATGCCATTGTTATTTTCTTTCTTCTGAATCGAATTATATACATAAAAAAGAAAGATACTGGGTTTATGGTGTTAATGAATTCATAGAAAGAATGGTTAAAGTTAATTTCTAGCATTATTATACTGATAACTATTACATTTCTATGGTCAAAACAGAAATGTATTGCATAGATTATTCCTGTAGATAATAAAGATTATAAATAGAATCATGGAATTGTTTTTTGACAGAGATGCTGAATTAAACAAACTAATAGCCGATATTGAAAAATATAGATCCTTAGTAGTATTATATGGAAACAGAAGGGTTTGAAAAACTGAACTTATAAAACAAACAATAAATAAAATCGGAGGTATATATCTGTATGCTGATAACACGAAAAGCTCTAACTTATTATTACAGGAATTTTCCAGCATAATTAGAGAATATTTCAACACGTCACTTTTCAATCCACCGGACTGGGATTCATTTATACGAGGTTTATTTGAACTCTCAGTAAGCAGGCAAACCGTTGTTTATTTTGATGAATTTCAGAGATTTGAAGATATAAACAGGTCATTATTTACAGCACTTCAGAAAAATATTGATTTATACCTTGATAGCTCAAAATTATCAATAGTTTGTTCCGGTTCTTCCATAGGCCTGATTAAAAAAGTAT
>JAKAYM010000135.1 GCA_021826795.1 Thermoplasmata archaeon
TGTACGGTATTGAGTTCCATATTGTTCCGTCAAGGTCAAAGATTATTGCTTTGTTTACTGTAAAACTATCCATGTCCGGATAATTGAATATGGGTAAATAAATTTATCAACAATAATTTATCAAAATGAGGCAAAAAATCATGGAGTTCTTATATTTGTGATAATAATGTAAGATATTGGAATCGCCAGGAAATCCACCCTTCTAATATCAAAAGTATATTACAGGAAAGATAGCATTCATTTGCCATCTATTTTTAGATGTAATGAAGGCAGATAGGTGAATGCTAGAACCACATATTTGCAAGATAATGAATCGTACCATTTTACATAATGTAAAGGCCGAGTTGATCTATTCAAAGATTTCATTCATAGGGAGATAGTTTCAGGTTGGAGGAATATATAGCACACACGAATATTTCCATCTATTTCATTAATAATAATTTAAAGTAATAAAGACTCATTAATCAACTCTGAGGCTATTTTTATGGAATAGGTTCCTCAGGTGATCTTGAACTTTTAATTCTTCACAGGAAGAACTTTACTTGTTTTTATTGTTTCTGTTCTCCTTCCCAGCACTTCCCTTGAAAACAGTACCACAAATCCAGCAATAACAAAGGACATTGCTCCAATGGTAAATGCATACCTGAATGCGGTGGCGTCGGGAAATGAAAATATTACTTTTCCTGTTGCAGTGTGAACAATATCTACCACAGTATACAGTGAAAGCACTGTCCCTGCTATGGGTGCTCCAATGCTGCTTCCTATATATCTAAAGGTACTGTTCATTGATGTGGCAAGCCCCATATCCCGTGCCTCCACGGAAAGTACAAGCAGGTTAATTATTGATGCATTCATTATTGCCATCCCAGAGCCAATTATGACCTCATCTGCAAGTGTCATTGCAAGTCCGGGAGATGCTGATAGAAGTAAAAACCCAATGGCTGTTACAAATGACCCTGCAATGGCCAGTGGCTTAACACCGGTTTTTGATATGAGTTTTCCCGTAACTATGGAGAATATGATCATTCCTGCCGCAAAGGCAACCATTGATACACCGGTCTCCAGTATTGAGAATCCAAATCCATATGGCGTGGGTGTTTCGAATCTATAGGATAATGCCTGCATCGAAAGGTACATTCCCAGGCCAGATATTGTCAGAGCAATGTTTGCAATGAGTACATTTCTCTTTGAAAGCAATTTCATGTCGAATATAGCTTCTCCACCATGGTTATAATAGTGTTTTTCATAGAAAAACATGGGAATAAGAAGCACTATACCGGTTATTGCCATGCCAAGGAATAAGAGTGAATGCCATCCCCATGAAGAACCCTCTGACATGGCAAGAACTATCAAAGCAAGTGGGACTCCAAGGGCAATTGCTCCAATATAGTCTACCTTTACATCAGGCCTTCTGTATTTCGATTCCCTGACTTTCCATATTGTAAGAATGGCCAGGATAACTATGAATGGTATGGCAGTATGATAAGTCATCCTCCATCCGTAATAATCGGATATGAACGATCCAAGTGGTAGGCTTACCGCAAATCCCACACCGAACATTCCACTGATCAGTGCCTGAGCTTTTGGTACCATATTTCTGGGAAATTCTTCCCTTACTATTGCCATGCCAAGGGGCATTATTGTAAGGCCTATCCCCTGAACCGCCCTGGATATGACCATGAATGTAAAATTCGGTGAAAATCCCGTTACTGATACAGCTCCAGCATATAGGAGCATTACTATGGACATCATTTTCTTTTTTCCATACAAATCTGCCAGTTTACCCACAACCGGACTCAATGCAACCCCTGTAAGTAGGTATGTTGAAAGCACTAAACTAACCTGATCAACACTAATATTAAAACCCTCAGCTATTGAAGGGAGTGAGGGTGTAAGCATACCCTCCACATACATAACGGCCACTATAATCATGGCGAACAATGCCAGCACAAATCTGGCATATTTTTTATCTACCTGTTCCTCTTCCATTTAATTACCCCAGTAACATAATATATATCCTTCATTGTACACCAATAGATATTTACATATCATAATGATAATTGAGTATTTAATAATTACCAGACTAAACAGTTTATCTATAAAGTAAATTTATAACTAACCCCACATCACATTATAAAAAACTAATTAAGAACCCAGCAATTTCAATCTTTTCTTATATACTGATGCATATCTATTTGCTGTGAGAATAGCCTCTTTCATACTTACATAATCTGCCTTATCCTGGCCTGCTATGTCAAATGCTGTGCCATGGTCAACGGAGGTTCTTAAAAATGGAAGGCCAATATTCATGCTGACAGTGTGCCTGAAATCATATGTTTTTGCAGCAATATGTCCCTGGTCATGGTACATTGACAAAACAACATCATACTGTCCCATGGAAGCCTGATAAAAAACAGAATCAGCAGGAACAGGGCCGGTTATGTTCATAGTCTGTTTAGCCTTTTCAATAGCAGGAATTATTTCACTGATTTCCTCATTACCAAACATTCCGGATTCCCCTGCATGTGGATTTAAAGCAGCGACTGCTATTTTTGGTTCCATGAAACCAAGAAGTTTAAGGCTTTTTTCAGTGTCTATTATTGCATTGTATATATTCTCATATTTTACAAATTTGACCGCATCCATCAGTGACATGTGTTTTGAAAGGAAAGTTATTCTCAGTTTCTTCACCTCAAAAAGTGTGGTTATAAACCTGGAGTTTGTAAGAGCCTTTAACATGGTTGTATGGTCAATATATGGTGAGCCTGCCTTTATAATAGCCTCTTTATTTATAGGTGCAGTTGATATGGTGTCGATTTTTCCTGCCATGGCAAATTGTACAGCCATTTCTATGCTTCTGTATGCGACTTTTCCTGCGCTGGCAGTTACCTTTCCCATTTGTATAGTTTCTCCGTCACCAGTGTTTATGAAATCAAGTTTTTTTTCTCCTTCTAAATGCAATCCACATTTTTCCATGATATTCTGGTAATTTTCATTATCACCAAATAATGTTATCTTAAAATTACGGTTTTTAATAGAATTAATTGATTTAACCACAATTTCAGGTCCAATACCTGCAGGATCACCAAGTGTTATTCCTATATTGATCATGGTCTCATATTTTTACCTCATATTTATATCTGCATATTCGATGATTTTTTTATATATGCTTTCATCTCCAATACTTCCACCCTTAATTATATATTTTTTGCCATCAAGTATTCCTCCATAAATGATTCCAGTAGAAATAAGGGGAAGGATATGTAATCCACTTTCCAGGTAGCCAAAATCTGCATTATCCAGTACTGTATAGGCCGTTTCACCACCACTTAGGACTAGTACTGAGTATTCCTTCAAGGATAATATGAAATCCTTTTTGTTAATCAGTGTAAAATTATTTCCGGTAACAAAGAACAGTTGAATTTTGAAATGGCCAATAGGGGAATTGACCGGAGAAATCAAATTATTCCTGATATAATTTACCTGTCTGTAGGTTATATCTGTACAGCTTCCAATAATAATAGCCATGCTATTCATCTATTTCATCTCCAGATACAATTTTATCATTATTCCTGGGTCTACAGGAAGTAAATTTTCATTCAGACATCTTTTTGCAAGTTTTCCAATGTCACTGTATGTCCTTGAATCTGCAATTATTATTGAATCATGAAGTTTTACAGGAACAATATCACGAATTGGCAATTTGGTTTCATTCTGGATACTTAAGCCCGCATATGTATACCGCCCAAAGTCTGGTATAGTGTCTGTGATGAGCAGCTTCCCAATTTTCGCCATGAATTCTATAAAATCCAAGGTGCTTCCCCTGAGCAAAGTATCAATGCGTGTCAACATTAATGTTTCGGGATACAGCTCTTTCACATAATTCAACCGTTGCTCTGCGTTTCCAGTATTCCTGGTTTCAATATCTAAAGAAACAACTGATGATTTTATTTTTTTTATGAGATCTATATTTTTGAATGCTACTACTGGAACTCCTGTTCCTATGAGAGATGCCATGCCTGCAGCGCCACTGAGGTCATCAGAAATAATAATCGTATCCATTGGAAATCAATAGAATGCCTATATAAGTATTTTTATACTGTGAGATGGGAAGTTCATTCATTGTATTTCTGTTCCACAGTCAAAATTGTAATTATCTGTTAAAAATACCCTGGCCACTTAGAGTAATTATATATATATAGATATAATTAAACAACAATGAATGTTAGAGATATAGACACAAAATTAGATATGAAATTGAAGTTAGTCATATCCGATAATACAGATATCTTCAGATGGTCTAAACTTCATGATTTGGGCATGAGTATTTTTATCAAAGAAGATTCAAAAAATCCTGAAGACTATTACTTTCAGGCTTTTATAATGAAAAACAAAGTACATTCGGAGGTTAAAGAACTTATCGAAACATACAGTCCAGTGGAAACTGAAAACTATTATATGCTTTCTCATCCCATCATTAACACTAAAATTCTTTCCCTTATAAAGGAATTATGGACTGTGCCATCCATAGCATTCGGTGAAACTACCATAGAAGGTGGAAAACTCATTCTGAGAATGAGATTCCACAGACTGTATAAAAAAGATTTATCCTTAATATTAAACAAATATCTGGCGATACCATATTTTGTGGATGATATGACACTCACTGAAAGTGTAGGAGGAACTGTTTTATTGGGAAAGAAAAATAGCAGAATGCCACTTTCCATCATTCAGTATTCAATTCCTGTATCAATTCATTCAGAAGATTACGCAGTTGAAGTGCTGGAAAAGAATAATGGTATAGCACAGGTTGTGGAGAATCCATATAACAGGAATGATTTCAAGGTCATTATTTTTACAGAAAATCATGTAAAAGAAAGAAATGGGTTTACCTGCATTTCAGAAGAGGATAATATATATGAGACATATGCCAGCAATAAACTGCTTAGCTTCATCAGGGATAAGGCAAATTCTCGGGGCATCTTCAGGAATCTACTGCTGATCATAGTAAAGGATGGACGTATGTATTCTAATTCAGTAATAGCATCTAACAGGATCATGGAATATACTAAAACGGTTTTTTCCTCATCTTTAGAACTTTATGGTAAAAATGTTGTAAGGTTAGAAAATTCCTGTGAATTTGATCCT
>JAKAYM010000136.1 GCA_021826795.1 Thermoplasmata archaeon
TATGCCCAATGGCTTATATGATTACAATGATGAGGATATTTATAAATTATTAAACAGGGATGTTAAAAGAAAAACAGTAATATATGCAAGGGTATCAACAGTAAAACAGAAGAATGATTTAAGCAATCAGCTCGAGCAGTTGAAGCAGTGGTGCTTTATGAATGGTTATACAATAAATGCGATATATTCGGATATAGCATCTGGAATATCATTTGAGAAATGAAAGGGATTCTTTGATATGCTCGATGAAATTATAAACTATAAGGTGGAAAAGGTTATAATAATATACAGGGACAGATTGAGCAGAGTGGGTTTTGATTTATTTAAAAATCTGTTTGAAAAGTTTGGTACTGAAATAGTTGTTATATCTGATATTGGAAGCACAAAATTGGATTCAGAGGAAATATTTGAGGATATAATTTCAATGCTTCATTGTTATTCCATGAAAATGTATTCAAAGAGGAAAAAAAGTTCAATAGAGGTGGGCTATGAAGATAATCAGGACTGAACAAATCTTTATCCGTGATAATGGCACTGTATCTAAAATGTGCCATATATCAAAGAACTTATTCAACCAGACAAATTATATCCTTAGAAATCAGTTTTTCAGGAAGGAAAAGATTGCAGGATATAAAGAGCTTGCAAAGGAATTTTCAATACCATCAGCTCTAGAGGAAAACAACAATTTCCAGAAACTGCCAGCACAGACAGCACAGTGGACCATCAAAAAGGTAAAGCAGTCATGGACTTCATTCTTTGGGGCCTTGAGATCGTATAAGAAGAATCCAGAGTTATTCAATGGAGTTCCGAAACTGCCTAAGTATAAGCATAAGAATGGGGAATTTATGCTTGTATTCACCAATCAGCAGTGCTCTATTGGTGATGGGATTCTTAAATTCCCCAAGATAATGAATCTGGACGTGGAAACAAGATTAGATAATGTAGACCTGAGAGAGGTAAGGCTTATACCATTGGGTGCCGGCTATAATGTGGAAATTGTTTATGCTAAAGAAATAGACAATGTGTCAGAGTTAAATCCTAAAAGGATACTTGGCATTGATGTTGGTGTAAGGAACATCATAACCATTGGAAACAACATATCCAGAAAGGGTATTGCTGTAAAGGGTGGTGTCCTGAAATCCATAAACCAGTATTTCAATAAGGAACTGGCAAGATTAAAATCTATCAATGACAGACAGAGAAAAAACAAAGAGAATACTAAAAGAATAGATAAACTCTACATGGTTAGAAACAGAAAAATAAAAGATGTTATGCATAAACTATCAAATGCAGTTATAGCATATGCTATGAATACTGAAATAGATACAATTGTAATAGGCCATAACAATGGATGGAAGCAGTCTGTAGACATAGGAAAAAAGAACAACCAGAACTTTGTTCAAATACCCTTTAACATGCTTATAAACCAGATCTACTATAAGGGCAAAGAATACGGAATAAATGTAGTCAAGCAGGAAGAGAGTTACACATCTAAATGTTCATTCCTTGACAATGAGGAAATAGACAAGCATGAAACATATCTTGGAAAAAGAATAAAGAGAGGGATATTTAAATCTTCAAATGGCACATTGCTCCATGCAGATTTACATGCATCCTACAATATAATGAAAAAAGCAATCCCTGAAGCATTTGTGAACGGGATAGAGGGTATTGGGTTATATCCAGGAAGTTTAAGCATCAAAGAGATGATAACTTCCAAAGGTTGATGTTAACATAGTTAACAGAAACCACAACCTACAAGCGGTGCTGGAAGGGTCAATCCCAATTATGTGAATCTGGGAGCCGGGAATATAAATGGAATGACACTGGTACCGGGCCTTTATAAATGGGGAACTGGAGTATCAATCTCCAATAGCATAACCCTCACCGGGAATTCAAGTTCTGTCTGGATTTTCCAGATATCTGGAGGTCTTACATTCGGCGATGGTGCACAAATAATTTTGAGTGGTGGCGCACAGCCTCAGAATATATTCTGGGTGGTAGCAAGCGGAGTTTCAATAGGAACAACCGCATCATTCTACGGTATAGTGCTTTCTCAAACGGATATTACAATCGCAACCGGTGCAAGCATGACTGGACTAGCCCTGGCACAAACTGCGGTTACTCTACAATCTGATACATTAAAGGCACCTGCATTGAGCAACATTTTAACTCAGCAGATATTTAATGTTACTTTCACAGAATCTGGTTTACCAACCGGAGCAGTGTGGAATCTAACCCTGAACAATGTCTTATTATCCTCTTCCGGGTCTTCAATATCAATGGGAGAAACAAATGGAACATACGCATTCAATATAGTATCCAGCTCATCTGATAAAATATATCCGTCAACTGGAGATATAACTGTGTCCGGTGAACATGCATATAATACAGTTTTATTTGCATCACCGAATCAGGCTGTTTATACTATAACTGCTAAAGAAACAGGATTATCCACAGGTATCCAATGGGAAATGACTATGAACGGTTCAAAATATACATCTAGCAATTCAACCATTACCTTTTTTGTTACTAATGGAACTTATTCATACACTATAGGTAATGTATCCGGATATAAAACATCAACGACCTCTGGAACAGTAACGGTTAATGGAGCTGATGAACCCTTATCCGTTGCATATACTTCAATCCATGCACCTAAATCCTTAATCCCCGGGATATCTAACACAGAACTGTATATAATAGTCGGAGTAATAGCGGCAATTGCAATAATTGGCGGAATTGGGGCAGTAATGATCAAAAAGAGAAAATAATATTTCTATCATTAATTAAAAAAATTTTATTATTTTATAATATTATTTAACTTTCAATATAATGTAAACAAGTATACTATAGGGATAACAATGGTATCCTCAAATTTTTATAAGCTTTTTCCATTACCAGCGGTGAAGAGAACTCAATTAATGGCAATAATACTCATAATATTATTTTCAGCAACAATTATACACATTCAATCGAATCAGCAAACAAATAGTAAAGCATTTCCTGATGAGACCAGTGCACCTATAGTTGACAGAAATCTTTCTTACGGTGAGAGGGATATTTGTACATATAACTGCACGTCTTCATACTACAATATAACAGAGGGGCATTATTCACAGACAGAATACAGTTTTAATCTATCATGGAATATCAACAGAGAAGTAGAAGCCTCAACAGAAAATAATATTATTTTAGTTCAGGGTAATAAAACCTTAATATCCATAGAATATGGGAAATTTAACTGTTATGATACAATAGTTTCAGGAAGTAAGAATTATACGGATATCCTGAATTTCCATAACTGCGGTAAATGGTACAATCTTTCAATAATATTATCAGATCATATGAAAAACCATGCAATTATAATGCATGGTGATGGGCATAACAGCATACCCTATATCATAGCATTGAAAAATCCTTACACCAATGGAAATATAAGCTTCATGTTCGGTGGAAAATATTCTAACCAGACCATCGGAAGGATTTTGGTAAAAAATTATACACAATTGATTTCTCCAGATGGTGCAGTTATAGCTAATATAGGATTGGAAAGCAGTACATTAATTCCGTATCCGGTATATAATTCCTCCATGGCATTCATGGATTCAAACCTCAATTCTGTAATATACCTTGACAGTAACATGTCCATAATACGTTACAATTATTATAATGGCAATTTGGTCCGTACCCTTTATTATTTAGACAGTTATCAAGTGGAATATATAGAAATTGATAAATATAAATTGGAATATAATGAGGTGATATAATGGAGAAATTTACAGCAGATGAAAAGGTAGCAATAGTAATGGAATCATTTACATCAAATAATATAGCAGAGCTATGCAGGAGGCATGGAGTATCTGTAGCCAGCTTCTATAAATGGAGGGATAAATTTATAGAATCAGGAAAACAGGGATTCTATGAATCAGGTAGATCTGGAGATAATGAATACCAGAAAGAGAATGAAAAACTGAAGAAGCTAATAGGTGACCAGGCTTTAGTTATAGATGAATTAAAAAAAAATTACAGAGGGAAGAGATAATGGAAGCAGTAAATAACCTGAGAAATAAGCTATCAGTATCAAGAATATCTAAAATAACCGGAATACAGAGATCGTACATCTACTATAACAGGAAAATTACAGTAAAACAGAAGAAATCAAGAATACCTGAAAATATAATAAATAAGGTACTGGAAATATCAGGAAAAAGGGTTACATACGGGCACAGGAGAATATGGGCTGTATTAAGGAATGAAGGAACAAATATAAACATAAAAACGGTAAGGAGAATAATAAAATCAAGGAATTTACAATTACCATATGCAAAGCATAAGAACAGGACAAATAAGAGAAATTTAACAAGGCCTGAGAATATTAACCAGCTATGGGAAACAGACATACACTATGTAAGCACATATAATGGCATGTACTATTTAATGGCTGTAAAGGATTGCTTTTCCAAGAGGTGGATCTCATACAATTTCTCAAGGACATGCACAGCCAAAGATTGTGTAAAGCCAATAGAAGAGGCATATGCCATAAGGTACAGTAATTCTAATCTTAATAATCTGGTACTGAGGACAGACAATGGAACACAGTATATAGCTAAAAGCTTTAAAGCTCCTGTAAGGTTACTGAGTATTAAACATGAATACATTAAAAAGCAAACACCTGAGGATAATGGAGATATAGAGTCATTCCATAATTCATTGAAAACTGATTATATATGGCAGAATGACCTTGAAAGCTATGAAGATGCTAAGGAATTAATGGAATACGCATTCAATGATTACAACAATAACAGGCCACATTCTTCTATAGGCTATTTAACACCTGTAGAATTTGAAAAACAATGGAACAGCAGTAAGGAATTCAGGAATAGGTTTCTGGAAGAGAGAAGTAAAAAGGAAGAAAGGAGATTGAAGAATAGGAAAATACATATAAGGGAGTTGAATAAAAGTGTCTCAATATTACACTAAAAAACTGTCCAAATTTTGGGGGAACAGATCACAGATGACTATGTGATAGCAACAGATGAAACCCATACAGTTGAAGAATTTTTAAAGTATGCATTCGAGTACATAGACATGGACTACCACGAATACCTGGAAATAGACAAGAGGT
>JAKAYM010000011.1 GCA_021826795.1 Thermoplasmata archaeon
ACAATTATTATAAGAGGTCGATGATAAATGTCTCATGAAATGGAAAGATTTTTGTTTAAGAATCACTATCCAACATCAATATACAATGAAATACAAATATCAATATCTAAACTTATACGAAGGTTATTTGGAAAAACATTATTATCTGAAATGGTTGATACAATGTTAAATAATAATATGAAATGTATTGAATAACAAAAGCATTATTTTAATAGACTATCGTAAAATTATTATAAATTATAATTCTAAAATTAATTTACTTAACAAATTCAAAAAAATTAGTAATTATAATTAAAATTATTGAAATTAAAAATTTATTTCATAAGTGGTTAAGCTTATTTCTTTTTCCTGGTTACAAAGAAAGCTGCTAATCCAATTACTACTATAGCTACCACAACTCCAACTATTATATAGTCATCAGTGTAATTGACGATGTGTTTATAGGTTACATCCACGGACTGATTTGCACCACTAACGTGCACGGTACCGGATCCATCCTTGGTTAACTTATATGATGCAACACTTCCTACGGTATAGCTGTAAGTACCATTTACTTCATTTGTAAATACTATTTTTGAAGTAGTTGATTTTTCAGTTACGCCATTGAAAGTTACAGACCATGATGTTCCAGAGGATAATCCCGTTTCTGTGAATGTTACAGTGTAATAACTGGGTGCTGCCACTGAAGGTGAGTATGCCCAAACAAGGGAAGGATCACCGGTAAGATTGTATACTGTTAATATAGCCGAACCACTTGAGGATATTGTTATACTGAAATTCTTGTATAATATACCTGCTATATAGACTCTACTGTTCAGTATGTCTATTATAGGTACATTAATTATCTCAGATCTGGGTATATTGATAGTGGCTATTCCATTAACTGTAGCATTGAAGACAAACGAGGTATAATTGTCATGTATAACCAAGTCTGACACAGTTACATTGAAACCACTAGCTACAGTATGGTTAACTGCTATAGTTGAGGTAGGTTTAGGCTCCTTTATCAGGGTTATATTAAGTACCATGGTGGATGAAACAGTCATAACCTTAGAATAAGGATAGTAACCTGCTTCAAATGCAGATATGGTGACCTTCCCAGCTGATGTTGATACATCATAAAATCCTGTAGTATTAACGTATGCCACTAATCCATTCACCGTGACTGATGAATTGGCAGGTAATACATATCCAGAGATCGATACCGAATTAACGATTTTTTGTAAAGTTACAACTAGGGGTGTAGCTTTCCCCTGAACTATAACGATAGTTGTCACATATCCTTTATATCCTAAAGCTGTAACGGCAACATAGTAGGTTCCAGCTGAAAGGGATACATTGAAATACCCATTCATAACTGGAATTCCAACTCCATTTGCTGTTATAGTTGCATTCAATGGAGTTACTATTCCTGTAAGATATCCGAAATGAGTTACTGATTTCAGTGTTATATTGTAACTATAGGTTTTATTAAATGATAGATGCACTATATTAGAATACGGGCTGTATCCTGCCATACTGATAGTAATGTAATAGTTACCTTCAGGGTAATACCCAGAGAACATTCCACTGCTTAATGTTACATTTATACCGTTGATTGAAACCAAAGCATTCGCAGGAGCGACCTTTAATTCCAAATGTGCATCTTTCATGAACATAACTGATACATTTTCGGGCTTTTCATTAACTCTAAACATTCCCTTCATTCCAACGTAATCTGTTGCGCTAGGCACATAAGTATAAGTTTCATCATAGGGTAATGCCATAGTGTAACTAGAACCTTTTATAGCCGGTGAGCTATACGTCGTCCCATTTCCCTCAGTTACATTAACATACCAAGTTGCTCCCACTGCTAAACCAGTCTCCTTAAAGGTTACATTGTATGTCTGTATTATCTCTTTCTCTGGAACCCCAACTGTCTGTATCGCAACAGCTCCTGTTCCATAGGCCGATATCTGGAATTCATCGAATGGCAGTAACGGACTATTAACAGCTTCAGGAGTAATCACACCTGTAGCATTATATGTGTAGTACAGAGATGTGAAATTAACATATGCCATACCCTTAGCGTTTGTTACAAGGTGTGCTGCAGGTTCAAATTCACTTCCAGTCTCAGGTCCATATGTTGTTAATAAGTAGTAGTTTGGATTTGTCATTGATAGACTGGAGTTCAAGAAATATCCCCTATTCGCTCCAAGAGCATTTTGTGATGTTACATTTAAATTATAACCTGATACAGCCGTGCCATTGTCTGTTACCGAATATATAAGTTCCGTTACTGCTGCTGAAATATTTTTATGTGTAACTGTTATAGTGTAATTATTTTTTGAATGCTCGAGCTCAACTGGTAGCTCTATCGGCTCTCCTGATCCGTATCCATTGGCGTTCTGAGATGATGTTACCTCTCCGATATCCATATATGGCGATTCACCGTATACTGGAGCATCCAAGGCATAATCTCCGATATAGAGATACTGGAGCGAGTCGTTTCCATTCAAAGTGTAATTGAACGTTGAATTAACTGCTACCATCACTGAAATATTCCCATTTGCACCTGTCTGCCCTGTAATTGATGTCATCATAGTACTATTATATGTGCTGTTGACAGGTACTGACAACTCCGTATAATCGCACAATGAGCTGTAAGTGCTTATATTCGAAATTGCCTGGGTCGGAGATGTCCTTTTCATCAAAATAGCCGCTCTCATTGCCTGTACAGTATACTCATATCCTGAAATCGGCTTGTTAGTCACCGGGTTATATACGGTTATATTGTAGTACTGATAGGAGGTACCTGACAATTCTGATGGTCCAGATATTTTGTAAGCTACCCCCATAGGCAAATCAGTAATATTTACCACTCCTACTCCAGAAGCTATACTGGTACTAGTTGGAATTACCGTAGCTGTCATAGGCACTAAACCTCCATAGCCTAAAACATTGATGAACGAATTATCAGGCGATACCTGGAATTTATAAACAGCCATTCCCGAACTATTGGTCTTTAATACATATGATGTTACATTCAGTATAGAAGGCTCCTCAGTGATTGATACTGTTGCATTGGCTATAGGCTTACCTGTTGCGTTGTCTGTGGCTATGTAGGTGACTTTACCGTATTGCCCGTCGGTAAACACTGTCTGATTTGCATAACCAGTCACTATAGCGTGAGCTGCCGGCTTTACTGTTACTATAGGTTTTGACAATAGATGTACTGCCATCTCATTGTAATACCAAAATCCATCTATAGCCGACGTTACATCAGTGATACCAGTAAATGTATTATTATCCCAGACTATATTGTCCTCTGGTCCGTATCCTATTGGCATCATCGTAGATTCATTGTCTTCTATATACTGCATTATATCCATAGCAGCCACGACTGTTTTTATATTTGATGTTGATGTTGCAATATTGGTAAGATTAAGCATTAATGAATCTATCTGGCTCCCAGTCATATATTTATCAGATATATTGAAGATGCTATTTAACGGCGTTGTCACGTTCATACCTGAAAATGGACCCTGGTAGTCCCCGGTTCCCACAGATGATGAGTAATTATAGTCATCTATAACATCAACTGCTGTATCTCCAAGTAGACCAGAAACCCCGAGAGTTATGACATTATAAGATATTGAAGGGCTTGCTCCTGAATTGTCGTATGCATCAAGATGTGTAATTTCAGTTGAGAAGCTTTCTGACTCTATTGTGGTAGCTATCCCTATTTTATCCCAATCTGAAGCAATTGTTTCATACCCAGTATAGATCTGGGGTATAAGCGATGAAGATGGTGATTGTATAGTTGCAGTCACCTCTTTCCCATCGTAATACCAGTGCCCGCTTTTAAATGTCATCCCCGGTATACTTGCTATTGTATTATTTGCAGCAGTTGGATTATACGAAAACGCTGGCACCGCTGAGTAATAATACGGCGAATCTATCTCAGGAATTGTGGAATAACCCGGTGCAAGATAACCATCACAAATGGATGATTGTATGTATCCTAATGGCGATGCCATTCTTAATGCCTGTCTAAATGCGGTTATGTTGTACGGTGCATCATCACTATATGAATTAAATTTAAAATAAGCATATCCAGTAGAAGGCTTCTTCAAAATATTTACTCCAGGAATTCCCGCGACCGTAGGTAAAAACTCACTCGATAAATCACTTTCAATAGCATTTACTTTACCGGTACTTAATGCCCCTACAGCACCAGATGGGCTAGCATAAATGGATACATTTATACTATAAACCTTCGGAGCGAACTGATTTATATTATATGCCGTGTAACCGGGTAATCCGTCATTCACGCTGTTACTTATTGATCTCAGGAAGAAATGTGGATTGGCATAAACTGACCAGTAATCACTTGTAAATACTTGTCCCTTAGGTTCACCAAATCCGCCGTTCATCATGAATGGCCCAGTTCCAACAAGACCTGGGTATAAGCCACGTCCAGCTCCGAAAGCTCCGCTGTGACCCATATCCCATTCATTGTATGCCTCATCTGAGGGTAAGCCGGTTGTTGTCTCGTTCCAGAGACCGCTTCCAGCTGATGCATAATCGTGGGAAACCCATATATGATAAGGTAGTATCGGTGTTTCAAGCGTATCTGGCACAAATATTCCGCTCGGCCCACTAAGGAAATATTCCACTGTTAGGTTGTTTAACGGCATTACATTTACCACGTGAGCATATTCTCCCGAAAGATCCTCTGCATCATTTAATAGTTTCCACGATAATATGAAATCAGCTGCCTGAACATATTCTGTTTTCATTGTAATCGGTGTAGCTGCCTGGTATTTCTGGGATGTTGCATTATATACTCTAGTATATGTGTGCGAAAACGCTACGCCGCTGGCATTTGTAAAAGATGTATGGTTAGAATATACATATGTATCGCCTGCATTAGCAGAAGTGTAATCACTCCATTCAACTCCTGGTCTTATATGTACAGTGTAGATTTCATAAACACTGGACGTTGATCCTGTTAACGGGTCAAATGTGGTGATCGAAGTTGTTGGTTTTGAAACTGTGTAATTATCTGCTAAACAATATATATATGTACCGTTAGGAAGTTCGGTAGTTGCGGAACTATACAGCAAATCAAGAATATAAAAGTCGCATACTGTAGCGGCCTCATAATAGTTTACGTAATCCGGATTTCCTACCTGTGCTAGCCTAAAGGTTCCATCACTTGAAGTCGGTGCAGATGGTTGTGCACTAACGGGAATAGCTGCCTGACTGGCTGTTCCGGCTGCCAATCCTGTACTTTGGGTAGTATTGACTCCAATATTTCCACTAAGCGGTTCCATCATAAACATCAATGCCACAATTACAGCAAACGCTATAATTAGCTTCTTACTTGTTAAAATACCTCTTTTATTCATTAAATTAAGAATACATAGTTGTATATAAATCTTATCTTATATGTTTTGGTTTTGTTAACACTACCGCCCAACTATATATAACTTAACTTTTAATTTCAGATAATACTACTATACCTATACACTTCAGTATTAGCGTTAAGTACACAGTATTTATTCCATTTAACCCCGTTTTTGGCATTTTATCTTTACTCCAAGAAAAACGGATAGATCAATTATATTATATAAACAAATTATGATATAGATGTACTTATCACACCTTTTAACGATTGTTATTGCACTATCCCAAATTCCCCATTTGATATTTTCATAAGCTGGTATACAATATTCCTATGGCCAATTGCATTGTCAAAGACTCATTTATTAGCCTAGTGTGTATTCATTGTAATAATTGTCTTCTCAAATGTAGAACACCTCCTTTATATCAACTATATCATAGAATGTATTGACGCATATCGGTTTCTCAGCCCTATTTCTATCCTTTTGTGAGTATTAACAAATATGATACAGTTTCCCTTCTCTATTCATGTTAATTCTGAATTCTGAAAATAGAATGTATATTCTCAAATATACAATCGGATATTTCCAATATATTATATACCAAATCCGTAGAGGCGTATATAGTTTTTAGCAGAGTCTGAACTTCAGACGATACAGACCAGTAATATATATAGCCCTTGTTTTCTTCAACAATTCAGAAAAATTATACATATAGTTCCTGTATTTCCTCCACTCTAGACTAAAATGCTTAGATATATAGATCATAAATGAATTAAATGTAGCTATTTGAGTAGTGGAATATATTGATTGTATTAGGCTGTTTATAGAAAGAAGATTTAACCATATTGATGTATATTGTAAAAGTCTGGAATTATTATATTTTCTCGATTTCTACTAGGTCAATATACTCTTTATGGCTTGCCATGCATATTTCCTTGCATCACAATTTTTATGATAATTTAAATAGTAGTTTATGAATTAACTAAAAAAAATAAAAGGGGTAATTTAATGGATAAAGAAGAAAAAAAAGAAAAAGAGGAGCTGAGGCAGCAGAAAAAATATCTAAAGGACAGAAAAAAGATCTTGAAGAGTGAAGAGAAGTCGAATTCGGCGGAAGATGCCGCCGATGCTGAAGAAAAATCCGGTGGTGGAACGTTTCAATAATTATCCTAACTTTTTTAATAAGAATTCTGAATAATTCTGTATAGAAATAGTTGTGGTGCCCTTATAATTATAAATACATAATACAAATATATGATAATGAATAGATACCTAATGTACCCAGACATAAAAGATGATCTGATAGTTTTTGTACATGATAATGACCTATGGAGATATAGCCTTAAAACAGGAGTAACTGAAAGACTCACAAACAATCTTGGAATAGTAACATCTCCTAGAATAAGTCCTGATAAGAAATTTGTATATTTTAGATTAATGACCGGTAAATCTGCTGATAGTTCTGATATATATTCGATTGAACTAAGTTCAGGCAAACTTGCAAGAGTTACCTATGTTTCCGGAAAAAGTGTTAGTAGAAGGATGTATACATCTATTGCCGGATTTGATAAGGACAATAAATTGGTTGTTTCCACAGATATGTATTATCCATTTGGAACTCCAATGCTTTTCAGGGTTGAAAATAATAATTTATATCCCTTGAATTTTGGGCCTGCTCTGAATATTATATACGATAAAGATGGCGTATATCTCGGGAGGAACACAATAGATATGCCACACTGGAAACACTATAAGGGTGGAACACGGGGGAAAATACTGGTAGGAAAGAATATGAATTTTAAAATAGTAGTTGATCTGGAATCCAATGTAAACTGCCCGATGATTTATAATGGTAATTTATGCTTTATTTCGGATCATCAGGGTACAGGAAATATATATTCCATATCAGCCAAGGGGGAATTGACAAAGTTAACAGACTTTAGTGATTACTACGTTAGAAATGCAAATTCTGATGGGAATAGCATAATATTCCAGAAGGCGGGATCTTTATTTTTACTACATGATGGAAATATATCAGAACTTAATATTGAAATAAATGTACCTTCGATCAATAGAGAAATAAGAATATTGAAGGCTGTAGACTATTTAACCGGATATGGTCTTGATTATTCTGGTGAAATGCTATCCTTAACTACACGGGGTCAGGTTCTCTATACAGGTATTAAAGGAGGACCAATATTCAATATAAACAAATTGAAAAACCAGATAGTAAAATTTTCCAGGCAGGATTTGATTGTTTACAGTTACGGTGAAAATGAGGATTTAATTTCTATATATGATTTAAACGGGGAAATCAGGAATAATTTCCTGTTTGATAAGGGAATAATTGTAAATATCAAAGCATCTCCTGATGGTAAAAAAATAGCAATTGCCAACAACAGATTTGAATTGTTTATGTTAACACCGGAAAACGGAAAGGTAGATAAAATAGATGAAAGCGAATCTGATTCTATTGATGACTTTTCCTGGTCAAATGATTCTAGACTCCTCGCATATTCATTTCCGGAATCCAGCTATTTTGGATATAACGGTAGCAGTTATATCAAAATCTATGACACTGAAGCCAAAAAATCATACAGATGTACCACCTCCGGCTCCATAGACTTTAAGCCAGTTTTCAACAGTAAAGATGATTATTTATATTATCTATCGAAGAGATCACTTGACCCTGTCATGGATCAATTAGTATTTAATCTAGGGTATCCTGCCATCACCAAACCCTATGCACTACCATTAAAAGGTAACAGCATACCTATTTTTTCAGAAATTCCAGATGAACTTCTCAAAAATCGTGAAAATAAATATTTACTGGATGACATAGCCAGGTTCAGTCAGGTGTTTCCCGTAGATGCTATGGATTATGTGGACATTTATCCAGTTGATGATGGAGTACTATTACTGCATATGCCTATTGAAGGTGCCATGAAAAGTTATTTATTCAATGATGGTGAAAAATCAGGTCAGTTACAATTATTCAGCTTTAAAACCAATAAATCTGAAACCTATGAAGATAGTGTTGTCAGCTTCTATCCATCTGGGAATGGCAGATACCTGATGATCAGAAAACCTGGAAATAAATTCATAAAAAGGGAAATAACTACCAAAAAGGATGAAGATATAAACATGGATAGACTGAAACTGATTGTAAATCCACCCATGGAATGGGAAAACATGCTGTATGATACATATAGGCTTATAGGAGAAAATTTCTGGAGTGTTCAAAAGCTCAAAGTAATTGGTAATAAGCCTTATATTAAATACAAAAAACTTCTTGAAAGGGTGAGCTGCAGATTTGAACTTTCTGATATACTGAGAGAAATGCAGGGGGAATATGGAACTTCCCATTCCTATGAAATTGGTGGAGATTTATCATCTGTTGAATCAAAGGGCATAGGTAAGCTTGGCATTGATTACATTTACAAGGATGGAAAATACATAATCAAAAAGATATACAGTGGCGATTTATCCAATGAGAATGAAAAGTCTCCATTAATGTACACAGATATAAAGGAAAACGATGTGTTGAAATCTGTCAATGGCATTGAATTGAGTGAAGATTTCAATCCAGACAGAGCCCTGTTGAACCATTCAGATGAAATCGTAAAGATTGAAGCCCAGAGGGATAATGAAATAAAAAGCTACTTTGTAAGAACCCTGAATGATGAAAAATATTTAAGATACCGAAATTTTGTAGAAACAAATCGTGAGTATGTGCATAAAGTCACATGTGAAAGGGTAGGTTACATTCATATTCCGGATATGGGAATGAATGGTTATAATGAATTTTTCAGGCTTTATGACCGCGAATCAAACAGGGAAGCTTTGATAGTTGATTTAAGATTCAATGGTGGTGGTTTTGTTTCACAGTTACTTCTTGAAAAAATAGCCAGGAAGAGAATAGGTTACGACGTCCCCCGGCGTGGAATTATTACCCCGTACCCTATTGATTCCGTTAATGGTCCACTGGTTGCACTGACAAATGAATATGCAGGATCTGACGGGGATATAGGGACCCATGTGTTCAAACTAATGCATCTGGGAAAGGTCATCGGAACCAGAACCTGGGGCGGTGTTGTTGGAATAAATCCTAAAATCAAGCTTCTGGATGGTACAACTGTTACCCAGCCACAGTTTGCAACGTGGTTTTCAGATGTTAAATACGGACTGGAAAATTACGGAACAGACCCAGATATACCAGTTGAATATATGCCACAGGATTTTTTAAATAATAAGGACCCTCAGCTTGAAAGGGGAATTGAACTGGCCCTGGAAGAGATCAAAACATACAAAAAATTGAATTTAAGCGACTGATTTGCATTGAATTCAATATCTTACTTTTTTTCCTGAAATTTTATATGAACAGAATTTAATTATTGGTTTCTACATCATAATAGTAAAATTAGAAATTGTAAATTTAAATGTTAAAATTAATAATAAGTAACCGATTCCGTTTTATGGATGAACCAAAAATTGTTCAGATCTGCCATGGAAAGATTTATCCTCCATATGTTTCTGCATACTCACTCAGGGCAAATAATCTTTTAACAGGTTATAATACAAAAATAGTTTCCACAGGTGGTATGATTATTAAGGACAATTTTATTAACAATATCAGGGAATACAGATCGCTGCTTACCACCTTTTATGCAGCAATAAAGAGAAACAGATACTTTGAAATAGCCTTGTCCAGAGGCCAGTTCGTAAGGAAAAAATATATAGTTTCAGTTAAATCTATTATTTCTGAATCTGATATAGTTATCCTGGAAGGACCGTGGCAATATTATCTTTTTAAGGATTCTCTAAAGAATAAATATTTGGTGTATGATGCCCATAACGCCGAGTCTCTTCTACGGAAGGGAAATAAATACTATGAATACACTGCAAAGTTGGAAAAAGATCTTGTGAATGGTTCCAACCTCATTCTAAGTGTGGCAACACGGGATATGAATTATTTTATTAAAAATTTCAATGCTAAAAATATTTTTCTTGCAACGCATATACTGGGCAACCAGAAATATCAATGGAATGGTAAAACCTCAAAGAATATTATTTTTATAGGGTCAATGTACAAACCAAATATTGATGCAGTTAATTTTATACTGGGCATAGCAAGGCAATTACCTGACTTCAGATTTAGCATTATTGGAAACGTTAACCTCCACAGATTTCCACATGTGCCTGGAAATGTCAAATTTTATGGAATGATAAATGAAGATGAAAAAAATAAAATTTTATCGTCCAGCATTCTTGCCCTGAATCCGGTGTTCGAGGGGGGTGGAAGAAACGTGAAAATGGTTGATTATATTATGCACGGGATACCCATCATTACAACTGAGATAGGATCCAGGGGATTTTCCGAATATAATATAAATAAAGCGTTCATAGTTGACAGCGGTAAAAATTATGTTTCAATTATTAAAGACCTTACATCTGACAGGGAAACTCTGGAAACAATGTCAAGATCCATTGAAGAATTGAGAGATGCAATGATTAAAAAGGAGGGTGTAGTAGATGCCTCCAGAATAATTATGAGGGAATACAATAAATGGAAATCTAAAAAATAAATAATATTTTGCAGTAATTTTGGGAATGCTATTTCTGGATTAAATTTATTTATTACACTATAATCTGTATTGATGATAATTCATAATACACTTGGAGGAGAAAATCAGGAATTTGTACCACTACACCCTGAAAGAATAAATATGTTTGTTTGCGGTCCAACGGTATATGATGATTCACATATAGGCCATGCAAGAACGAATATATTCTTCGATGTTATTGCCAAATATCTAAGTGCAAGAGGATATTCGGTTTTTTATCTACAGAATATTACGGATATAGATGACAAAATAATCAACAGGGCAAAAGAAGAGGGAAAATCATATTCGGACGTTTCGGATTTTTATTTCAAAAGATATCTTTCGGTAATGAAAGCCCTGAAGATAGACAGTATTAATTATTATGCCAGGGCAAGCCTTTACATAGATGAAATTGAGGATCAGATTAAAAGAATCATGAAAAAAGGATATGCATATGAAACCACCGACGGCATCTATTTCAGGGTTAAAAAATTCAGTGATTACGGCAAACTTTCAGGCCAGAACATGAATGAAATAAAGGCAAATGCCCGTGGGATCATCACTGAGAAGAAAGAAGCACCTGAAGATTTTGTCCTCTGGAAGAAGATGAAGCCCGGCGAGCCGTACTGGGAATCTCAATGGGGTAAGGGCAGGCCCGGGTGGCATATAGAAGACACTGCGATTACCGAGGCATATTTCGGAACAAAATACGATATTCATGGGGGCGGTAGCGACCTGATATTTCCGCATCATGAGGCAGAAATTGCTCAAATGAGGTCGATCAGTGGCGAGAAGTATCTGGCACGCTACTGGATTCATACAGGCATGGTAAATATCAACAGTGAAAAAATGTCAAAATCATTGAAAAATTTCATAAAAACAGCAGATGTGCTCCAGAAATACAGACCTGAGGTACTCCGATTTGCCATGGTAAATTCCAATTACAATAGCATAATAGATTATTCAGAACAGTTAATGGAGGATTCAAAAAACTCAGTGGAAAAAATAAATATACTTTACAGAAAGCTCAAAGGCTTCAGAAATATTTCCGGCAAATATATTATAAAAAGTGATGAGACAATAAACAATTTAAATAATATTATGGACAAAAACTTTGATACCAGATCTTTAATAAGAGAGTTATTATCATTCGTTTCTGATATAAATAAGAATTTAGATGACCTATCACCAGAATCAGCTGCAGGTGCTGTAAAAGTTATTGAGTATTGTGATTCTTTTCTCTCAATCCTTTTTAATTCAACACTGGATGCGGACTGGATCGTAGATCTCGCTGTAGAAATAAGAAACAGGGCCAGAAAAAACAAAAATTATGAGTTATCTGACTATATAAGGGAAGAACTACAGAAACATAAAATATACATAGAAGATAATGGCGATAGCACAACATGGTTAAACTCATGAGGTCATGCGGATGAATAGATATTAATAATTATTTTATGAGTACAGAAATAATCCGCTTATTACTCTACCATGGTAAAAAAGATACTATAAAATGCTCTGGTTCTTTAACAGTTATTGTTTGATCTCATTACAGAATTCATAAATGCTTAATATAAATTATTTATTTCCGTTTATGGATTCAATTAAAAATTCATGTATACTTGTTATTGATATGATTAATGATTTTGTCAATGGTAAATTTGGCAATTCTAATGCAGTAATGGCTGTTAAGAATGCCACAAATACACTCAAAGACCTAAATGGAAAGATTCCTGTGGTATTTGTCAAGGATGATCATATTGATAATGATCCAGAATTTAAAGTGTGGGGTGAACACGCCCTGCATGGAACGCATGGATCGGAGATTGTTGATGAACTCCAGGGATTTCCTGATTATATCATTAACAAAAGGCATTTTGATGCATTTTTTGATACGGATCTGGACTCACTTCTGAGGGCGCTGGAAATCCGTAAACTATACATATTCGGTATTTCAACTGATATATGTGTGGAACATACCTGTGCCGGCGCATTTTTTAGATATTATCAGGTAGAGGTTGTGTCTGATTTATGTGCATGTATAGATAGCTCAAGGCAGATATCTTCACTGAATAACATTAAAATAAATTATGGATATAACGCTATAAATTCGGATAAATTAAAACAAGAGGTATTTAAAAATGAATAAATTCGTGATGGCAAATGATTCTGATATACTGAGCGGGATTGTTACTGATGTGTACTTCGAGAGAACAAAAAAGTACCTTGAGCTAATGCATTCAAATCCCTTTGTATCCATGGAAATTACTACACAATCGTCCACATATGATTATATTGATTTTACAGGTTTAAATGATGTTATTTCTCTTTTAAAATCACATAATTTAAGTGTTTATGCGCTCCCTGAGGGAACCGTGATTAAGCCCAGGGATGTGAATGGGGTGCCTGTTCCGTTTATCAGAATTCAGGGTAAATATCTTGATTTTGCAGAACTTGAAACACCATTACTCGGCTTTATATGCCAGGCATCCGGCATTTCTTCCTACTCTGCCCTTATTAAAAAATCTCTGGGAAATATACCGTTTATCTCGTTCGGAATCAGGAGAATGCATCCTGCAATATCCGCCATGATTGACCGATCTTCCTACATAGGTGGCGCTTCCGGGGTTTCAGGGGTATTCAGTTCTGAGATTCTTGGGATAAAACCTTCTGGAACAATGCCACATGCACTTTCACTGATACTTGGAGACCATGAGGCATGGAAGGTGCAATATGAAAACTCAGATTTCAGGGTTTTTCTTATAGATACATATATGGATGAAAAATTTGCGGCCATGAAGGCAGCCGAGGAATTTCCGGATATTGATTATGTAAGGCTGGATACCCCGTCCTCAAGAAGGGGGAATTTCCCCAATCTCATCCGGGAAATAAGATGGGAACTAGACATCAGAAACCATCAGAATATAGGAATAATGGTATCTGGTGGTATCAAACTTGAGGATATACCGGAACTGATCAATGCCGGTGTGAAATCGTTCGGCATAGGAACTTCTATATCATCAGCTAAACCTGTAGATTTTGGTATGGACATAGTAAATATAGATGGAACTGATATTACAAAGCGTGGCAAATTTTCGGGCATAAAAAATGTATTCAGGTGTCCAGAATGCCATACAGTAAAAGTCCAGGTATCTTCAGAGAGGCCGTCGTGTTCGTGCGGGCATGAGATGGATAATATTATGAAAAAATATATAGATAAAGGAAAAATAATTTTTGATGATTCTCTTGAAATGATCAGAGAAAGGTCTTTGAATGAGATAGACTCTATTCTGGAATTATAAAATATCTAAAAATTTATTGAATTTATTAATAAATTTTATAACAAGAATTTATATTTATATATGTATTCAATCTAATATTATAATCAGTATTTGGGGAAAAGTTAAAAAAATAATGTACGCTGTCAAATAATGGTGCTTTTATAGTATTTATTGTCGGCACCGATTTAACAATATGCCGCTATATACCTGTATTTTCTGGCTGGCTAAATTATGTTAATCTGAGCTTCCTGCCGGTACACCATTATGGACGAAGACATTGAAGGAATTATAAATATAGATACAAAAATTATTAAAAATGATTTCCTCCCATGTTGCCCCGACAGTTTCATATAGCGAACTATTTACCATTATTATAAAGATTTGTCCGTATATATTAATAATATATAAATTCATCATGGTATATAGATAAATTGCCATCTTTCTAATTTGCTCTTTTATATTATAATGTTGGTTTTGGCACAAAATATTATTTATGTGTAATTTAAACTCAAAATTACAAGGAGAAATCGCCAAGATTATCCAGATGATTCCTGTATTTTGTATACATTATTACAACAACGATTGCTAAAACAACAACCCATACAAGTGATCCATATACACCGTATATGTAAGGTGCACTGAGATCAAAATAGACTGATGCTATTATTGCCCCTACAAGTGTTATACTTGATATTCCCGGTATAATTATATGCCTGAATATGTGTGTTCTCATGCCCTTCTTCTTCAGATACATATGAAGAGAGGTATTTGTAAGAATATGCACAATGTACGATATCGGAGATTCAAGTACAAGTAAAAATACACTTGAATATAACAATGCGTCTATAATTTTTCCTGGATAAAGTAATTCAAATGATACTCCGGTAGTAAGAACAATAGCAAGTGATACAACTGTGATAAATAGTATTGCGTAAACCGGCACTCCCCTGGTGTTTGTTCTGGATAGTTTTTCTGGTACAACACCTTCTCTGGACAGAGAAAAAATTACTCTGGACGCATTTGTGCCCAGGGATACAGTTGCAGTAAAGAATGAGTTTATAACTATAATCAAAAGCACAACAAATGGAATTATGCCCATCCCAACAAATCCGTCCTTATAAATGGAGAGAACGGGATATGCGCCAATACCTGCACCTGTGCCGAAGCCGAACATATTCAGGTAACCCCATGATATTACCTCAGCATAGGATGCAAGAATTATAGTAACACCAAGAATTAAAATACTGGCTATTATAGACCGGGGAACATTTTTTTTAGGATCCTTGGTTTCCTCGGCAATAGGTATGGAACCACCAACACCAACAAAGGAACCTATTGCATATACCATCATGGCCATGAGAATGATAAAGTTGCCACCCACCGGAATAGCAGTAAATGGTTTAATTGATAATGATGTGTGGTTTACTCCGATAAGATAAATAGACGTGGAAATGAAGAATACAACCTCTATAAGAATTGCATATGAAACATATTTCAAGGAAGGCTTAATCCCTTTGTAAATAAGAAAACTAACAAAAAGGATAAATGCCACAGTAACCGGAATCCACAGTATATTAACATATGGAACGGTGATTCCGATGCTGGGCAAAATAGCATAGGCAAAGCCGATGAATCCGAGGATGCCGAAACCGGTAAAGCTGAGAATCTGATAACTTATATATGAAAGGGCTGTTGTTAGGCCGAATCCCCTTCCCAGACCGTTCGCCACGAATGTATAATATCCTCCTGAACTGGAAATATACTTGGAGAATTCGAACGATGAATAACTCATCATTGAATAAACAACAAGCGCCATTAATAATATAAGCGGAATAGAAAAAGCACCATCAGGATAATTTGAAAATGTGAATGTTAGCAATGCTGCAGTTCCTGCTACATAGAGGACGATCGTTCCTCCAGGAGCATTCAGGCCAATTGCCTGTGATACTGCATGCCTCAATGATAACTGATTATAACCCAGGTGTTTATATTCCTTTTCAGGACGGAAAGCATCTTCCTCTATCACGTAGCACTTAATGTCTGAATTATATTTTAATTTTTGTTAACATTTCGTTATTCATGTTATGACGGAATTCGTATTCTATGGTAAATATTTATTTTATTGCCGGTTAAATTGCTTTATAATCTGAAAGTGTATACACTCATTGCATAGCAGGGAAATAAAAAAAAGTTAAAAACAATAGAAGTATATATTTCTATGAAAATACTCAATCTGGAAGAGCTGGCAACCACTCCTGAAAAATCACATATACTGAAAATTATAGAAAATGCAATGAATGAGTTAACGCCTGAAAAAGCAATAAGAAATAATTTCAATATCCCGCTGGAAAAGTTTCAGAGCATCTATTTAATAGGATTCGGGAAGGCGGCGTACGGGATGTATTCAGGCATAAGAGATAGGATTCAGGATAAACTAAAATATGCAGGTATAATAATACCTGATGATGAGGAAGTCATCACAGAATTTCCGGAATTGGAAATAATGAGGGGAACCCATCCATATGTAAGCCAGAGCTCTGTAGATTCTTCCGTAAAGTTGATGGCGGAGGTTAAAAATCTTTCCTGCCATGATCTTATAATAGTTCTGATCTCCGGAGGTGGCTCATCCCTGTTTGAAATTCCAGAAAACGGAATAAATATCCAGGATATAATGGATATATCAAAGGAAATCATGGATAATGATGGAGACATTTACACATTGAACAGAATAAGGTCCAGGTTATCCTCTGTAAAGGGCGGGAAACTGGCAAAATTATTATATCCAGCACAGGTTGTTTCATACGTAATATCTGATGTTATTTATGATGATATGAGCATTATTGCCTCTGGTCCTCTGGTTCACCCAGACTTCCAGGGTGATATTTCAGAATTGGTCAGCGAATATGTTAAAGACCCGGCTCTTGCAAGGCTAATACTGCAAAATGGAAATTCAGATAGTATTGAAAATAAATATTTCTCCACAGTTGAAAATCATCTAATCCTGAATAATTATGACTTTGTCAATGCCATGTTCTCTGCAATGAATGGAGAAAAGATAAATCTTGGAAGCAATGTTCACGGAGATGTGAATTCTGTTGCAGATAGTATTGCAGCCCTATTGAGAACAGTTTACAGTATGAAGAGGAGAGGATTTATGTTCGTCTGCGGTGGGGAAACAACAGTGAATGTACAGGGAACCGGATCAGGAGGGAGAAACCAGGAACTTGCTCTCAAACTGCTTGAATCCATGAAAAAGGGTGAAAATTTCACATTCTGTGCAATTGGCACAGATGGCATAGATGGAAAGAGCCCTGCTGCCGGTGGAATAGTTGACCAGGATACCAAAATATCAGATCTTGATGTATACTTAAAGAACAATGATAGTTACACAGCACTTCTGTCTTGCAAGGGTGCCATTATGACCGGCCGTACCGGAAATAATGTTTCAGATATAATAGTAGGTTATTATTCAGGGGCAAATGACAATTTTTAAATATTGGCAGCAATTATGGAGTGATTGGCATGGAAGAGTTGCTTTGTAATATAGAATTTGAAAAGGATGAAAAAGGTTACAGTGCTAGACTGAGAACCGATATGGGAGGACTCAGGGAATACAGTGGACTCACCCTGGAAGAAGTAATGAATGAAGTTATACTTGAACTTCAGGAGGAATTCTCTCCATAAATTATTTTATAAGTTGAAAAACCAGGTTTTAACTGGAAAGAATATAACCGGCACTATTGAATTCAGACTTTGCCATATCCTTGTACGTTGCATCTCCGGTAATTTTTTTGACGGTAAGATATTTTCCGCTCTTTTTTACTGATACTGATAGTTTTACTGTTCCGTCTTTGAAATACAAATAATTGCTTGTAGAATGATATCTGGATTTTACGTATCCGGAAAAAATAAGTGCAATTATATCTCTGGGCGGTATAATTCTTGAAACTTTATCAATGACCTTATCGTGGTGGCTTCCATAGGGTATGTAAATTATCCTGTTCTCAGATGGTAGCAATGCCTCTTTTATAATTTTCCCCCTGTAGAGCTTCTTTACACAGAGATTATATTCGGCATCATCTTCCTGTCCAGTAAGCTGCCTGTAAACATTAGCATCGAAGAAACCTATTCTGGTTATAAGTTCCCTTAATAGTGTTTCTATAGCCTCTATTTTACTGTACTCATCGTTTATTGTTATGTACCTTCTTCCTTTATCCTTTGCAATAGCATTCAGTTTATACAGTGATTTTACCGATTCTTTTATTACAAGAGAATTCAATTTCATCGATTTAATTAACTCATTTTCTGACATGCTCCTGGAGATAAGGACCTTATACACCTCCTCTTCTGCTTCAGTTAATGGCCTTTTTTTGATTGCCTTATAAAGGGCAATTACATTTTTTGTGCCAAGTGCAGGCAGGTTGAATGGCCCATCAAAATTATAGATGAGCATTGAATTATAATAATTATTCAATTCCACATTACGAATCCCGGTATAATATGCCTCCATATCGCTTCTTATTCCAAGATAAATTTTGCTCAATGCACTGTAATTCATGGTTGTTCTGCATGAATTATACTTATATACAGCAAGCGACATTAAATTTTCAGTGCTATCAGCGATGACATCAAAGTCCCCCATGTAAATTACATTGTCTGTACGTTTATATCCGATACTTTCACCAATACTGAGCAGGTCATTATTTTCAGTACTGATAATTATGGAATCTGCATTGAGTTTGGTCGAAACAGTCCGGACCGTATCCAGAAATTCCTTTATCTTGCCAGTTTCAAAATCTATGTTATCGAGCCATATACCTGGTGCTTTTTCTTCCATATAAAACATGGATTCCTCTGATCCATTATACAGGAATCGTGCATTGAAGTCATCGTTTCTCACATACTTCCCCATATATATGCTAACCGGATCGTTTTTCATGACTATGAGAGACCCTGAAACTGGATTAATGTCCTGGCCACCATAGTAAATCTCGTTTCTATAGTAATATGGCGGAAATCTGGAATAGTCAAGTTTTGCAGGGTTGAACCAGAAAAATCTTGACAGTTCCCTGGTAGTTACTGGTCCGTATTTTTCAATTATTTTACCTGTATCTATGTCCTTCGAAGGAGTGTAAAGTTCCCAGGTTCCGTTTTTTCCCTGAGTGATGAATATTTTGAATTCAAGGTTTTTTATTATGCTTTTAATTATCCTTCTGTCCATGCCCGTTATATCGGCGAGTTTTTCATCTGTATCTATTCCTCTCCCAATATGTTCTGTAATCTGATTTTCAATTTCGCTATTCTTTTCTTCTCTAAGCTTATATAATAAGTCCATGAGCCACTTTGCTATGTAAGCATATTTATTTTTTATTGCTCTAGCATAGTAAATGTCTCCTGATGCCAGTAATCTTTCCAGGTCTGCTTTGCGATAATTCCCGGTTCTGATACGTATATCTATGAGGTCAAAGGCAAATCCATACTTATTGAAATACTCCTCAACATTTTGTACGGGCAGCGTAAAATTAACTATGCGTTTCCTGGCAATGTCCTCCCCAGTGCTGTTTACAATAGCCTCAAAATCCGATTTCATCATGTACTGTTTCATGAAAATCGGGGTAATGTAATCGTACAGTATATCCCCGTTTTTGGCCATTGCATTGAGAGTTTTCTCCAATTTCTCATTGTTTACAGGAAGCCTGATCAGAAGCTCATCCAGAGATAGCGGTCCATAGGAAGAAAGTACTCTGGAAATTGCAATGTTCATGCTGTTTTCCGGTATATCAGGAATAGAATTGTTCTGGACATAGTGCTGCCTGTCTCCGTGTACTTCCTTGCGTATCATATATGCAGATTCCAGTTTTATCAGGCTATCCCGGAGCTCCTGTTCTCCAAAACCGGTCTTTTTTATTTCACTGAATTTCTGGTCATTTATTGAATTATAAATTTCCTTATCACGGTCTGTCAACTGCACATCCTTTTTAAAGAGATCGTACACAACTGGGTAATATTCTGAATAGACCCACTGGTCTGACCTTATGAAACAGTAAGTGATTGTGCTGGATTTTATCAGGTTCTCTGTTATGTCTTCCAGGTTTATATCACTGTATTCAATTGGAGAATTATACTTTTTCTTGAAAGGGTCTATATACAGGAAATGCCGGGCAAATTCAACATAGCTCTCCTCATCTGTCACCTGTGGTATTTTATTTCTGAAATAATTTTCAACAAGTTTTGAATCTTTTATGAGGAAATCTATTCCTTCAGTGCCATAAATTTTATCCAGAAGTTTGCTTCTGAGATCTTTCAGTAGTTTTGAACGGTCTTCCATGAGTACTATATCTGAAACTCCTGAAAGTATGAGATTATAAGAAAATGGACTTGTTTCAGTGGAATAATCCCTTATTGTAAATTTCTTTCTGGATATCACATCATTTACATACCATGATGCACGCTCAACATCCATCACATCGTATTTAACCTCGTTGAATGCCTCCTTTATGACAGGAAAATTATTCATTGCTTCCAGTGTCCTCAGAAGGCGGTCACTGCGTAACTGCTGCCTGGCAACGGAAATATCAGTCTGCTTGTACTTCCTCAGTACCATGAGTGATCTGGTGGCACAGTACCTGAAACGCTGCTTGAATAGTTCGGTATTGACTATTGATCTATCCACAAGGTCTCTGAAATTTGATGGATTCAGAAGTGTAACAACATCTTTTATTGGAATCCTGCGATTCAATGTTATGGTGAATCCATTGTCATTTACGCTTATTCTTGTATTCAAACCGTATTTGTTTGAGACTGCAAGACCATAAGCCCTGGAAAGTGCATCGTTAACCCTTCTTCCAAGTGGTATGTGGAATATAATGCTGTAAAGATCGTTATCTATGTATCCCTCCACATAGAGGGATTCCTGATCAGGTATGGAAAACTCACCCTGGGATTTTACGTATGATATGAGGCTACGCGCTCCGAAGGAGTCCACCCTATAATTTTCCATGAGCCAGTTTTCCGTTTCCTCCCCGTTCTTTATTCTTCTGTAAAGCTCTTTCCTGAAATCTCCTATGAGTATACCCAGATCGTAGCTCCGTGGGAGGAGCTCACCTGTCCATGAAGGCACAGTAGGTTTCATACCTGTTGCAGTTTTTACAGTTATATTGTTGCGGGACACTTTCAAAAACATATAGGTTCTTGCTCCAAGCACAAATATATCTCCATTCTTTAGCCGCTCGACGAATTTATCACTGAGCTGGCCAAGCATTCTTCCCTTCTCATTAACCACATTGTAATTGGCTTCCTCTGGAATGGTACCAACGTTCATAAAATATATCATTCTGGTGCTTGCCTTCTTTCCGAATTTCTTTTCCTCTTCATCATACCAGATTTTTGAAAATAGTGTGTTGCCTTCTATTCTGCCGGATAGATAATTCAAGGTTGAGATAAAATCATCGTATTCAAGGTTATGAAATGTGTATGAATTTTTTATTAAATTATATGCCTCGTCCACACCCCATGCCTTTTCAAGTGACATACTTATTATGCCCTGTGATAGCACGTCCAGTGGATTAACAGGGACTGTTACCTTATCAATTTCGTGATCGTATGCAGCCTTTGTCATAACCGCACATTCCATTAGATCATCCAGGTCGAAAACTATGAATCTCCCCAGCGAGAGGTCGCGTACGCCATGCCCTGATCTGCCTATTCTCTGAAGTGCCCTGGAAACGGACTTCGGGCTCCCTATCTGAATTACCATATCGATGTAACCAATATCGATGCCCAGCTCCAGGGATGTGGATGTAATAACACACTTCAAATCCCCGTCTTTTAACTTGTTTTCCACCTCTATCCTTGTCTGTTTTCCCAGGGATGAGTGGTGGGCCTCTATATTTTCTATTCCACGTGCCTTAAGCCTCATGGCGACATGCTCAGTGGAGCTTCTTGTGTTTGTGAATATAAGCGTGGTTTTATGGCTGTTTACCAGGTCAACCAGTATATCATACATCTTTTCATTGGCTACCTCATAGCTTACCAGTGTAAGGTCCTTTACCGGCGTGATAATTTTTAAATCCAGATATTTATTGGTGTTAACTTCAATTATAGTGAATTCCCTCTGTTTATCACCATTGTACCCACATAAATAGGTACCGATCAGATCCAGGGGCGCCTGTGTGGCAGACAATCCAATTCTTACAAAACCCGGTGAAAGATTCTCCAGACGCTCAAGATTAAATGATAATAAAGACCCCCTTTTTGTTGATGATACCTCATGAATTTCATCAACGATAACATATTCTACACCGGTAAACTTTTCCTTGAACTTTGTAGCTGTTATAGCCAGGGAAAATGATTCAGGTGTTGTTATAATTATGTGTGGCGGTTTTTTCAGCATCCTGTTCCTGTCACCCTGTGCTGTATCTCCAGACCGCACTGCTACTTTTATTTCTGGAATTTTGAGCCCTTTCCGGGCTGCAATTTCATATATTTCATTCAACGGCTCATTCAAATTTTTGTTGATATCATTTGCAAGAGCCTTCAATGGTGATATATAAACACAGTAAATTTTATCTTCCAGTTCACCGTGTCTTGCCTTCTGGAAAAGTTCATTGATTATGGAAAGAAAACCTGTAAGTGTTTTTCCTGTGCCTGTGGGAGAGGAAACAAGGACATTTTTTCTGCTGTGAATGAGTGGGATTGCCTTCTTTTGTGGTTCGCTCAAATCGCTGTATTTATTATTGAACCATTCTGCAACAATGTCATCGAGAAAAGGCAATGACTCTTCTACTTTAAATTGATTTTTGTATATCATTGACGATAATCTGTAAGGTAATTCATATTTATATATAACATTTTTGAGAAATGACAAACATATCAACACCTGAAAAGTATTTTAAATCCAAATTCTTTCTATTAGGATTAAGTTATATAAGGAAATTAATGATAATATATTCCATTTTGAATATAAATATTAATGAAACATTAAATCATGGCATAGTAT
>JAKAYM010000137.1 GCA_021826795.1 Thermoplasmata archaeon
ATATTCCAGGATATGATAATTTTCAGCGGTGATGAAATGAAAATTATAGAACTACCACCGGGCTATGTAACCGGAAGCTCTTTGATGCCAAATAAGGTAAATCCGGATTTTCTTGAGATATTCCAGGGTTATGCCGCAAAGTCAGTATCTCTGATGAATCTTCTTTATTCAGGAATCATAAACAAAACTACTGGATACCATAGGGATTTTCAGGTATTAAAGGATGAAATTATTCCATTTATGATAGAGTTGAAATCCATACTGAATGGTTTTCCAGATCTCTTTGGAGGAATAAAATTTAACAGAGAAGCTTCTGAGAAAATCATAGGGAATTCAATATACGCAACATATAATTCAAAATTGAATTTCAACTCCAGAAGAAACTGGAAAGAATCATACAGGACTGTTGGAGACATGATAAGATCCGGAAAACAGCTAAAACCTTATGAACCTTTAGATATAACAACTTATACGGATTTTGAATTTGTTGAAAAGATAGTTGATACCAATATTTCATCTATAAAAAATAAGAGGAATAGAATTTTGGATACTATAAAAGACATGATCTGAACCAGCATATATAAAACATGCATTTACGATAAGATGAATACAAAAAAATATATTATTGGATGATACATTAAGATGGTATATGATTGATACCGTGGCTAATGAAAAAAAATGGAAAGATTACTGGTACAGTAATGACATATTCAAATTTAAAATGGGAGAGAAAAATTATACCATAGATACACCACCCCCAACTGTTTCAGGAAAAATGCATGTTGGCCATGCTTTTTCATATCCCCAGCAGGATTTTATTGCAAGGTACAAAAGGATGAAGGGATTTAATGTATTTTATCCATGGGGATTTGATGATAACGGCCTTCCCACTGAGCGTTTTGTGGAAAAGGAAAGAAAAGTAACAATTGATAACACGCCACTGAAAGATTACATAGAAATATGTAAAGAAGTAAGTAGAGAAGCCGAAAAGGATCTCTATCAGGCGTGGTATGATACGGGATTGAGTGCCGATTTCAAAAATTATATAGATACATCTTCAGACTTTTCAATAAAATTATCACAGGAAATGTTCATGGGGCTTGCGGAAAAGAAAAGGGCATACAGAGACGAAGCACCATATATAACATGCCCCACATGCCGTACAGCAATCTCACAGATAGAGATGAAGGATGCTATAATCAACACTGAACTTGTTTATTTAAATTTTAACGGGATTGAAATAGCAACAACCAGACCTGAAATGCTGGGAGCGTGCATTGCCATATTTGTAAATCCTGATGATAGCAGATATAGTCATATGATAGGCAGGGAAGTAGAGGTACCGCTATATGGCTATAAGGTAGAAATAAAAGCGGATGAGTCCATTGATAGGGAGTTCGGAACCGGTGCCGAAATGCTATGCACTTTCGGAGATCAGAATGATCTGTCACTGTGGAAAAAATATGGAATAAAAGCAAGAGTAATACTTAAAAATAATAAAATCAATGACGGGAAAATAATAAATAATCTTTCCATCAAGGATGCTAGAAAAACCATACTTGACATGCTAAGAGAAAAAGGTTATGTGATAAAAATAGAGAAAATAAAGCATTCAGTGAATACTCATGAAAGATGTGGAACACCCATAGAGATAGGCATCAGCAAGCAGTGGTATATAAAAGACCTGGATATCAAGGATGAATTAATAGAATTCGGAAATAAAATTGAATGGATACCTGAACATATGAAAACCAGATACAATAACTGGGTAACCGGATTAAAGTGGGACTGGTGTATATCCAGACAAAGATATTTCGGCGTCCCATTTCCTGTATGGTACTGCAATAAATGTGGCGAAATAATATTTGCGGACAGGGGTGAGCTGCCTGTGGACCCGAGGCTAGATGATAAAAAAAGGCAATGTGTTAAATGCGGTTCTTCAGATTTATCACCGGAAACAGATGTTATGGACACATGGGCAACGTCCTCACTGAGTCCAACATTGTATCTATCACATATTAACCACATGGATCTATACCCCATGGATGCAAGATTCCAGGGACATGATATAATAACATCATGGGCATTTACAACCATACTGAGATCATATCTTCATTATGGCAAGATACCATGGAAAAAAATAATTATAAGCGGCAATGTTTATGATCCTTTCGGTCAGAAGATGAGCAAGAGCAAGGGCAACATAGTGGAACCGAAGTCAATAATAGAGACCTATGGTGCAGATGCATTAAGATACTGGGCATCAACTACCATGCAGGGCGAGAATATCAAACTTAGGGAGCAGGACTTAATGCGTGGAAGGAAGACTGTTATTAAACTCGAGAATTCCCTGAAACTTATAATGCTCCTTTCAGATAATAAGATACCTGAAAAGACAGATATAAATTTCCCTGTAAATAAATGGATAATATCAAAAATGGAGCATACGGTAAAGGAGGTAACGGAATACATGGAGAACAATGAAGTAATGAAGGCCAGGATAGCCATTGATAAATTTTTCTGGAACCTTTACTGCGATAATTATCTTGAAATAATAAAAAGCGAGGCATCAAAACCGGATAGAAGGGGCGAAACACTGTATACTGCATTCTATATAATGGAAAATGTACTGAAGATGTATTCTCCTATTATGCCATTTATAACAGAAGAACTGTATCACCAGATGAACCCGGGGGTATCAAGCATAGCACTTGAAAGTTATCCGGAATTTGATTATAGTTTATTGTACAGCGAAGAGGGAATTGATTACATAATAAATATAATAGACAAAATCAGAAATCTGAAAAGTCAGAAGAAGATGTCAATGGCAGCTCCCCTTGAAATTGTTAAAATACACGGTAAAGCGGACTTATTAGAAAGATATAAATATATACCTGAAGGCTTAATGCACATAGATAAAATGGAAATAACAGATTCAGATGAGACTTTTATTGAAAATTAATAAATATCCAGGTATTTATCAATTTCCCAGTCCGTTACATACTGCCTGAACTCTGCCCATTCACTTTCCTTGATTCTGATAAGATTGTTATAGATATAATCACCGAATATTTCCTTCATTAAGCTACTTTCCTTGAATGCTGTTATGGCCTGTCCCAGCGACCCTGGCATGGACTCTATGCCATAATTTTTCCTTTCGTCACTGCTCATTTCAAAAATATTTTTTTCTATTGAATCTGGTGGATCTATCTTATTCTCAATGCCATTCAAACCCATACCTATTATGGCCGCGAACTGCAAGTACTGATTTCCGGCTGAATCCGGGTACCTGAGCTCCAGCCTCTTTCCCTTCGGGGCTGCCGATGGTATTCTAACCAGTGCGCTCCTGTTTCTGTTTGCCCATGCAATGTATACCGGGGCCTCGTACCCGGGAATAAGCCTTTTATATGAATTTACGGTTGATGCCAGTACCATGGATGCTGATTTCACGTTCTTCAATATTCCACCCAGATAGTGCATTGCATACTCACTTAATCCATGTTTTGTAGATTCCTTGTAAAACAGATTTTCATCTCCTGAGAATATGCTCTGATGCACATGCATTCCATTGCCATTAACGCCTTTTATGGGTTTCGGCATAAAGGTAGCGTAATACCCATATGCATTGGCTGTTTCCTTTACAACGCTTTTTATCATTATTATTCTATCTGCCATTGTTATGGCATCAGAATATTTAACGTCAATTTCGTGCTGCCCATATGCTACCTCATGATGCGATGCCTCCGGGAAATAATTTAATCCCTCTAATTTTCTAATTATTTCCTGTTTTACAGTGAATGATCGATCCAGTGGCTCCTTGTCAAAATATCCACCGTAATCACTGGGTTCTATTGTAGGATCTCCCTCCTCATCCTGATTGAATATGAAGTACTCCAGTTCAGGTCCGATGTTAATTTTCTTATTTTCTCTGGAAAGCCTTTCAACCTGTTTTTCAAGGATATATCTTGGATCTCCATCAAATCTGGTTCCGTCCGGATTGAATATTTTACAGATAAAACGTACTGTTTTCCCAGCATAGTTCTCATTTGTGAGTATTGTATAGGACGATAATTCAGGTACGGCTTTCATATCAGAATTCTCAATCTGCTTGTACCCCACAATTGAACTGCCATCAAACATGACGCCGTTGTAAATTACATCCTCAAATCTATTATGCGGAATCGTCAGTGATTTTACAGAGCCAACAATATCTGTAAACTGTAATTGCAAAAACTCTACTTTATCTTCCTTTAATTTTTCAATATAGGATTCCTCATCCTGCATATAACATAATACAAGCAGGTAATAAAAACTTTTATAGACCTAAAAGAGATATTTGAACTGTTTTAATGTAATATTTCGTACAGAATATGAATAGAAAACTCTTAATGGGAGTTGAAATGGTGTTAAAATCTGGAAATATTTAATATATAGCTATGATAATCACTTACCTTGAAAGTTTTAAACAGAACCACTTTGATGGATATAATAAACTCACTGAAGAATTCCATATTGATTTTATTGCTTTTTTTATTTCCATTTCATATTTATTCAGAGTCCATGAAACTGTATATTTTCCCGTTAGTTCTTGCATGTTTTGGAATTGTGTATTATATTTCATATCTTGTATCCGGAAGCCTGATAGAGATACTGGGAAAAAGATCTATTCTTCTCGCAGGGATGGTTTTTTCGATTGGGATTGAGCCTATTTTTTATACGAAGAGCTTTGTTTTAATCCTTATATTAACTACTATGATATCAATAGGTAGCTCCATTATAGACTACAGCAGGAGTGGGCGTTCCTTAAGTGAGACCAAATCTTATCTATACACAAGTGCAATTATGGGAACTGTTTTAGTTTCAGAATATTTTATTAAAATTAGGGTAATATACGTATTTTTAGTGCTAGCCATTGCAATTACTATTTTTTCTATATTATCCCAGTTATCCGGAAATATGAATATAAATTACAGAAAAGCGTGACTTTACATTTATCTGATTCAATATTTTTATAAACCTATGAAATTGCAATGTTTCCACATTATTTCCATGTGGGTACACAACTATTATTCAAGGCATTTGTCGTTGAATACATGCTATTTATC
>JAKAYM010000012.1 GCA_021826795.1 Thermoplasmata archaeon
TACCTGAATATTTCTCCTTGTTTATTACATAATCCTTGAGTTCAATAATCTTACTTTTATTCTCCATTCCCATAATCTCAGAGGATTCCTTCAATGCCTGACCATGGTTTTCCACTATCACAATGTCCGATTTATCAAGCACGTCAGGTGCAGCCTCCCTCCGAATGGGGAAGTTGGACCCTGCCAGATTGATGTGGTACTCATCCGGCAGCTGGGAATAGTTGAATATTGGTGTATTGCTGTTTGTTATGGTTGTAATGACATCGGACTCTTTTAGAACTTCAAGATTTTCTGCCTGCTGAATTCCGAATCTATCCGCAAACTTCTTTGAATGTTCGGGATTCCTGGAATACACAAATGCATTGTCCAGATTGAACATCTCTTTCATCCCAAGGAACTGTGACTCCGCCTGGAATCCCGATCCAATGAGGGTAAAATTAATAGATTTTTTCCTTACAATTTCTGATGTGGCCATAGCTGTAAGTGCGCCTGTTCGTATCTGTCCCAGGGCATTTGCCTCAATTAGGTAAAGGTCTTCAGGCCTTTCTGTATTGAATATTAATACTGTAAAATGAATTCCCTTAGACCCTGAATAATATGTTTTCAGTCCTGCAAGGTGCCTTTCAGCGTAATAACCTGGCATGGTATTCAAAATATTTTTATCCACAATTATGCGATCCCTGGGATGTGTATCAGAAAGGCCTTTGCCATATGACATGAATGCCTTTCTCAGTTCCTCGATGCATTCTTTCATATTTAAACTGGATTTTACATCATCCTCACTAACATATGTTATCATGATAAAATCATTGTTCTAACCGTTATAATGCTTTTGGTATTGTCATAATAAAAAGAAATAACTTTTGTTAGAGAATTTGGATAACAAAGAATTTATAATATTATTAAATAATATTATATGGTATTCAGGGCTGTATTTATAAGGCCCAGCAACCGTACAGGGTCTGCCTATTTGAGCAAATGGGGTTTTTTGCCTGCTCCGCTTGGGCTGCTGGCTCTTGCTGGTGAAATTAAGAGAATAAAAGATAGCCAGGTCAAAATAATTGATATGGAGGCAGACAGCATATCCCTTGATGATGCAATAAAGATGGCTGTTGAATATAAGCCTGATCTTGTTGGCATCACACTTCATGCCACTGCTGCCCATAACAATGCGGGATATATTGCACGTGGGATAAAAAAACTTAAACCTGATACAGTGCTTGTAGCAGGGGGGCATCATGCCACATTCCTGCCAGAAGAGCTGATAAATGCTGGTTTTGATATCTCTGTTCTGGGGGAAGGCGATGAAACAATATACGATATTGCAAATTCAATTATTGAGGGAACCGGATTTGATGGGATCAATGGCATAGTTTACAGATCTGACTCCGGAATTAAAAGGACGAAACCTAGAAAACTTATAGTAGATCTGGATACACTTCCTTTTCCGCCACTGGAACTCCTTGACCCTTCAAAGTATACATTCAAGGTTTTCGGTAAGGAAGACCGTGTTATGTGCCTGGAGACTTCTCGGGGATGCCCATATGGCTGTGATTTCTGCTCCGTTACACCAACATGGGGCAATACATGGAGAAATAAATCCAATGAAAGGATTATACAGGAAATGGAACGTGCCAGTGAAGCAGGCTATAACTGGATATTCTTTACCGATGACATATTTATAGTTGAGCCTAATGTAAAGCACAGGAACGAACTTTTTGACATGATCCTGGAGAAAAAACTCAATACTTCGTGGATTGTCCAGATGCGGGTTGACGTAACATCCAGGCATCCTGATCTGATTGAAAAGGCAGCTAAAGCAGGAATGAGCATATCTTTCCTTGGTGTTGAATCCGGAAGCCCGGAAATCCTGAAAAAAATGCACAAGGGGGAATTTACCCCACAATCGGTAAGTGCCGTAAAGGTACTTTCCGCAAATGGAATCGTGGTAATTGTTGGAATGATGGTAGGTGCACCCTATGAACGATACAGGGACCTGAGGACAACAGTTAAATTTTCCAGGGAGCTGGCGAGGGCAGGAGCCGACGCACTGCAATTTTCAATTTACACGCCGCTTCCTGGAACAAGGATATTTGATGAGGCACTGGACAGCAAATCTCTGTTTACACTGGACTGGGATAGGTATGATGTTCTGACACCTGTTATGAAAACCCGTGTAGGCCCGGTTTTAGACCAGATAGTGCAGTTCTATGCATCGTACTCATTTTATATTTACAAGTTCATGCGAGGCAAGCTTCTGGGCCTGAAATTATCAGGGAAGAAGAATAAACTAATAGATACAGGAACAAAATTCATTATCGAGATGATGCCTGACTACCTTAAGAGCATAGCAGCCTTTCCAAGGCATTTGCTGGTGACATATGATATGTACTGGAAGGCAAAGAGCAAAGCGTTTATAGGCCGTGAGGGGCATGAGGACATATCAGAAAACTCCAATAAAATAATTTATGATCTGGGAAAAAAGAAAAATGTCTATTATATGATTAAAAAATAATTTATAAATTTATTATAATGAATTTTATGACTTACTGGATAGTATTTTTTTAACTGTTTCTATTATATCATTTTGAGAGTATCCCATAGCAATGGCTTCATTAACAACCTCTGTCTCTCTTTCTATCAAGTTTCTTTCAGTATCTGGCTGTCTGCTTTCGGCTACTGTATACCTCTTGTTCTTACCTATGGTAATAATGCCGTTTTCCCTTAATTTCTGGTAAGCCTGATTCACCGTATGGAAGTTTATGCCCAGTGTCCCGGCCATAACTCTGGAGGATGGAAGTACATCTCCTTTTTCCAGGTTCCCGTTAATAATATTCTGTATGATTTGATTATATAATTGTCTATAGATTGATGCATCAGAATTCCTGTCCAGCCTAATCTCCAAATTTTTTGACATATGTGTTATATATTCTATAATAATATAAATAGTTAATTGCCAGCTGGTAAAATCTAAGAATTCTATGTTTTCATATAAAAAGATGCACCCCTGATAAAAAACTTATCCATTCACCTGGGGTTTATTGGACCTCATCCTTGCCCTGAATTGGTAATCGTCTCAAGTCTAAATCCATTCACCTGGGGTTTATTGGACCTCCTGAAGGAGATCCCGGGTGTCTTGGTTTGAAAAGGATGCTAAGTGCACTCATGTTTCTGCCACCACCTTCCACTTCCTTGAGGCCACGGAACAGAAAAGATGATACGAATCTACCGGAAAATACAATCAAATATGAAAATGTGAGTGCAAGTTTCAGCGGAAAGAAATCTATGAACAACGATAGGAGATATCCTCCTGTAAGTGCTCCCATGAAATATATTGCGCCGTTAAATCCATTGAGAATGGAAATATACTCCGCACGGTGATCCTCCGGAACAACATCAAGTGTATAGGAAGTAAGAACCGAATTCTGGATAGAACCTATAAAACCACTGTATATTTCAATACCTACAAAAAGTGGAAACGAATCGAAAAAGGCATACATTAAAGGGATTCCACTGAGCATAATTTTATTCAGGAAAATCAGAGGAATTCTGTTGACGTTATCAATGAATTTGGCAATAAAATATTGTGTAACAAGTGCAGAACCGATTGAGGCAATAGTAAGAAGTGCCACGATTTTAAGTGAAAAGCCCATTATTGTAACAATTGTTATGGGAAACATTGGCCAGGCCAGCGACCAGAAGAAAGATTGTACATTGGTTGCCATGAAATATTTATAAAATGTACTATTATTCCTCAATGTTTTCAACGTTCCCATAAGATTCTTGGTCATCACCGATTTACTGTGTTTTTCTGTGAGCATGAATCCTATTACAGCAGAGGCAATATATGAAATTGAGGCTGCAGTGAATGGGATAACAATATCTTTTCTAGAATCACTGTCCAGTAGGAAAAATATTGCTATCAAGGATATAACAGTACCGAGAGATGCTATATTCGTTATTATGGCAAGAAAATGACCCCTTTTCTGTTTAATATTATCAGCAATGAATGAATACCAGTTTACGGTGATCATAGCCGAAAATAGTGATATAAGTGCGTAGAGAATAATTAAGTCTACAGGATTATATGAATATGGTAGCATATACCACAGTATGGCCAATATTACACTTCCCAAAATCAGAAAAGGCGTTCGTCTTCCGACCCTATCACTTATTCTCCCCCAGAAAATCTGGCCGAGATTGCTCAGAGAATTTGATGATGATTGTAGCCAGCCCATTTCTACAGCTGATGCCCCAATCATGACTGCAAAGACTCCGACAAAGGAAGCTGCAGCAGTGGCACCGGCTGCTATTATAAGAGACCTGAGGGCTATAAGTTTTCTATTATTCATTTAAACTCTTTATAGCGCAGTTTATTTCTAACCTTTATTTGAATTTATTCAAATTGTAAAAACTCATCTTACTAATAATAAATCTAACCGCAATCGGATTATTTATTTCCTATAAATTCAACAAGATCTTTTGTATATTTGCTTAAGCGATAATTTAAAGTTTTTATAGGAACTATTAAATATACCTATCGGGTTTTATAATAATGAAAATTGAGGAGCTATTTCTTTACGATTTAAAATATGGAAGGTTGAAAAGCGCCGTGTCCAGTGGTGTTTTCTATTCAACCGGCAAAATGTATATGGATGAAGAAGTGGATGAGCTCATTTCCCGATTGAAACATTCTGAACTTGCCAGTTATTCTGGAAAAAGATATATGGCAAAGTGTAAGTATTGTGGAAACGATACATTCTATATAGTGCCATATACAGAAGATGATAATTTGGCTTCAAATATGGAATTATCCGAAAATCGCATAATAAAAAATAAAAATATTTGCTCTGAGTGCGAAATGCCTGCAGATAAGATTGACAAATGGGAAGACTTTCCTGGCATCAAAATTGATAATAAGGATTTACCTGTCGTGGAGATGCTTAATATACTACATACTCTGGTAAAGAATGCAGGGTTAAAATTTGATATTCCTTCTGTCTTGAAAACACCTTATCATTCACATATATTTGGAATGCAGATTACAAACGACTTCGATTATATGGTTGATATGTATATAAATGGTGATAAAAACCATATAATAGAAATGTTGAACCCAATGAAGCGGGAGTATCCATCAAGACGTTTTATCGTTTTCAATTTGGGTGAATCTATAAAGGAAGTTCACGATACGATCGGGATTGAATTTTATAGCTCAACTGATATACATGATATGGAAATCAAATTCAAGGAGTTTCTAAACAGTGTTCTTACCTCAAAGTATTTTAAATTCGGAATCTGTCAGTTCGACGATGTGCTTTTGAATGGCCTTGAATTGAATAATATATACGGATTGGAAACTTTTTCATCCGGAAATTCAACATTCTTTCTCCTGAAATTTCTAAAGCATGGTTTAGAAAACAACCAGAACGGTCTGTATATAACCAACAGGAATGCACCAGAATATATATTAAACATATCTGATTCGATAAATCTTGATATGAAAAAATATGTTAATACAAAGAACCTTATAGTCATGAACTCCAACTCTTCACTGACAAAGATCGATACAGGCATGGATCAGTGGAAAATTAAGGAGGAAATCTCTAAGTTCATCTCAGAAATTTCAAAGTATGTAACAAAATACAATATAAAGAGACTTGTAATAGACTCAATAGAGCCATTGGAGATAAATGGTAGTGAGGAGAGTATAAGGTATCTTTTCAATGAATTAAGAAATCTGGATTGCGTGATAGTATGTACCAAATTTATAAACAACATTAATGCTAATCCCATCGAAGATCTTTATTTCACAGGTATTGCTGAAATCGACCAGATTATAACCGAGAATCAGATTAAAAACTTACTAATATTAAAAAAATTCAATCTTACAGCTGATGCAAGAAGAATAGTGGAATTTGAAATAACTGTTGATGGAGAGCTGGAGATAGTGGGCAGAAAATGAATAAAAAGCCATATATAATAGCCGGTATTACGGTTGTTTTTATAGTTTTATATTTATATTTCCTGATAACTTCCCTCGTTCTCCTGGATAAAACTGTCACATTGAAGTTAATGAGCACAATTCTGATTTTAATAAATGTATTTTTTATAATGCATTCCTTAGAATATATGTATTATTATGTATCAGCTTCATCAAAGTACGAAAATAGTGTGACATACTATTTCAGTATGTATTATCCATTCCAAACATCTGTTTTTATTGCATGTTATAATGAGTCAGCCGACGTGCTTGAGGAAACAGTCATAAAAATCAAACAGATGTGCAGAATAGGAAATGGAGTACCTTACATTCTGGACGATTCCACCGATAAAAACAAAGCAGCAGCCATAAAGCAACTATGTGAAAAATATAGAGTTATATATATACACAGGGAAAATAGGAGAGGTTACAAGGCAGGAGCACTGAATGACGTAATAAAAACTATTGATACAAAGTATTTTGCAGTATTTGATGCAGATCAACATCCACTGCCAGAGTTTCTGAATGAAACATTGCCTGTTATAGATGATGACGATAGCATAGCACTGGTCCAGGTTCCACAGAAATATGAAAATAATAATACCAATGTGGCGAAGGGTGCAAATGATATTCAACAGGTGTTTTATAATTTCATAACTGAGGGCAAGAGTCTCGAGGATAGCATGTTTTCCTGTGGATCCAATGTAGTTTATAGAACTAAAGCAATTTTGTCTGTCGGTGGGTTCGATGAGAGTAATGTTACTGAAGATCTGGCAACTTCAATAAAATTGCATAAAAAGGGATATAGAACAGTATATTATAGCAGACCATTGGCATCTGGGGAGGCACCGCAGACTTTAAATTCATATTTCATTCAGCAATCGAGATGGGCCCAGGGTTCTCTTGGGATATTTTTCAAGGTTATCAAATTACTTTTTAAAAGAAGAGCACTTACAGTGAGGCAGAAATTAGGGTACCTTGTAACTACATCATGGTATTTTGTAGGTTTGGTAAATATAATGATGCTTATATTCCCATTACTGTTTATATTTTTTAATGTGGTTTCAATCATCACACCATCATTTTATATTTTTATATTTGCATTTTATATACTGTTTGAATTTGTTGCATTTGCCATAACTATTGTGAGTATACAGAAGTCTATTGTTCCATTACTGAGAAACGTATCACTAACGTTTATTAGTAGTCCCATATTTGTGAAATCAGCCTTTTATGCATTAATTGGGAAAAGGACTTCATTCAAGGTAACACCAAAGGAAGATTCTACCAAATTGCCCTTACGAGGAATTTGGGCTCAGGTGTTACTTATACTCATAACCGGCGCCGGGGCTTTATACTCTGTTATAAGATTTACACATGGTGGAACTGTACAGTATCTGTATAATGGAATGTTTTTATTATATTTTTTTATTTTATCTTTATCAGTATTTTATTTCAATAAATAAAAGAAAGTCTACCCTCCACTCATTTGTCTACTGTGTTGAAATTATATCACATATCTGGTTGAAATGTCAAGCTTACACTGATTCCACCAGGAAAACTTATCCCAATATCAAGGTAAAGTGCCCCTATATTTTTTGCTATTACATCGAGATCTTTCTTTTCTTTCATAAACCAGTGACTGAGCAAATCAACAATATCAGGGCGTTTTTCCATTATAGAATTAACAAAGTTATTGAGCTTAAGAATTTTAAAATATGCATCATAAGGCTTTAAATCCCGTTCTATACTGATTTTCATTTCGTCATAAAGCTTCTCCATAAATCCGCTAAGGTCAGTATAATCCTGTGTAAAATCATTTTCCGTTGCACTTCCTGTTTTCCATTTGTCATATAATTTGTCTAACATAATAATATAAAGTATTATTTTATAAATATATTTAGCTTATTTGAAAATATCTGAGAATTGATTATTTATATATTTGTCAAAAACATAATCTATTTAAATATAATTCGTGTTGAGGAATTACATGATATACAGGGAATTCGGTAATACGTCATTTAAAACTTCGTGCATCGGAATGGGTACTTATTACGACATGAGATGGATTTTCAAAACATATCTGGGCATTTATAGCGGAAGGGAACAGAAAGAAGATGCAATAAAATCAGGTATTGATAATGGGATAAATCTTATTGATACTGCAGAACTTTACCGGACTGAAAAAATTATAGCCCCTGTCATTAAGAATTACGAACGTGATGAACTCTTTATAGCTACTAAGGTATTTCCAACACATTTATCTCCAAAATCTTTAGAAAGGGCATTGAATAGAAGCCTGAAAAATCTGGAAACAAACTATGTTGATTTATATCAAATCCATTTTCCTAATCCCACAATTGATCTCAAAAAGACTCTAAGAACAATGGAAGGAATGATCGATGCAGGAAAAATAAAATATATTGGCCTCAGTAATTTCTCTCTTAATCTATTAAAAAGATCTCAGGATATTCTATCAAAACACGAAATAACTTCTATACAGATAAATTACAATATATTCCACAGAAAGAGTCAGAATGAACTGATTAAATACTGTGAACAAAACCATATAGCCGTAATGGCATATTTTCCTCTAGGTCACGGCAGGGTTACACAGAAACAGTACAATGAATACTTTGATTATGTAAGAAAAACAATAGGGAATGTACCCAATGCAAATATTGCATTAGCGTATTTGATAAGTAAAAATCAGAATGTATTTCCGATACCCCGGGCTTCTAATCGATTTCATGTAACTCAGAATGCCAAATATTCAGATATTATATTAAATGAAGAGGATATAAAATATCTGGAGGAAAAGCTATAACATAAAAATTGCCATGTATATCTATATTGCTTGCAAAAATGCTTATCGTATCCGAACAATAAGAAAATAAATATAAATAAGAGAGTTTAATATTATAATGGAGAGAAATGATAATAGCGTTGGTATCATTTATTGGAGGAAGACTATCAGAGGCCAGTAGTGATTCTTCCATGGACATGGATGATATGAAAAAGACACTTGCATATGCATTTCTGTATGATTTTCCAGTAAATGTTTATACGGAAAATGAAGACTACAGAATTTTTTCTTTACTATCGATTAAATACAATGACCGTGGAAATCTGTTCTTTTCCGGAACATATTATTCAAATAGTGTGAGAATTAAGAAAAACTTTTCATGGAGAGAGATAAAAAGAATTGAAATCAATATAGAAAAGGAACCTGAAAAATCCATTTATTAAAAATTATTTCAAAAAACCAAATTAGTATTCCCTTTTATGGAAATTTCTGCCGTTTCTCGGAGTTCTACTTCTATCTCCTGATGAAGGTCTTCTGTTCCTGTTGTAGGATGGTCTGGAATTCCTCTGGAAACCAGAATCCCTGGTATTGTCTTCATTATCCCTGAACTGTGAGATCAGACTTCCGTAATTTATATCCTTATATTCGGACTCAAGATTTACATCTATTTTTTCCATTTTTATTTTATTTCTCCTCTGAATGCTCTGGATCAACCCGCGCTGATCAGCATCGAATATTGTCATTGCTCTGCCATCCTTTCCCATTCTCCCGGATCTTCCGACCCTGTGTGCATAGGTTTCAGTGCTGTCAGGGGCATCAAAGTTAATAATATCAGTTATATTTGGGATGTCCAGTCCACGGGCCGCAACATTGGTCGCAACCAGTATGCCCGCATCCATATGCCTGAAATCGTTAATAGACCTCTCACGTGCATGCTGCTTCATTCCCCCATGTATTAGTATATTATTGAATCCTGATCTCGATAGTATGAGATTCAAAAGGTCTCCAGATCTCTGGGTTTTAACAAAGACTATTGCCTTTCTGGATCCGTAATTATGTATATATGACATCAAAGTCGAGAATTTATCAAATTTTTCAGAAATAGTATAAAGATGTTTTATAGATTCTGGAATAGCTTCCTCTCCACCCGCGCTAACGAACTCCGGCGACTTCATGAAATTCTTTGCTATAGTTTTTACCTCATTTGACAATGTTGCAGATAAAAGTATGGTCTGGTGTTCATCTGAAACGAATGATATAACCTTCTTTATATCATCTATGAAACCCATATCAAGCATTAAATCTGCCTCATCAAGAACAAGGTATTTCACATGTTCAAGCTTCAGATAACCCTGATTATGGAGATCCAGTATCCTTCCCGGCGTACCAACGACAATATCGGATCCGGGTAATTGCTCTACCTGTTTGGATATTGATGCTCCTCCATAGACCGTTGTGGATTTTATCCCGGATATCTTTCCGAGTCTTGTAGCAACCCTGTATGTCTGCAGGGCAAGCTCTCTTGTTGGTAAAACTATGAGGGCTTTAACATTCCTTCCTTTCATTGATTCAATGGAATTTAATACAGGCAGGAGATATGCTGCTGTTTTTCCTGAACCTGTTTTAGAACGTATAATCACATCTTTCCCGCTTAATACGACGGGTATTGATTTGTCCTGTATTTCTGTTGGCTCAGTAAATTTCATTAAACTTAATGATTTTTTTAGATTAGCTGATATATTCATATTCTCAAAACTAGACAATTTAAACACTGATAGTATATATTATATTAAGATATATACTTAATTATTCAAATTTTTTATGTTGAATTTCATATGTAATCATTTCTATTAACAACATTTTTTGGCTTACCTTTTAAATATGCTGATACATTCTGGAAGGCTTTTTCTACAGGTACAATCATAAAATTTCTGGTGAGGCCCGCTACATGTGGCGTGACCATCACATTATCAGGTATTTTTCCTTCTATTTTAGGTTCTCCCCACCATACATCGGTCAGGAACCATTTATTGTTATTCTCAGAAAGATATCTTATCATATCTTCTTTCTTGACAATTTCAGCTCTTCCCACATTTATAATTATATTTCCCCTGAACTTATTCAGAAGCTCGTAATCAATGAACCCTCTTGTATACCTGTTCAGTGGAAGCGTGATAGCCATTATATCGGCATTCTGCGGGATATATAATTTATCCCTAGTAAAGAGGTCAATATTATTGTCTGATGGGTCTGTCCTTCCGAATCCGATGCTTTTCATGCCGAATGCATGTGCTATTCGTGCCATTTCCCTTCCAATTCCACCATATCCCATAATACCCAGTGTCTGACCATAGAGTGAATCCGATAGCTTCCTTTCATATTTCCCATTACGTATTAATGAGTTGGATTGACAGATATTCTTGTATTTTGCTAAAAGAAGGGCAAATGCGTGCTCCGCTACAGGAATAGACCAGGCATCTGCATTGCTGCATATGACAACATTATTAGGTATGGTCTTAAAGTCCAGATGATTAACACCTGCCGATATGCTTTGCATGAAAATTGTTTTCTTTCCAATAGCCGGTTTTCCCGCAAAAACAACAATCTCAGCATCATCCGAAAATCCTTTAATAATTTCACAACCTGTCTGTGTTTCAAGTTCCTTTATAACTTCATCTGATATGGTCAAAGAAGAAAAATTTACCTGTAAACTTATTTTCATAGATGCTTAATAAACGATATTATTAAAATATTGTTTTTATAAATTGTGAATTAGCATGTCAAAATTTTTATATTAGATTTAGAATATTTAATTAAATTTAAATATTTAAATATGGATTAACAAAGGGAAGACAGGTATTTAGCTCTACTAAATAGACAGATTACATCTTAGCCTTTGTCATTTACTATAGATATATTGGTGCAATTCCATACGAATAATGTTAATTATATAATGTATGTACACTCTATTACGTCTATTTACGATTTTATTATTTATATAACTAAAAATTTTTGTTAAAAATTTTAAATAATTTAGCGATTAATAGTATAAAATGTAGAAATAATTAAATAGTATGATTTCAATAAAATAACTTATAAATAACAAAAGAGCAGCATATAAGAAAAGAAAACTAAGGAAACGAGAGAGGTGGGATATTATTAAAATTGCCGGCTCATCCTTTACTCTTATTATGATATCCGGTTTTTTGATATTTCATCACCTTATCTTCCTATATTTATCAGTTATACCACCTATTATGATGGCCTTTCCCAGGGGGAAGATGGGAGAAAACCGCTGGTTACCATGATTTTACTTGGATTTGCAATGATATTTTCCTTTCCATCCACTGAAGGATATCTATTCAATAGCGATACTACTATAACCAGAGAGAATCTTTTCATAATACTTGCCATGATACCTCAATCAGTATATATAGCAACAAATGTCCGTAAAATCGTTACGATAGTCAGACGGCCAAAAAGACGGTATGCTGTTAAATAAAATTTAAGGATGTTAACTAAATTATTAATTATATATTATTCAGTAAGACAATGGATAATCTTGTCAATCTTTATTTATACAAAAATATAACTCTTTGCGATACTTTAATATAATCTTATTAGTGAATCAGAAACCCGGGAATCATGTAAAGTTATAGTGAATAATTCCAGGCAACTCCAATTCAGCATCAATACAGTATGGTTCTTCCTGAAAACTTTATAATCATGGAACTGGGATATGGAACAAAAACATAGTAATGTATTGGCATTCAATACATAATGATATTATAGATAAAATAATGATGTTATCATGATAACTGCATCGGCAATTGCAGTAATACACATTCAAATTAATACGTAAAGTTTTAATAATTAACTTATATATATTTTTATGATAATGAAAGATTCTGAGAGAACAGAATACTTCGACAGAAACGCAATAGAAATCTCAAAAAAATATAAGGGAAAAATACAGACTCTTCCTAAAGTTCCTATAAAAGGTATGGAGGATTTTTCCTCTCTCTATACCCCAGGAATCGCTGCAGTATCAAAAAAAATTGAGGCTGACAAGGAGCTTGCATATGAACTGACAGGGAAATGGAATTCTGTTGCAATTTTAACAGACGGTACAAGAGTTCTCGGAATCGGTAATGTTGGGCCGGATGCGGCAATCCCTGTTATGGAAGGGAAGGCCCTGCTTTTTAATTATCTCGGGGGTGTGAATGCTATTCCCATACCATTAATTGTTAAAGATAATGATGAATTCATAGCTGCGGCAAAGGCCATACAGCCCTACTTCGGCGGGTATAACCTTGAGGATATCCAGTCACCAAGATGCTTCTTTCTCCTAGAAAGTCTCCAGAAGTCCATGGAGATACCTGTGTGGCACGATGACCAGCTCGGTACAGCATCCATAATCCTCGCAGGGGCCATTAATGCGTTGAAACTGGTAAACAAGAAAAAGGAGGAAGCCAAAATTGTTTTCAATGGTGCCGGTGCGGCCAATATCGCAGCAATATACCTCTTCGAGGCTGCTGGCTTTAAAAAAGAGAATATAGTTGCAATAGACTCTAAAGGTATAATAGAGCCATCCAGGGCAGATATAGATGCCCTGATGTTCAAGAATCCCTGGAAATATAAAATAGCATTGGAGACCAATGGGGAACGGCTTAATGGAGATCCTGCAAACGCCTTCAAGGGTGCGGATCTTGTTGTTTCGGCCTCAGTTTCCATTCCCGGGACAATTAAAAATGAATGGGTAAAATCCATGAACAGGGACCCCACTATCTTTGCTCTGGCAAATCCGCTACCTGAAATCTGGCCTGAAGAGGCTAAGAAATCCGGAGCAAGAATCGTGGCAACCGGCAGAGGAGATTTTCCGAACCAGATCAACAACAGTATGGTATTTCCCGGAGTATTCAGGGGGGTTCTAGATGCAAGGTCTAAGGGCGTAAATTTCCAGATCATGGTTGCAGCATCACAGGCAATTGCTGACTTTGTTGAAAATCCCAGTGAAGATCATATAGTTCCATCCATGGAGGACTTTGAACTCTTCCCCAGAGTAGCATCTGTTGTTGCAAGGAAATGCGTAGAATCTGGTCTGGCGAGAAAATCCGATTCAACTGAGGGATTTTACAGGACAGCATCAGATATTATTTCAAAGAATAGAAATATTTACAACAAATTATTTGACATGTAGGTGATAAACTTGGTTAACATAAGATTAATGGAAAAAAAGGATATAGATAGTGTAATGGAGCAGCTATTGAGATTAAAACATTTAAATGAGGAATTTGATCCGCTTTTAAAAGTGTCCGTAGGAAATGAAAAAGAGATATCAGAAAAACTCAGCAGGATTATTGAGGATAAGGAAAACCACATTGGACTAGTTGCAGAGGACGGAAAAAGATTAGTTGGCATGATCATATCTGATGTTATATTCAGAATATATTATGATCCCAAATACGAGGCGAGAATCAGAGAATTTTATGTAATTCCTGAATACCGGGGAAAGGGTGTTGGCATGAAACTCCTCGACAAATTAAGAGAGCTGGCTGCGGAAAGGAGCATAAAAATGATAACTGCAGAATTTCCATCCCTGAATCTGATAGCATCTAAATTTTATGAAAGTATCGATTTCAAGGAATTGATAAAAATTTATTCTAAAATAAATTAAAAAATTTATTTCTGAGGAGATAAAGCTATGTATTTCAGTATATTTCCGGTTTTCACATAATTGAGCTCTGCATTTGTATTTATCAGGGCCTTTCCCTTTAATGGTTTTCCATTTATTTTTATGCTCAATTCCTTTCCTATGGATATATTATTGATTCCTTCTATGTTTACGATTTCATCGCCCTTCAAGTCCGGGATGCTGTCAATCTGTATTGGAATTATGCCCATATCCACCAGATTGCTCCTGTGAATTCTTTCAAAGCTTTCTGCTATCACAGCTTTTACTCCAAGTAGTGATGTAACCTTTGCTGCCCAGTCTCTTGAGCTTCCAGATCCGTACTGTTTCCCTGCAAATATAACCAGTGGCACATTATTTTCTTTATACTTCATTGCTGCATCGTAGAAGCTCATTACTTTCCCACCCGGATAATACACAGTGTCGCCTCCGGCATGATCAACCATCAAATTTCTTATCTTTGGATTGGAAAATCCACCACGTAGCATTACTTCATGATTGCCACGGCGTGCACCGAATGTATTCATTTCCGTGACGCCAATGGATACAAGATATTTACCTGCAACAGAGTCCTTCACTATTGGGCCCGCCGGTGAAATATGATCGGTTGTAATTTTATCACCGAATATGGCAAATATTCTAGCATTTCTGACGTCCTTTACAGGTTCCATATACATCCATGGAGGCATTTTTATATAGGTTGAGTCTTCCTTAAAATCAAATATCATTCCTCCACTTGATTTCATTGATTCCCAGTTTGAATCCCCCTTGAATACATCGCTGTATTCCTTTCTGTATGTTTCAGGGTCCATGGCAAGATGGAAATACTTCTTTATCTCCTCGGTGCTGGGCCATATGTCGTTTAGATATACAGCTTTTCCATTGTCGGAGCCTATCGGTTCTCTGGAGAGGTCAATATCCATTGTACCAGCCAGTGCAAAGGCAACTACCAGCATGGGCGATGCAAGGAATGCACCTGCAATATAAGGATTTATCCTTCCCTCAAAATTCCTGTTTCCGCTGAGGACGGCGAAGGTTTTTACATTGTTTTGCAATGTATCATCCTGAACTTCAGGTATAAGTGGTCCTGCATTTCCAATGCATGTGGTACATCCATAACCGACCAGTTCGAATCCGATCTTATTAAGGTATTTCATTAAGCCTGCCCTTTCTAGGTATTCTGTAACAACTTTAGATCCCGGCGCAAGACTTGTTTTTATTGTCTGCGCAGGTACAATGTTATGTTCTACCGCCTTTTTTGCCATGAGTCCAGCTCCTAGAAGTACGAAAGGATCTGAGGTGTTTGTACAGCTTGTGATTGCTGCAATTACCACTGCACCATTTTTTATAAGTTTTCCGTCATTACCACCTGTAATAAGTTCGTCTATTTTTCCTTTTAAATCCTCAATATTTACCAGCTCATCAGGATTTTTTGGACCTGCAACAGCACTTTTAATATCAGAAAGATTTATTTCTACAGTATCGCTGTATTTCTTCGGACCATTATAGAATAATCCCTGTTCCTTGAAGTATTTCTCTACAGATTCTGCATCTCTGTCTGTACCGGTGAGATATTTCAGTGTTTCATTATCCACGGGGAAATATCCGATCGTTGCTCCGTATTCAGGAGCCATATTGGATATTGTTGCCCGGTCCTGTGCTGTTAATTCAGAAAGCGCACCATAGAATTCAACAAATTTTCCTACAACGTTCCTTGCCCGTAGTGTTTTTGTAATGTAAAGTACAACATCTGTGGGTGTAACCCCTGTGGGAACCTTACCTATTAAATTCACTCCGATAACTTCCGGGACAGTCATGAAATATGGTTCATTGAGCATTGAGGCCTCAGCCTCCAGACCGCCGACCCCCCAGCCGAGTACTCCGATGCCTCCGATCATTGTTGTATGTGAATCCGCACCTATGAGGCTCTCCGGGAATATCTCTTCACCGTCTTTAACTGCAACAGATGATAAGTATTCAAGATTGATCTGGTGTACTATTCCATGTCCAGGAGGAACTATTCTCACATTCTTGAAAGATTGCTGGGACCATTTCAGAAAATCGTATCTCTCAACATTTCTGGAGAATTCATCCTTCATGTTGATAATAATAGGCTCATCTCCACGGAATGAATCCACGATTATTGAATGATCTATGACCAGATCAGATTTTGTAGCCGGATTCACATCTTCGGGATTTTTTTTCATCTTCTGGTAATATTCCCTCATGGCTGCAAGATCTACTAAAATAGGAACACCGGTATAATCCTGGAAAACAACCCGGGATGGCTTGAATGCCATTTCTGCACCGGATTTCATATTTGCAATGTTTTCTATTGACCTCTCATCTATATCTACTGCATCATAATTCCTCAAAACATTTTCCAGTAGAATTTTGAAAGAGTATGGCAGATTATCAATATCATAACTATCTGTGAGCTGTGACAGTGGATAATATTTAAGCTCCTTACCTTTTATTTTTATTTTGCTGTGTTCTATATTCATAGTTTGTAAGCCTAAGATAATATTTTAAGATTATTATAAAGAAATATTTCATGTAAAATTTAGTATATTATCTTGATCCGCCATCCGATGTTCAAAATTTATAAAGGTATTGTATGGAAAACTTAAATATACATTATTATTTACTTATTTATGAAAAACTTAGAATCAATAATACCATTAATCACTCCATTCAGTAATAACCGGGTGAATAAACAGATAGCATTAGATCACGGTAACGATGTTCTGAAGGGAGGCATGAAATATTTATTCCTTGCAGGAACAACAGGTATTGGTCCTGCACTTTCAACACCAGAAAAACTGGAACTTCTTGATGCCTTTTCGTATATTCCTGATAATGTTATACTGCAGGTGGGCTCATTGAATCTTGGAGATTCTATGGATATGGCCAGGGAAGCAAAAAAGAAAAAGATTCATGCAGTTGCGGCAATACCACCATATTATTTTACCGGTATGAAACGGGAGTGGCTGGTGAGATACTATGTAAAAATATCATCCGAATATCCTACTATAATCTACAACTATCCGGATACAACAGGTTATAATATTACATATGATATTGTCAATGATATAAAGAAGGAAGGTGGAAATGTTATAGGAATCAAGGAGACAACATTCAACATGAACGACATTCTAAATACAAAAATGTATGTGGATGATTTCAAGGTTTATACTGGCCCTGATCAGTATATATTATCGGCATTCAGGCTAAATCTTGACGGGTACGTTTCAGGTGCAGGAAATTACGGATATAAAATTATAAAAAATATAGAAGAAAATTATGACAATGAAAATGGTGATAAATATCAGTTCCTACTCAACGAATTATCTGATTTATCCAGAAAGTACGGTACAATTTCTTCCATATATAACATGGTAGGAATCATGACGGGAATAAATGCAGGATGCCCCCGGGAACCATTCTTCAAAATATCGGAAAGCGACAGTCTCCAACTTAAAAGTGAAATGGATCTGTTATTCAAAAAATACAATTATCAACTCTGAATAATTTTTCTAATTATTGTATAGGACGTCTCACATTTTAGCAACTGACGATTTTCATTATCTCCCTTGTATTATCCCCGAGTTCAATATTGGAAATTACCATTAGATTGTATGCAATTACCTTGAGTCCAATTATATTATCATAATCCCTGTTACTGACATACCATATATTCTCAGAACCTATTATACCCTCCAGTATGGAGAATGTCCTCTCAATCTCCCATCTCATGGAATACATCGATGAATATTCTTTTTTAAGTTCTATTCCTATTTTCCTGTTAACTGTCAATCTATCATCTATAATTCCCCTTCTTTGATTTGTATCAATCACAGGCAAGGAATGTGCATTCTCAGATATGTAATCATATATTTCAGATGTATCATATGCAGAATCTGCCAGAATGTATCTATAGTTCCTGGCAGAATCAATCATTTCATGTGATACAGATAAATTGTGGATATTCCCCCTTGTTATAACCCATTCATTGATTAAAAGGGAATCTACATCAATGGTCATATGGCATTTCCTTCCATATAACCATCCCTTTGTTGTCTTCGTCTATCCTGATAATGGATCCTTGTAATTCCTGTACTTCCTTCTCCTCTCTGCAGTTGAATGCTTGTATGTATGCATCATGAATGAATCAAATGCAGCTATCTCATTTATAGAATATAATGATTCAATCTCCATGTTAATGGCATGGAGGTCTAATGACATGGACTTTCTGGAAAGTGTCTGGAATGATGGTATTTCTTTTATTCCAATCAGTTCCATGTACTCACTGTGGTTTCTAAGGAATATTCCAGATGATCTGTATGATATGTTGAATATCTGGAATAAAATCATAATCTTTAGAATATGTTTATCAGAATACTTTCGTCTTCTACTGTCAGGCGAAACTATATTATCTATAATATTCAGAATCAACGGGATATGCTTCTCCGGCATATCCCATAATTACATTCTGATAGATAATGTTCGACAATTGCAGGATTTATTATGAAATATGAGACACCCTATAATTACTGTATATAAAATAAAAAATTTTATTTTATATTGTACGTTTCGTCATCCAGGATACCATGAATCAATTTGCTAATTAAATATATGGTAACCAGTGATATGGCAAATACTGTAACCACAACAACAGCAATGCCCAGTAATTCTATCCCCAGCTGTCTCAATGCGGGAAATCCTCCGTAAAATAATAACCCGTTAGGCAAAACACTGTTACCCGAAGCCACAGCAAAGGAATGCTGGGTAAAAAAGGCAATCATTATAACCCCGAAGACACCGCCGAGGCCGTGCCCTGGAAATAAACCAACAGGATCGGAGAACCACTTTACCTTTGAAAATAACTTTTCTCCACCAACAAATAATGGCCCTCCTATAAGCCCGAGAATCAGTGCACTTGCAGGACTGACAAATCCGGCCAGTGGTGTAATAATGATAAGTCCCATGAGAATTCCATTGGTTGCATCCATGATTAGTGGAGTCTTTCTATCAAATAATTCTCCGAATAGGATTACGGACATCATTGCTGCTCCTGATGCAACAAACGTGGTTATTACAACCATGAGGACATCGCTGTTGAATGCCAGTACACTTCCCGGGTTAAATCCAAACCAGCCAACCCACAATAATAGTATCCCCATTGCAAGCCATGTACTGTTTACATGCATGCCAATTTTCATTGATTGTTTCAAACCTTTTTTCCTTTCCTCTCTCCAAATTTCATATACAAGTGCTAATCCTGCAGCAGCTGCGGCCCCATGCACTACAAGACCGCCGGCAAAATCCCTCATGCCCATTCTATACAGCCATCCAGTCGGATTCCAGATCCACGCAGCTGGGAGATTCCAGATTATTACAAAATAGACTATGGAAAATATAAAAAAAGCCTTAAATTTCATTTTTCTTAAGACAATTACTCCAACCAGGGCAAGGGTGACAGCTGCAAAGGCGGTTTCAAACAGGTAATATGTTCCTAGCTTTAATCCAGTATTGAAGTATTTACCGGTCATGGACCACCAGGTAGTAGTAATAGAACTTGATGAAAAACCCCCGAGGAAGAAGCCACTTTTATAGAACGGATTTCCTATTATTCCATAGATAGTAGGGGCAAAGGCGGTATTGAATCCTATAATTGCCATGACAAATATGGCAGTCCCGGAAATCACAATTGTTTTTAACAAACTATTTTTGTATTTAGTTCCCAGTTCGCCGATTTCCAGAAAACCCACGGCTATTGTCATAATAAAAACAAAGATTGCCGCTATTACAACCCATAAATTATTAATCAAAACCCGTGAAAGGACCAAATCCTCTATAATTCCAAATGTCATTACATTTTATGAAATAAGTCTATAAAATATTATGTTTCGAAACGATAGTATTCCTGTTATCAGTTAAAAATATATACGGGAATGTTTGTATTCTCTACCTGATTTTTCCATATTATTAAGCTATAAATTACTATTCTGAAAAAATATAATTTATTTAAATCATGCTTTATTTATTCCAGGTTTATTGTGTTTTATTTTAATTGCTATGGACGTAATTAGTCCTGAAATAAAAAATAATGATAAAATTATATTGCTCGGTGGCAATTTTATATTTTCTAAATACGGATATCTATTGGAAAGTATCAAGGTTGCAATCGTAAATATCATAATATAAAACAAGGAAAAAAGTATTACATTTAGTATAAAATCCATATGTCTCAATATCAGGTCATAATTGATTAACAGGGTTGATAATATAAAATCTATGCTTATATAAATATAAAAAGGCAATTTTACAATTGTAACATATGGGTTTATTAATAAAATAAAATTTATAACCAGTAAAATTGAAAATAAGAGTGATGTATAAACTATCCTTTTATTCATTATGTTAATAGTATAGAAATGCATATAAAATTTTTTATTAAGTACCAATGACAATCATTGTAATGGCTCACGGGTCTACATCATTAATATTTTTTTAAGTATACAATAACCAATGAAATAGATACAATTGTAATAGGCCATAACAATGGATGGAAGCAGTCTGCAGATATTGGCAAGAATAACAACCAGAACTTTGTACAAATACCATTTAACATGCTTATAGATCAGATCTATTACAAGGGTCAGGAATATGGAATAAATGTAGTTAAGCAGGAAGAGAGTTATACATCTAAATGTTCATTCCTTGACAGCGAAGAAATAGATAAACAGGAAATATATCCAGGAAAAAGAATAAAGAGAGGAATATTTAAATCAGCAAATGGTACATTAATACATGCTGACCTATAGGCTTCTTACAATATAATTAAAAAGGCAATCCCTGAAGCGTTTGCGAACGGGATAGAGGGTATATCCAGGGAGTTTAAGCATCAATGAGATGATAACTTCCAAAGGTGGATGTTAACATGGTTAACGGAAACATTAACCTCAGTACTCAGTTCCTGTTCCATCCTTATAATATAATCCTTTTATTTTTTCAAACAATACTCTGTCTCCTGAAAGGATAATTCCATTTTGAATTATTTCTTCAATTATCTTTTTCTTCGCTTTGGCTAATGCATATATCTGACTTATTGTAAATAATCTGGGCTCTACATCAACTGGCAATCCAGTTTCCATGAAATCAATAACATCTTTCTTGTCGTTAGTTATTATTATAACATCTGCATCTGAAAAAGGTGAATAATTTCCTTTAGCAAGAGAACCTATCAGTATGGCTAACAATGCACCTTTATCTTTAGACTTATTTCCATACTCTTTAAGAACATGGATGATTGATTTATAATCAAGTTCGTATATTTTTGGCGCAGAATTCAAATATCTCTTTTGCATAATTTATACACCTCCTAGCATCCTCTATAGAATAGTACTCATAAGGTGAGCCTTCAGTATAATAATCCGGATACCTTGAGCTCACATATACCCTATCCAGTTCCTTTGACCTTTCTATTATGTCATTCTCTATTTTAAATTCGGTAAGTTGAGATAACATCCTTGATATAGAATGACTCCATATTTCTTTATTTAAAGCATTATACAGAGCCTTTACCGCCTTTTCCGCACTCTGCTGTGCAGCAAAACATGCCCATTCATATTTTCCATTCTCCATAGAATCATTTGCTTCTTCTAAATCTCTTTTCGATTGATTCAACCAGTCCATGGGCCTCGATGGCATTTTATATATCCATGATTAATGGGTTAATAATAATTTCCATATATTGACGATTAATCAAATTAATAAGTATCTATATTTTCATAAACGAATAAAAACTTTTATTCATTTTTATATGTTACCAGCAGTTTTTTGCCTCCTGAATATAATAGAAATGGTGCTACTATGTCCAGAAATGGTATAAAGTAGAAGATTGCGCCCATGCGTATTGAGCTATTGTTATAAATTACTCCTATTCGATATATCCCGATAAAAAGATATAAAAACACTAAAAACACCCCCATCCCAATAACAGTAAAGATAATAGATACCGATATATTTGTCAGCGAATTCAATTCTAAAGCAATATAAAAGCCTTCGGAAGCATCAATTATCAGCATAATCAAATACAAGTACTTGGAAAACTTTGCAGGTCCCTTTAAACTTTTGTTAAATAAAGAAAGCAAAGAAATCGATCTTGAAAATAAATAAACAGAATAGACCGAGAATCCAACGGAACATATATAAAATGCTCCTAATATGAGTATCAGGTAACTATTTGACCAGATACTTTGAAGAATAAAACTATCAATCATACCAGGCACTATATTTTTAGATATTGCAATCAGCATTATTGAAATCACAATATACATAACAACAATGGTAAAAACGATTACAAGGATCATTTCAATGATAATCAGAAGCGATGCAAGTTTAATATTTTTAAATGATTTTTCAATAGTTTCCTGATATTCAGTATTCATTTAATATTATATAAAAACACAATATAAAAATTTAACCGTGAAAGCGGAAATCTCCATTGGTAAGAGATGAACATAACAAATCAACCCACAAGAACGAAAGCCAAGGAGTTTATGATATGGATATATTTCTGGAATTATTGTTAAACAACAAAGTAATAATAATTAAGTGTGACATTATTTACCCCCAT
>JAKAYM010000138.1 GCA_021826795.1 Thermoplasmata archaeon
CTGTTGTTAATATTCTTCATAAACTCATCAGAGTAATATTTTAACGGTCTGTACATATCTCAAATATAAATTATGAGTACTAAAAGTTTACGTTAATATTCATCATACACTTATTTTATGGCAATAAGGTGAAAAAATTTCAGCTATTCCTGTTTCTATAACTATTTCTATATTCTCATTACCTGTCCTTTACTTCCCTGAAGTTTTTGTTATCCCTTACCAGTATTTGTTCCGCCATTGTGTACGGATCTTCATTCAGAGGGTTATCTTCGAATTCTATCCTGTCAACATAATCAGAATATTTATTGTAAATAGCTTCCATGACCACCATTTTAAGTTTTTTATAATATTTTTCACGTGGATTTTTTGGCCTTATTTCAAGTATACTTTTTACCAGTTTATCATAGTTTTCCCCTGTAAGCGAATTGACTCCAATAACCGGAGTTTCCAGTTTATTGCTCATGTTAAGCGATTCCCTTATATCCTTGATTGCGAGATATGAACCCTCCCGATCGATTTTGTTAATTACAAATATATCCCCTATTTCCATTATACCTGACTTTATTGCCTGTATTTCATCTCCCAGGCCCGGTGCAAGAAATACACATGTTATATCTGCTATGTTCATAATATCCACATCTGCCTGTCCTGAGCCGACAGTTTCCAGTATTATGAAATCATTGCCCGCGGCTTCCAGTACTTTTATAATGTCCCATGTGTATTCAGATAAACCCCCGTTGTAGAGCCTGTTGGATGTGCTTCTCATATATATTCCTTTTTTGCTCAGGGCAGCTTGCATTCGTATCCTGTTGCCCATAATAGCACCTCCAGAAAATGGGCTTGCAGGGTCTATAGCAAGCACCGCAACCCTTCCATGTGCAGCCAGCAAAGGCGCCAGATTACCGATGGAAGTGCTCTTCCCTACTCCGGGAGGACCGGTAATCCCGATGACCTTCGCGTTGCCGTATCTGTATATTTTGCTTATTATATCCTTCCTCATATTATAGCCTGAGTTTTCTATGAGGGATATGGATCTGGCAATTGCCCTATAGTCTCCATTCAATATACCCTTTACCAGTACTTCAGTATTCATTTTCCCTCAGTTTCCTTACTTCTCTTGCTCTAACTTTAATATGATCTATTATTACGCTCAGTGGAGTTCCGGGGCCGAAGTTGCCTGTTATTCCCATTTTTTCAAGTGCTGGCTTATCCTCGTCAGGTATAATTCCACCTCCGACCACAGCAATATCATTTACACCACGTTTTTTTAGTATTTCCACGACATTTCTGAATGCAGTCATATGTGCTCCATTTAAAAGGCTAAGGGCTATTACGTCCACGTCCTCATTGATGGCAGTATCGACCACCTCCTCCGGGGTCGGTAACAGTCCGGCATAAATAACATCCATGCCTGCATCCCTGAATGCCTTTGCCAGGACAAAAATACCACGATCATGTCCATCAATTGCAGGTTTGGCCAGCAGAACCTTTACAGGAGCTTCAGTATATTTTTGGCTCTTTCCATTCACCAAATATCTCCCTCCCTACATTTGATATTTCTTCCAGTGTGCAGTAGTTTCTTACACATTCCATTATATATGGCATGAGATTTATGCTGTCATCCTCCATTGCCTTATGCAGGTTCTCAAGGGATCTGGAAACCTTCGATTCATCCCTTTTCTTCCTGATATCCTCCAAGCTCCTGATCTGTCCTTTCTCTGCCACATCACTGATTTTCAAAGTGTTTATGGGCTTTTCATCCTCATCCACATACTTATTTACTCCAACTATTACGTCGTCTCCTTTTTCTATTTTCAGCTGTTTTTTATAGGATGTGTCAGCTATTTCCTTCTGTAAATATCCTGACTTTACAGCATTGAGAATTCCCCCCATTTTTTCAATTTCCGAAAAATACTTGTATGCTTCTATTTCCATTTCACATGTAAGCCTTTCAAGATAATAGGAACCACCCAGAGGGTCAATAACATCGGTTATTCCAGTTTCCTCTGCAATTATCTGCTGCGTCCTAAGTGCAACTTTAACAGCATCATCTGTTGGGAGTGCCCATGCCTCATCGTAGGAGTTGGTATGCAGACTCTGAGTTCCTCCCAGTACAGCTGCCATTGCCTCTATTGTTGTTCTAACTATATTGTTCAAAGGCTGCTGCCATGTAAGGGTGTATCCAGATGTCTGTGTATGGAATTTTAATGCCATACTCTTTGGGTTCTTTGCATGGTATTTCTCTTTCAGTACCGTTGCCCATATGCGTCTTGCTGCTCTAAATTTGGCAATTTCCTCGAAGAAATTGATAGAAGAATTAAAGAAAAATGAGGTTCTGGGTGCGAAATCATCAACATTCAACCCCGCATCTATGCCCATTTCAATATAATAGAAACCGTCTGCTAGTGTGAATGCCAGTTCCTGAACTGCACTCGATCCCGCTTCCCTTATATGATATCCGGAAACGCTTATATAATTCCATTTAGGAACATGTTCTGTTGAATATACAAGCATATCCCTGATGAGTCTTAGATGGGCTTCTGGTGGATACATCCACTCTTTCTGGGCTATGTACTCCTTCAATATATCTGCCTGTACTGTTCCCGAAATTTTTTCAAGTGGAATCCCTTTTTTCTCTGCAAGAACGAAATACATAGCTGTCAATATAGCAGCAGGGGCATTTATTGTCATGGATGTACTTACCTTCGAAAGGTCTATGCCATCAAATATTCTTTCCATGTCATGTAATGATGAAACATTCACCCCGCATTTTCCAACCTCACCCTCGGCTCTTTTGCTGTCACAGTCATAACCGTAAAGTGTGGGCATATCGAATGCTATACTGAGCCCGGTTTCTCCATTTTCTATTAAATATTTGAGCCTCCTGTTGGTATCATCCGGTGTTCCGAAACCTGAAAACATACGCATAGTCCAGTTTCTTCCCCTGTACATATTTGGATATATCCCCCGGGTAAACGGATACTCTCCTGGATTACCGATTCTGGTCTGAGCATTTTTGGGAAGGTCTCCGGCTGTATAAACTTCTTTTACAGGCATGGATGATGAATTTTCTCTTCTCTTATCCTTATAGCCCGTCTTATTATTCCATGGATTTAAAACATTTTTTTTCCATTCCTCATAATTTTTATCTTCACTGAATGATTGCATTATTTCCTTTACTTTCATATCCCAGAAATTATCCATATTATCTTAATAGCTAAAAGCATTAATATTTTTCTTATAAGGATATATGAGCATTAAGGTTGCTTATTCAGGGATTGACAATTTCCTGGCATTACATCCACCTTATTTGTAAGATATCCATTTAAACCTGCACTACATATTTTTTCAGCTTCATGAGGACTGTCAATAGTCCAAGGCAGGACATAATAGCCGGCTTTATGAATCTCGATGAACTTGTAAATATAATCATCTTTGAATTCAGGTAAATATAAAGAGATACCCATTGATTTCAGGTCACTGCAGTCTATTTTTCCTATATATATTTCTGAGTGACTGTCATAATCCAGGCCTAGCATAATAGTTTTGTTCAATTCCCTTGTTCTTCTTATTGCATACGGGTCAAAAGATATAATGCAAACATGGTCTTCCATACCTGTTTCTTTTATCGCATTTAAGGTATACATTGGTAATTCATTTCTGATAATATACCCATCATCATGCACGGTTTTTAATTCCACAAGAAAATACTTGTCCCTGTATGTGGTTAGCAGGTTCTTCAATCTGGGGATTTTTTGATTTCCTATGTTAACATCTTGGATTTCTCTTGAGTTCATATTTTCTATGTCCCGATCCAGGGAAGCAAGTCTATCAAGGTTGAAGTCGTGTATTACGAAAACCTCATTATCATTGCTAAGGTGAACATCAAGTTCAACCATACTGGTAAATTTAAAAGCATTTCTGAATGATTCCATGGTGTTTTCTATATATTTGGACGGTAATCCTCTATGCCCTATTGCAGTGAAATTGGATTTTATATAATCGTATATATCCATCGCCAGTAATTTATTTCAATATTATAAAAATATTGCTTACACGATAATACTACGAGTTTTCCGGTTTCGTCGATCAAAAAATTCTCGCTTCAGATGGGGATATTTGTGAAAAAGATAAATGTAAATAAAAATACTGGTTAAAAATCAAATTTCTTAATAATTTTTTCATCATAATAACTTGCATATGTGTATTTTCTCAGTAACGGATAATAATTAAGATTGAATTTCCTGAGTATTTCCCTAACTTCCTTCGATGAATAGGTAACATCAAATTCCTCTTCAATATATTTCTGGATTTCACGAACTGTGCAGACTTTTTTTTCTTCTATACAGTTCTTGAGTATGCACATCTGGTTCTCATGTAATTTGGAAGGTCTACCCATGTATGTTCTAATTATTACATTCTTCTCCATATCCTCTGCAACCGAATTTACAGTCTCTAATTTACCCTGTACCATACTTTCACCCTACAAATAGTATATACATTTAACTTATAAATACGTTATTATTTTTGTTGAATATATCAAAAAAAAACGAAAATTAATATATTTTGTTATATTTCATAATTTATGCAAATGAATTCAAAATTTATACATTGACTTAACATCTACAGTATATTTAGGTCGAAAACCATCAAATTTACTACAAAGAATGAAATTAAAATTACAACATCGTATCCATGAAAGTATTTTATTATTTTTTACAAATAAATATACCGGAAAGAAAGCCACTGAGTTTATGATGTGGATGAATTTCTGGCAATAAAGAGATAATGCTTATAAATATTCATTCCATACTAATGATATACATGGAATATAAGACCGCATATAGATTCAGAATATATCCAGATAAAAATCAGATAAAGACCATGGACAATATTCTGTATTTATCGCATAAATTATACAATGCCATGTTAGAACAGAGAAAGATAGCATACCAGCTGAATAGGAATTATTATGAAAGCCTAAAAGTAAACTATAACACACAATCTGTTGAGCTATCAAA
>JAKAYM010000013.1 GCA_021826795.1 Thermoplasmata archaeon
TCATAATGGTTTTTACATATACAGGAACCTCATTTATTCTATAATCCATACTGAATATGTCACTGTTCAGTTCCCTGTTTATTATATAATTGTACAGCCATTTAGCCTCTAAAAATAATTTCTTTAAATTTACCTGTGTATTCCTGTTCAGCTTATCAGTATCTATCTTTGTTTTTATAATAAATACTGTTTGCGATTTTCTCTTAATTTTGGTTTTATTCAGGGAATCTTTAATTTTATTGTTTTTTGTTTCTATCATACCTTCTTCTGTTCCTCTATATACTTTTCAACCACTTCAAGTGTTACTGCACCAACACTTGCTATAAATTTTGACCTTGTCCATAGTGTGGGTATCTTCCTTCTTAGCTCTGGGAATTCATTCCTCAATATATGTGATGTATATCCCTTTATTAGATTAACACACCTTATAACATCTATCCTGGGCTTTAGATCCAGTAATAGATGCACATGGTCCGGCATTATCTCCATTTCTATTACCTTATAGCCATAATCCTCCTCCTTTTCCCTTATAAGCTTCTTAAGCCTTTCATCAATGCCGTTTATTAATACCCTTCTCCTGTATTTAGGCGTGAATATCACATGGTACTGGCATGAAAACATTAAATGGTCGTATGATGTGTATTCCTTCTTATACTATGTTAATTCCATATATCAAATAAAGTATATTACAATGTTATATAAAATTTACCTATAACATATGAATTTATATTTATCCTGAAAATATTTAATTTACCGTTATTTTAAAAATCATGCCACTGGCGGATTCTGAAAATATCTTAAATATTAATTATTTATTGAATTTATGGTATACGATTCCAGAAATTCATCCGCATCACAAGCTCAGTGGCTTTCTTTCTGGTAGATTGATTTGTAATAGTAGCATTTTTCAGAAATAATGTAGAGGAAATAACGAATTATATAAATGAGGAACTGGTAATGTTCATAAATTCAATATCTGGGGTTATATTTATATTCCAGCAGAGTCTTGCAGATGCCGAGACTGTAGTAAATAAAATGTATGGATAATAACCTAGATGTGATGATAGTTTATGATTATAATTTTTATAAATAGCCATTTTGATAATAGGCAATTCGTCAGTTTTTTTATTTAGTAAGACATAAAATTCCAGAAATTTTATCAAAATACTAATATTATGAATATAATATTAATGTATTAGCGATTAACTGGCAAATATGGTTTCCAGAATTACTTATTTTAAACAACAAATGGCTATCCATAATTTTTTACGGCAATAGACGGACCGGGTTTACACAAATTATATATACCATGCTTATAATTGACATATAATGCCTGAAATATATGTAAAAGATGAAATATATAAAAATATATCGGATAGCCACGGAGATGTATCAAAGTTTGTGAATATGGTACTCACGCAATATGTTAACACCTTCTCAGTATCAGAAAATGATGGTATAGATCATTACAGAACACATGGAAACGGAGACTAAATTTAATCGTTAAAATAATATATATTTATTTTCATATAGAATCCGAAAATAACTTTTATAATTTCAAGTTGCAGTAATTGTCCCTACTGAAATTCTGAAGTACTATATGGGAGTCCGTCCTTTCAATACCTTCCATTGTCGATAACATATCCATCAGTTTTTGGTATTCCTCTGGATTTTTAGTAATTGTATATAATATAAAATCTATATCTCCTAGGAGGAAATCTACACTGATCACACCGGGAATTTCCATTAATGCTTTCCCCAGATCTTTATAGTACTCTTTCCCGTATTTTGCCCGCACAAATGTTATTGTATAAAAATCAAATCCTATCTTCTTATAATCAATCAGGGCTATACTTCGCTTAATAATCCCGTTCTTTTTCATTTCCTCTATTCGCCGTGATACTGCTGAGGGACTATTTAATCCGGTTGAAATACCTATTTTTCTTAAGGCAAGGGAAGAATTTCTGTGCAATATACTGAGAATTTTTAAATTGGTATCGTCCATATTTTAGCATGTATTATTTGATAATAAATCCTTGTATATGGAATAAATTCGAAAAATTTTCTTATTTATCTGATAATATAGCAAAATATTATTATAATATATAGTTTGCCAGTTTTTTAGTAAATTTTATATTAAAATAACCGTTTCATTTTTTATGATGAATATAGATATTGCTAAAATACCATATATAAAAACTGAGATACCCGGTCCAAAAAGCAGGGCACTTCTGGATGAACAGAGGAGATATGAAACTGCATCTGTTACCTATCCCAGAAGCTTTCCAATAGCTATCAGATATGCAAAAGATTCTTTAATTGAGGATATGGATGGAAATATATTTATTGACTGGCTCACAGGAATATCAGTACTGAATCTGGGATATTCAGAATTTATAAAAGATGCAGTAAAATCAGAAATGGAAAATACATGGCATGCACTGGAAATCCCAACGGAGGCAAGGATAGGATTTTTGAAAGCGTTGAATGATGCGTTCCCTTCAAACATGAGGGATTATAAAACTATTTTCGGCATCAGTGGTGCAGATGCCTGTGAGACAGCAGTGAACATTGCACACCAGGTATCCGGAAAAAATGCATATACTATAGTGTTCGAAGGCGCATACCATGGTGTATCTGGGGGAATAATAGCTGCCACATATGAAGATAAGTATAAAGCCGGAAACAATAGTCCGGGATTCAGGGTAATAAGGGCACCGTATCCCGGTATTCTCTGGGAAAATTATTCAGTAGATGATGTTATCGAATATATTCAAACAGCAATCAGGGAAAATGATATTGATTCCCTGCTGGTAGAGCCAATTCTCGGAGAAGGAGGCTACGTGGTACCTCCATCTGGGTTCCTGAAAGCTCTGAGAAAGTTATGTGATGATAATAATATAATAATGATAGTTGACGAGGTACAGTCTGGCATGGGCAGGACAGGAAAAATGTGGGCATTCGAACATGATGGAATAAAGCCGGATATTGTATGTGTCGGCAAATCTGCAGGTGGTGGTATTCCAATGTCGCTGGTTTATTATAGAAAGGATTTCGATGATAAATTACCGGTACCGTTCCATCTAGGAACATACCGTGCGAATCCGTTAGCGCTGGCAGCCGGTAGGGAAGTTATTAAAAGGACCCCTCCTGTACTTTACAGTGTAAGAGAACAGGGAAAAGAGTTGCTGAAAAGATTCGGAGAAATCAACAGCGGTTCTATAGCACAGGTCAGAGGAAGGGGATTCATGATAGGAATTGAGCTGGGAAGAAAGGGGAAACCACTGGATTCTATTACAATGAACAAGTACAAAAAATCCATGATAGAACATGGAATTATAATGCATACCTGCGGGCATTATGGAAATACCTTCAGATTTATGGCAGCATTGAATATTGACCCGAAACTTCTTGATACGGGAATGGAAATATTCGGCAAGGTGGTGAGTACACAATGGTAGATAAATTGAGGAAGAACGAGGGTGGCCTCTGGTCAGGCACATTTCAGGCAATTGCATATGTAGCACCGGCCGCAACTGCTGCATCATTCCTTGTTGAGGAGACAGCTTACGTTGGAGCATCAACAACCTTTGTATTTCTTCTGGCATTGATAGGAGTTACATCTGCTATGTACATGAATTACGTTTTCTCCGGAAGAATATCCCATGCCGGTGGTTACTACGCTTATGTCAGGGCAGGTCTCGGTCCAAAATTCGGTATATTTTCTGGTTGGCTATACTTCATCAACATACTTGGAGCACTGGCGGGATTTGCAGTTCTCTTCTTTGCCGGCGTTTTATGGCCTCTGATTCCACAGCTTTCTTCCAATCCATACGGCTGGATACCTTTAGCATTCATACCTCTTGTGCTTATTTTGGTACTTCTTTACCGTGGATTGAAACCGTCATTGAAATACACGATAATAGGTGGCATGATAGAGGTTGGAACGCTTATTATAATATCCGTGGCAATAATAATAAGACTTGGTCCACATAACACTTTCATCCCATTTACTCCTAATGGAAATTCATTCGGAAATCTTGGTCTTGCAACTGTTTATTCAATACTGGGATTTGTTGGTATCGGTTCTGTGATTACATTATCAGAGGAACTCCATAATCCCAAAAAAATTGTTAAAAAATCAATAGTAGTTGGTATGATTATAACTGCGGTTGTCTATATTCTGGTATCCTATGCCATGGTTGCCGGTTATGGTATCAACAGGATGACATCATTTTCAGCTGCCACTGACCCTGGATTCACAGTAGTGGATACCTACTTTGGCCCTATTGTCATGATCATATTCATAATAATAACCCTGAATAGCTTCCTATCCAATGGAATAGCGGAGGGAAACGCCTTCAGCCGTGAGGGTTTCGCCATGGCACGGGACGGCATTATATTTCCCAAATCTCTGGCAACTGTACATAAAAAATATGGTTCCCCAAATAAAATCATACTCATAGAATGGGCTATAATAGTTGCATTGACCCTAGTGGGAGGCCTTATTTTTGGACCGTTTGAGGGTGCTGCTCTTATAACAGCAGTCAACGGAGTTTCTCTATACATAGTTCATATACTGGCTAATTTCTCACTTCCCATATATGGTAAAAAAACAATGAAATTAAAACTGAAAGGATTATTACCATTAGCACTGGGGCCTGTTCTTGCAACAGTGGTTTATGGATTTGCCATATACGGGGAATTTGTTCCAATACCTCCCTATCCAGGAAATGTTGCACCATATTCGATAATAGCTGCAGTAATAGCAGGGGTAGCGATAACAATAGTACTGTTCGTTAAAAAACATCCCTCAGAAATTAAGTCCATAGGAGAGGAACAGAATTATATGCTGGAACCCGTATCAGAACAGGAACTGGAAGAATGAAATAAATAAAATTTTATTTAAGAAAATTATTATAATATCCTATTATTAAAGATAAATGAAAAAGTATCTTAGATTCATTGTAATTTTCGTATCCATTATACTCGCAGTTATAATAATATCACCATTTATTTTAAGCCCATTCGAGGAACCGCATAACAGTTTTTTTGAGGTAAATTACAAGCCATCCGGAAGAGAACGAGTTATTTTTATAAGCTGGGCGGGATGTCCGATCGGTGCATCATTATCGTGGCCACTATACTTTGCACTGGAATGGAATTACACGGGAAATACACAGTGACCCTTGTAGTACCGACACAGAAGGCAAAGATGGCAACTGCAACAGTTACCTTCTAGAAATAATTTTAATATATTATATTTTTTAATAATAAATTCATTTTATCAAGTATATCATAAAGATTATAAATATAATCATTATAAACATAATCATGGATATATTTTTTGACAGAGACGATGAGTTAAAAAGGCTAATCGCAGATATTGAAAAATATAGAACCCTGATAGTATTATATGGCAACAGGCGGGTAGGAAAGACAGAACTCATTAAAAAATCAATAAATAAAATAGGAGGCATCTATCTATATGTGGATAATACAAAAAGTTCGAACTTATTATTGGAAGAATTTTCCGGTGTAATCAGAGAATATTTCCACACCTCACTTTTCAACCCGCCTGACTGGGATTTATTTTTTAAAGGTTTATTTGAGCTTTCAGCAAGCAGACAAACAGCAATTTATTTTGATGAATTTCAGAGATTTGAAGACATCAGTAAATCTGTATTTACGGCACTCCAGAAGAATGTTGATTTATATATTGATCAATCAGGATTGTCAATTGTCTGTTCTGGATCTTCAATCGGGCTGATAAAGAAAATATTTATGGATATAAATTTACCCCTCTACAAAAGAGCAACCTCTATAATACATTTAAAAAATTTTGATTTTGTAACATGCTATAAATATTTGAAAATTAATATTCAAGATGCAATAAAAATGTATTCAATATTCGGCGGTTCTCCGCAGTTTGTCAAATATTTCAGTTTAAACGGCATAAAAAACGTGGAGGAAATGATAAAAAGTATATTTATGGACAGTAACAGCATATATATCTTTGAGCCAAGAGATTTTATTAGTGAGGAATTCGGAAGGAGATCTCAAACGTATTTTTCCATACTGTACGCTATTTCAACAGGCAATACTAAGGTATCAGATATGGCAAATATGACAGATATAAAGGCAACATCTATACAGCCTTATTTGTTTGAAATTAAAGATATGTTAAATCTGATAACCTATGAATTGCCGGTAACCCATAAAAATGATAAAATAAATAAAAAAGGAATTTATATATTGACTGATAATTATATGGAATTCTGGTTCAGCCGGTTTTATCCCAATATAAATCAATTTGAACTGGGTAACTACAGTGGGGTTGTTAACTTATTAATACAATCGGTTGAAATGATTGTACCATATAAATTTGAAGAAATATGCAGAGAGTTGATTATCTATATAAACAATGAAAAAGCTGATATTTTGCCGTTTAGTATACAAAAAATTGGAAAATGGTGGGGGAGGAGTGGGTATAATACTGCAGAAAAAGATCAGGTAGAAATGGATATCGTAGCCATTAATGAGGAGGAGAAGGCTATAATGTTCGGCGAATGCAAATGGACGTCCAGACCGATAGATGTTTCTGTGTATAATAATTTGAAAAGAAAGGCTGTGAGTGTACAGTGGAATAATAAGGATAGAAATGACTATTTTATATTATTCAGCAAATCCGGTTTTACCGATAAAATGAAGGAAGTTGCCGTAAAGGATAATGTGTTACTATTCGATCTTGAAAAAATTGAAGCTATACTTAAAAGATGAATTAGGTATAAGAAGATTCATCGCACCCCTGCTACTGAATTCCAATACAGTGCATACTCTTCCGTGATACTGCCATAAATTAGATATATCCATAGCTAATTAGATTTTTATGGCAGGAAATGTATTCATCCTTGGAGCCGGACTATCAGGAATATATTCGAAGATACAGAATCCGCAATCCACATTAATAGATAAATCAGAACATCTTACAATTTCTACAAGACTGGTTAATGTTGTAAATGGTAATGATAAAAATTATGCATATAAACCAAGGCATGTTGATAGAAACGAGACTGTCAGGGATATTGATTTTGCTAACAGGCTCATAGTTACGGATAAAGGAAATATATCATACGGCAAGCTCATCATTGCACTTGGACACAGTCAGGGGATAAAACCCATAGAAGGAAGCCAGTATCTGCATAAACTGGAAACGGTAGAAGATGCCATCGGCATGAGGGAACTTATCAGAAAGTCTGAAAACATAACAATCATAGGTGGAAGCTATCTTGGAGTTGAACTGGCGTCTATCATGCATGGGAAAAAAGTAAATTTAGTAGAATCGGAAACAAGAATTCTTCCACGTGCACCGGGAAGTGCGTCTGATTATGTATCGAATTATCTCAAAAATATGGGCGTAAATATTATCACAGGTTCCAGGGTAACAGAGGTTAAGAACAGCACCGTATTATTATCCGGTAAGGAAATCGAATCGGATTTGACCATATATGCTGGAGGAATTTCAGGAAGTCCTTTAATAGAAAATCTCGGGATAAAATCAGAAAATTCCCGGATAATAGTGAACAGGTATCTGCAATCAGTTGACTATGATGATATATATGCATGCGGTGATTCCATGAAAATAGAGAATAAGGATTTCCCGATGACAGCATTCATAGCCAGAAAATCCGGAATTGTAGCAATGAAAAACGCTACCGGATCCAACATAGAGTTCAATGATTATAAGAGTGGAAATATACTGAATTTAAACGGGAAGTATGTACTCATAAAGGGGAACGGTTTCAGTAAAAGCCCTGTTAACGGCTTTATTAAAAAATATGTTAACAGAAAGACAGAAAAAACACTGGAGAAACTGAATCAGATAATCAACAATAAATAAATTTCACCGGTCTTTAAAATCTTCCCTGATAAGCAGAAATCCCATCAGCATGGAAAAGGCAATGAATGCTATACCGTAATATAAAATGCCGTTGAAAAGCCCGGTTATTCTATCCATTAATCCCAGTATTATTACCGGAAGTCCCACTCCTGTGTATATGATTATGTAATAATTGGCTAACATATCTCCTGTTTTTTCTGGCGGTGAAATTTCTTTGATTTCTCTTGTTGCACCGGTAAAGGCAAAACCCTGGCCCATTCCGGCAAACACAGTTCCTGCAATAAATATGTACAGCGAATTGCCCTTAATCGCTATCAATATTAATATAATAGCCATGATAATAAAAACCATGCCGGAGAACATTGAGTTCTTAATTTTAAATTTCAATGAAAATATCTGGAAAACAGATGCAATACCGAGCATAATAAATACAATAATGCCTCCAATCGCTATGTTATTTATCCCTGCAAGCCTTATAATATATACAGGAGCAAGCGACATGAAGAATGCTGTAATAGACCATGCAACAAATGCCACAAAGGAGCTCAAAAGGAACATTCTTATCACATCCCGGTCAATTGAAGGAAAATGTAATTTCAATCCTGAATTTCTAGGTGAAGTATCTTTCAGGGGATACATTGCTAAAGCGGGTATTAAGACCAAAATAATGGAAACTGCATATACCAGTCTCAGTGGATAAGGTAAATACTGGGCCATAATCCCACCGATTAACGGTCCTGTAGCTGTTCCAGCAGAGGTTCCTATAGAAGTCAAAACAGCGCCTGCCTTCCTGTGATAATGAAATAACAATGCACTTGCAGATCCGGCAATAGCCCCACTTGCCAGTCCCATAAATGCACGCCCGAGGAAAAGCATGTACACATTTCTTGCAAATAGAAACGAGATCAATCCTATCAGTTCCATAATAATACCTATGCCCACAGGCAATTTTCTGCCATGCTTATCCGAATACTGTCCCCAGAAAAGTAAGGATGGAATCAACATTAAGACATATATTGCGAAAATATCTGTAATTATGAATGTTCCGAAATGATATTTTATGGCATAAAGATCATAAATGGGTGCAGTAACATTGGACGCAGCCATTATAGAAAACAGGAGAAGAACCATAATGGCACTTCCTGCATTGTTCCGCCGTGTTTCTGAATTATCGTCATTATATTTCATGGAAGTTAATTGTCCATCATAAATTAATGGAAGCCATCCATAATGAAAAGCTGATATATGACAAAGTATATTTATCAAATCAGATATAATAACTGGTGTTTAACAGTAATAACAAGCCAGAGCAGCCACAGAAAATTCCTATGGATAGGTTATTTTACTGCCTTTCCAGCCCGTTAAGATTAGAAATAATAAGGATTCTTTCTGGAGGTACTAAAACAGTTAAAGAGATTTCAGAACTATTGAATAGTTCACAGCCACTGGTATCCGGCCATTTAAGAATATTATTAGAATATGGCTTCGTCAATGAACTACAGTATGGCAGGGAAGTTTTTTATAAAATAATTCCTGAACAGGTTGAATTTTTAACAACGTATTTGGATGACATGGCAGGAAATCCTAAGGTATCGGTGATAACAAAACAGTCTCAAAATAATGTGTCCTTTTCTGAATGTAGAAGATGTTATGATCATCTAGCAGGGCAGGAAGGGGTTTTGCTTCTGAAAACATTATTATTGAAAGGCTGGCTTGTTCAGGTGAGCAGTAAACCGGAGTATGAACTGACTGATAAAGGGGAAATCAACATGATCAGGCTGGGAGTTAAAATACCCATAAAAAGAAAACATGGGAGGATTTTTGCCTATGGATGCCGGGATCTTACTGAAAAAGAGTTCCATCTGGGCGGTTCTCTTGGGGCCGAGCTTATGAAAGCCCTGATAGCGGGAGACTTCATTTCTGTTCGTGATGATTCAAGAATTATAACTGTGCTAAAACCCATAAAAGAATGGATTAACATATAAATACATAATTTTTAATGAAAGAAAAAAATGCAATTGATTTATGAAAATTCCCTGTAAGCATATGCCATTGTCGTGTTTGAATACGATATGTATTCATCTCCGGTTATGGCTATTATACCGCAACTAACCGTAAATGAATCAACCTCCCTTTTCACTATGTTCTCGAGAGTTTCGGTTCCAATCTGTTCGTATATATGATAGGATAGAAGATTCCTGGCTATCTCCTCTCCTATTCCTGTGGCTACTACTGCACCCTTCTCTCCAGCATATATGCCGGCACCTAGTATAGGCGAATCGCCCACCCTGCCCCTAAGCATGGGAAATGCGCCGCCTGTTGAAACAGCAGCAGCAAATTTTCCACCTATTCTTCCCACTGCCCCTACTGTATCTCCAGTTTTTTTCTGAAGAAACTTGAACTTATCTGGCATACCATTATTTTTAACTTCTTCCTGAAATTTTGTTAATCTTTCCATGCTTCTTTCCGTTGCGGGGTTATAATATTCGTGTCCCATTTCCCTGGCAAATTGTGTGGCCCCATCGCCGGAGAGCATGATGTGTGGGCTGCTAATCATTACATCCCTCGCAACTAGAACCGGATTTTTCACGTTTTCTATACAAATTACCGATCCAAATTCTTTAGACATCATTACGGCAGCGTCCATCTGAATGCTTCCGTCTATTCTTGGGACTGAACCTGTTCCCGCATTGAATAATATATTATCCTCCATTGATATTACGGGATTTATAACCATATTCAGGGGATTATTTTCAAATTTTATATTATTAAGGATATCCTCAAGTATGCTGTTCATGGAAGATGGGCTTCCCGCACCTCCATGTATTAAAATTGCATTTTCCATGGCAGGTAATGTATTGCAAAATAATTAATTTAACGGCTCTACTAATATTCGAAATATGGGGAAATTATGAAAGGAATGAAATTAGGGCAACAGAGACACTTGCTTATAATCTATATCTATAAATCCAATAAACGGTGATGGATTTGAAACACAATAACTACATCATGCCATAGCTAATCAGCAGATCAAAAATCACATCCAGTATGACAGCCATAATTAACAATACCGGCATAAATCGGATTATTCCCAACCAGTTTTGATGTCATGCGTATCCTTCTGATGTAGGAAATTCCCTTACATCACCAAATGAGATAGAAAGGCTAAATAGGGAAATAAGAAGAATATAAAATATCATCCTTATATGATAAGGGCTCTGCAATGGAGATATTCTATCTTAAATCAATGGAGTTCGATTCAAAGTATGCATTCTGAAAGATCAACGGATATTATAAATACCATGATGGGGTTAAAAGCTATTTAACAGGAGGCACCGTCTATAAATACACTGAATATGGTACACGATCATTCATTTTAGACAAATATATTAAATAAACATGGTCACTACCATCAGGTGCTGTACGAGGAATCGTCTTCAAGATTTAGATTATTTGTTTCTCCAGATTTGAATATTACACCCAATGCTATCAAAATAAATAATAATGTGAAGACCGGGTATAACACATAGTTTATGCTGCCCAGAAAATCTGATACATACGGTGCAGGACCCCCTATAAACGAGTTGCCATACTGATAACACGTTGAGTTGCCAGAATATCGTACATTGGTTGGAAACATTTCAGAAATCATGGCAGACATAGCAGTAGCACCGAATCCATTGGCTGCAGAGAAAATGGAAATAAATAGAATGAAATATACAAATCCCACGAGGTATATAGATGGAAATAGAGCTATAAGAGCCAGTATATTGGCGCCCGCAATAACTGTTCTCCTGCCAACCTTATCAGATAATCCTCCTCCAATAAAGACGAATATTATATTTACAATTCCGAAAATTGCTGAGCCTATGAGCCCCTGAAAAATGGTTATGGCCTTGGTAGATTCAAACAGTACCGGAAGGAGAGAAAATGCAAAATAGAAGAAATTCCCGAATGACCCGGCTAGCATTATCCCTGCAAGGACCTTTTTCCAGTGAACTTTGAAAAGTTCTTTTGCCGGCAGTTGAAGTATCTTCTTATCTTTCTCTTCATCAAGAAAGACTGGGGTTTCCCTGACTTTCATCCTAATAAATATTACGACAACAAGTATAACAAAACTTGCAAGGAAGGGGATTCTCCATCCTATAGAATACATAAATGAGGAGGGCAGTAAGTACACGAGAGGAATAAATATAAGTGTTCCCAGTATAAGTGAGATTCCTACTGTTGACTGAATAAATGAAGAATAAAAGCCACGCCTGGTTTTAAATGTCTCTAAGGTAAGCAGCATGGCCCCGCCCCATTCACCACCGAGACCGAATCCTAAAACCAGTCTAAGCAAGACAAGCAGTACAATGGCCATATAACCGATACTGGCCTCTGATGGTATCAAACCGGTAAGACCAGTGGATATACCTGAAATTAAAAGGGTTATCAATAATATTTTTTTTTCTTCCGATTTTATCACCGAAATGGCCAAAAACAAGGGCCCCTACAGGCCTTGCTACGAATCCCAGTGCAAAGGTTAACAGGGTCAAGAGTATCGCTTCTGAATAACTCACAAACGGATAGAAGGCGTGCGCCAGATACAGAGTACCTGATGAAAAAATAAAAATACCATACCACTCGACTATTGTACCTATCATGGAGGCAGCTATTACATCATGTTTCTCATTCATTATGACCTTACATCCTAGGTGTTTATAATTATTATGTTTTAGAAGTTGTCGAAATGTTGCGATATTGTCTCTATAAATAATTAAGTTGCTGAGTTAAATATCATAAAAATATAAAATAATGATATTAAATTTTTGATTTATACCAGAATTACTTCAATCGATATCAAAACTTACTCCCTGGGAAAGAGGGACATCATTTCCATAGTTTTTGGTTACTGTTTGCCTTCTCATATATAATTTCCATGCATCGCTGCCGCTTTCTCTACCTCCGCCAGTGTCTTTTTCCCCACCGAATGCGCCGCCTATTTCAGCACCTGCAGTAGAAGTATTTATATTGGCTAAACCGCAATCCGAACCCCGGGCGGAAAGAAAATACTCTTCTTCTTTTAGGTCATTGGTGAAAATGGCAGAAGAAAGGCCCTGTGGAACATTGTTATGTATTTTCATAGCCTCCGGCATTGTATTATACTTAAATACGTAAAGTATGGGGGCAAAAGTTTCTTCCCGTGTTATATCCATACCTTCCTTAGCTTCTATAAGAGTTGGCTGTACATAACATCCCCTATCTCTGGAAAGGACTTTTCCACCGTATAATACCCTTCCGCCCTGTTTCACTGCAGTGTCAATTGCCTTCTCGTAATTCGATACAGCTTTATCATCAATCATGGGCCCAACAAGGATTCCGGCATCGAGTGGGTTGCCTATTTTCACCTTTTCATATATTGAGATTAATTTGGAAATGAACTCATCATAAATTTTAGAGTTGACGACTATTCTTCTCGTACTGGTGCACCTCTGCCCTGTGGTTGCAAGAGCACCGAAAGCTACACCCTTCAATGCCAGGTTCATATCTGCCTTTTCGCTGACTATAGCACAGTTATTCCCGCCCAGTTCTAATAATGTCCTTCCAAGTCTTTCGGAGACAGCAGTTGATATCCTTTTTCCGGTCTTTACTGATCCTGTAAAAGAGATAAGTTTTAGCCTTTTATCAGATATCATGAGTTCACCGATCTTTGAACCACGGCCATTTACAAGAGAAAATACAGGCGGAATCGATTCCTCCTCTATAACTTTACTTATAATTTTCATTACCGAAACTGCGGCGAGAGATCCTTTGCTCGAGGGTTTCCAGATGGATGTATCTCCGGCAACCGCCGCTATCAGTGAATTCCAGGACCACACAGCTGTAGGAAAATTAAAAGCAGAAATTATCCCTATGGGGCCGAGAGGGACATACTGATCATATAACCTGTGCATGGGCCTTTCACTTACCATCATTGATCCATACAATTGCCTGGACAGTCCGCTGGCGAAATATCCAACATCAATCATCTCCTGGATCTCGCCCTCTCCCTCACTTATAACTTTTCCTGCCTCTAATGAAACGATTTTTCCCAGATTGGATTTCTGTTCTTCCAGGCTTCTAGAAATTTTACGTATTATTCTGCCTCTGGTCGGAGCAGGAGTTTCGGACCACTCCACAAAGGATTTTTCTATAACCTGCACAGATTTGTTGTATTCACTCTCAGTTGCCACTGATACAGACGCAAGGTGAGTTCCATCTATGGGGCTTACCGATTCAAGTGCATTTTCCTTGCTATATTCAACCCATTTTCCGTTGTAAACCCCTGAATTTTGTTCAGTGAGGTCAAGGGCTTTAAATGCCTCATCCCTTATTCTTTTTATATCTGCCATAAGTGTTAATTTTCACTGTATTATTAATATTTCTTTTATTTCAGTATCATCCATCCAGCTGGAATTTGCAAATATAAATTATAATTCAAAAGTGGTCCGTGAAAAGTTAATTTAAAAGATCTTTTAAGTCTAATTTAGCGATTGAAGTGGTTAATCACATTCAGATCCAAAAGTGGAACCGGTAAGGTGAAATAATAAACCTTAAATACCTTAATGTGATATCTAATTTAGATATCAATATGTGATATCTGGTGATAAAAATGTATGGAAGAAGATATTCAGAAAACAACGAATATGGCAGAAGGTATGAAAAGGAATATAGAGACGATGGTGAATACAGGGACTCCGGTTATGGAAGAGGATTCAACAGGGATGAACATATGTGCGGTGATTATCACGGACGTATGAACGGATCCAGAGGATGCCATAACGGGGAGCACCGCTGCAGACATGAGCATTCCCATGAATGCCATGGAAGATATTAGGTGAGATAAATGTTTGGCCCAAGAGGTAAATATATGCATGGCGAAATGCATCATATGCATGGTAGGCGTGGCTTCGGGCTAAAATACTGGATACTGGGAATAGCGTCGGATAGTGAAGTTACCGGAGCGGATATAGCAAATAAGATCGGTGAAATTACCAGAGGAAACTGGATACCATCACCTGGAATAATATATCCAACCTTAACTTCATTGTTCAACGACAATTATCTCGAACTTTCAGAGAAGGATAATAAAAAATATTATAAAACTACTGAAGAGGGAAAGAAATTGCTGGACGATTCCTATTTCCCATGGGATGAAATTTCCGGGAAAAAGAATGATCTATATGATATTATAGTTCAAATGGATAACTATTCACAGTATTTGCTCGATAACGTGGAAAAATTGAATACAGATGAAAAACAGAAAATAAAAGGCATTATAGATAACTTAAATAAAATAAATTAATTTATTTTTTATTTTTGGAAATTTCAAGGATGGTTATGCAATTATATACAGGAATTTTGATAAAGATTTATGGTTCATTCAATAAATTGAATATCCTATCAGTGAATCTATTTATAGATCAGATAATGGTTTGAAATATTAATGTTGTATATGAAATAGAAAACTTATTCCTTAAAAAATAATATTAAATATGCTTTATTAATATATCATGGATTGCAATGAATCTTTATGAATACATGGGCAAGGAAATATTCAGGAAATACGGTATTCCCGTTCCCGATGGATATGTTATAGAAAATGTTGGAGAACTGAAAGCTTTTGAATATCCTGTGGCCATTAAGTCACAGATTTTATCGGGAAAGCGTGGCAAGGCTGGAGGAATTAAATTCGCCAAGAATGAATCAGATCTGAAAACTTATTCGGATCAGCTATTGAATTCAACAATAAACAATCTTACCGTAACAAAATTACTCATAGAAAGAATGTTAAATATAAAAAAGGAGCTTTATCTTAGCATTACACTTGACAGGGCTGCAAAAAAACCTGTTATAATACTTTCAGCCGATGGTGGGATGGAGATAGAAAGTGTACCGGAGGAAAACATACATAAAATTTACATAGACCCGATGGTTGGATATTCAGATTATATTGCAAGGGAAGCATTATCCTATCTTCCCGTCGACAATAAAAAGCAGTTCAGCAGTTTACTGCAATCTCTATACAATGCCTTTGTTGGTGAAGATGCTTTGCTCACAGAAATAAATCCACTGGTTATTGACAGCGAAAATAATATAATAGCCGGGGATTCTAAGGTTGTTATAGATGATAATGCACTTTACAGACATAAAGATTATATGATAACTGATCCTGATAAGACCGATCTGGAAAACGAGGCGGCTTCAAAGAGCTTTACCTTCATAGAGATGGATGGGGATATCGGGGTAATAGCTAATGGAGCCGGATTGACCATGGCAACTATGGATGCTCTTACACTTCACAAATTAAAGCCGAGAAACTTCCTTGATCTTGGCGGTACCGATAATATAGAGATAGTTGAGGATGCATTTTCATATGTAATGAGGGCCAGGCCTAAGCTGATATTTGTTAACATATTCGGCGGCGTGACAAAGGCAGATACAGTTGCCAATGGAATAGTATCATCAAAAAAGAAATTTGATATCAAGCAGCCCATCGTTGTAAGACTCAGCGGTGTTCATGAGGAGGAGGGACAGAAAATTCTCCTGGATAGCGGCATAAAGGCTTTCAACAACATGACAGATGCTGTAAAGGAGCTATCAAAAATACAGGGGGTAGAATAAAATGGTTATAATCAGCAAGGAAACAAGGGTAATAGTTCAGGGGATGACAGGCCATCAGGGAACATTTCATTCTGGGGAAATGATCAAGTTCGGAACAAATGTTGTTGCAGGAGTGTCTCCAGGAAAAGCAGGAACAAAGGTAAACGGCGTGGATGTGTACAATAATGTTGTGGATACATTACCATTGAAACCTGATGCATCCATGATATCGGTTCCGGCACCATTTGTTAAGGACGCAGCACTGGAAGCCATGGAAAATGGAATAAAATTAATTTACATACTTACAGAGCACGTGCCTGTGCATGATACAATGGAGCTTTACCATGAGGCGAGAAGAAAAGGAGTGTTCATGATAGGCCCCAACAGTCCGGGAATAACCGTTCCGGGACAGGCCAAGATAGGAATAATGCCGAATAACATATTCCGTGTTGGGGATGTTGCAATTGCATCAAGGAGCGGTACACTGACATATGAGATTGTCAAGGCAGTTACAGATGCCGGGTTCGGTGAAAGCACTGTTATAGGGCTTGGCGGTGATCCTATTATAGGAACCACGTTTTCTGACATAATAAGGATATTCAACGATGATCCCCAGACAAAGCAGATAGTCCTTGTAGGAGAAATAGGCGGAAATGAGGAGGAAAAGGCTGCAAAGTACATAAAGGAGCATGTTAAAAAGCCAGTTACCGGTTATATCACAGGCATCAGTGCACCACCGGGAAAGAAAATGGGGCATGCAGGGGCAATCATCGAAAAGGGGACGGGAACGGCAGAATCCAAAATACAGGCATTTAAAGATGCAGGAATTAAGGTAGCCAGCTATCCCGATGACATACCGACCCTCCTGAGAAAATAATCTTTAAAATGTTATATTTATATATTTTGCTTTGATTTCATCCTATGCAACCTAATATAAAACTGGAAAAATTACAGAACTATGTCATGGAGAATTCATCATATAGATTATATATACATGGAAATGACTTTGACCTGCACTTTGTTCCAAATACACCGGAGGCGGAGGCGCATTTTCCCGACGGAGAAAGTGTAGAGCATGTAATGTATGGATATATCAGCAATGGTATAGCGTATTTTACAAAATTCGTAACAACATCTGCACTGGGACAGACGGAAATTAACATTGGTGATGATGATCCTGTCATGGAATGGCTGAAATATATATAAAATATTCAATATTTATACATAAAATACAGATTTTTGCACTGAAAAATTCATCTATTTAAAATCGTATACTTATAATCCGATGGTAAAGTTTTTAAATTAAATTAGGCTTATCATACGGTAACAATGCAGGAAACTGATATCAATCTACTTGTGGGAGGTCCACAGGGGGGAGGAATAGATAGTGCTGCAAATATGATTAGCATGGCATTTTCTTTGGCAGGCTATAATATTTACGGAATAAGAGAATTCCATTCCAATATAAAGGGAAGACATAGCTATATACATTTTAGAATAATGCATGAGAGGCCAAAATCACTGAAATATCCTGTCGATATTATGGTGGCTCTTGATCCAGATACTCTTTTCGAACATATGTTCGACGTGTCAAAGGGATCCAAGGTTGTTTATGATTCGGCTTTCGATACATTCAATCTTAAAAATGCAAGAATGATTACATCCGATACAATGGGCAGAATCCAGGATGAACTGGCTGAAAGAAATCTTTCATTTGACGTTAAGGGGGTTCTTGATTACTTTAAGAGTACCGGAATTGATGTAATCGCCATACCCTTTGACAAGCTCATAAATGAGAATGTGCATGATGGCCCTGCAAACCGGTATTACAATACACTGGGTGCAGGCACAACCCTTGCACTACTGGGGCTTGATGAGGAACACGCAGATGATGGTATTAAATTTGCATTCAAGAAAAAACCCAAGGTGGTAGAATCCAATATAAAAGTTATAAGGGCAGCGTATGATTATGTTGAGAAATCACCATTGAAAGTGGCAACACTGCCCACATATCCCGCAATACCCAGAATGCTATTAACCGGCAATGATGCAACAGCACTGGGTAAATTAATGGGCGGTCTCAGATTCCAGACTTATTATCCAATTACACCTGCAAGCGATGAAAGTACCCTGCTGGAAAGTCATGAGGAAATGACGTTCCTGAAAAATGCTGATAAAATAGTAAACAAAGCAGGACTTGTTGTTGTCCAGTGTGAGGATGAACTATCGGCTATTAACATGGCAAACGGTGCTGCACTGACCGGAACCAGAAGCGCAACAGCAACTTCCGGACCGGGATTCTCGCTCATGGCAGAGGGAATAGGATATGCAGGAATGACAGAAATACCGGTGGTAATTACATTCTATCAGAGAGGGGGACCATCAACAGGTTTACCCACAAGGAACGGGCAGGCAGATCTATTATTTGCGCTCAATACTGGACATGGTGAATTTCCGAAAATGGTAATATCATCCGGAGACATGGAAGAATGCATCTACGATGGAATGAAATCACTGAATTATGCCCAGAGATACCAGATGCCGGTAATACATTTAATTGATAAAACACTGGCAAACACAATGGACCTTGTTCCTGAAATAGATGTAAAGAAAGTAAAAATTGTAAAATACAATGAAAATACAAATCATGAGAATTTCAAGAGATATTCCCTTGATACTGAAAATGGAATTTCTCCATACGGTGTATTCGGAAAGGATATATTCTGGATGACAGGTGATGAGCACGATGAGCTAGGTCATGTAACAGAGGATTCTGCAATGAGGGATAAGATGATGGAAAAAAGAATGCAGAAACTGGTTACAGCCGATAGGGAGATACCTCTGGAAGACAAGGTGGTTCTTTACGGAGATGAAAATGCAGATATAACATATGTTACATGGGGAAGTCAGAAGAGCCTGCTCATGGATACAATAAGTGAACTGAAGAAACAGGGAATATCAGCAAATCTTCTGTATCTCAGAATGTTCGAGCCATTCCCATCTGAATATGTGGCAAAGGTTCTGAAAAACTCACATCTGATCATAGATGTTGAAAGCAATATGACCGGTCAGGCAGCAAAGGTAATCAGAATGTTTACAGGGATAAATATAGAAAACTTTATCCTTAAATATAATGGAAGGCATATGACATTAGATGAGGTTTTGAGGTCTACAAAGAATATAATGGAAAAGAAGACCGCGCTGGAAGTACTCCAGGAAGGGTCATAGGGTGATAAAAATGCAAAAAGGAGTAGAAGACAGGGGCAAATACAACTTCAGGAATAACATAACAATTGACTGGTGCCCGGGATGTGGTGACTTCGGTATAGTCAGCGCAGTTACACAGGCACTTTCCAACATGAAAATGGATCCTGATGATGTGGTTGCAGTATCAGGTATAGGCTGCTCAGGAAAAACTCCACATTATTTGAATATTGCGGGGGTCCATACACTGCACGGAAGGGCTATACCCTATGCAGTGGGTGTTAAACTTTCCAATCCCAATTTGAATGTTCTGGTAATGGGAGGGGATGGAGACCTGCTCAGCATTGGAGCAGGACATTTTGTTGGAGAAGGAAGAAGAAACTCCGGTGTCAAGGTAATACTTTATAATAACTCGGTTTACGGACTGACTAAGGGACAGGCTGCTCCAACACTACCACTTGGTGAAAAGGTAAAGAGCCTTGCAAGGCCAAATATAATGGGAAAGATAAATCCTATCACACTGGCTATGGCTTCCGGATATTCATTCGTGGCAAGAGCATTCTCATCAGAAATAAAGCAACTATCATATATTATAGAAAGGGCTATAAAGCATGAGGGATCAGCAGTAATAGAGGTATTACAGCCATGCCCTACATACAATGATGTAAATACACTGGACTGGTACAGACAGCGTGTCTACAAACTTGAAGATGATAAATCATGGAATCCCGTTGTTGATAAGAAAGAAGAAGATGAGGAAAAATTTGACACCGGATACAGAAAATCACTGGAATGGGGAGACCATATACCCATAGGCATATTCTATGAAAACAACACCATTCCGAGCTATACCAACAGGCTTGCAGGGATAGTTCCAGAGTATCTGAAATATCCACCTGCTTTGCAGGAAGTAGCAGATAAGGATGGATATACCATAGTAGATCCTGTAAAAACATTCTCTGAAAAGGACGTTGAATAAATTTATTTAATTTAAAAATTTAATTTTTGGTTTCTTTGTTTTTCATATCTGTAAGGTATTTTTCAAGATATGCTAGATCATTTCCTATTGTATTTTCATTCTCCTTTAACCAGAGAAGACCACCTGCAGAATCTACAACTGTTCCTGCAAATTTCATGTCCCCCACCAGCTGTTTCCAGTTGAATGGAATCTTTGATATTACAGATAGATACATTGCGTTGTTCAACTTCCGTACATGTAATTTCCCGTAGAATAGATCATCCTTTTTGTAATAAACCTCCGTTGCAAAGGGTTTATCCCCGGGTCTAGGAGGTATTTCTGATTGCCCGGTAACTTCCGTACCCTTTAAAAGGTCTGCGTAGTTCATGATATCCCCCTTGACCTCAGATATTCTATGGATCCCTTTGACATTCCCAGCTGTTTCGGTGTGTATCCGAAGGATAGCCCTATGAGCTGTGTTATGTAAACAGCGGGAAGCCTCCACTCCTGTTTGAACTGTCTCTGAATTTTATCCTGGGTAACATCAAGCTGCAGGTGGCACAGTGAGCATGGATGCACAAGAATTTCGGAACCCTCGTTCCTTGCACTGGAAAGTATATTATTTGCCATCTTCAGTGCAACCGTGGGGTTTGATCCCATAAGTGGAAAACCGCAGCATGCTGTTTTCATTGGAAATGCTACCGGAGTCGCTCCTGTGGCAGCCACAAGATCCATTACACTATGTGGATTAAATGCCGATTCAAAACCCATTACATTGGATGGCCTGAGAAGCTGGCATCCATAGTATGTTCCAACCTTTAGTCCGGTAAGCGGTCTTTTGACATGTTTTCTTATATTGTCAATGCCAACATCCCTGATCAGAACCCATATGAAGTGCTCTGACTCAACGCCGTTGTCGTATTCTTCCATGTTGGCTTCCTTGAGCCTTTCATCAACATCCTCCTTCAGTACAGGATCATTTTCATACTTGTCGGCAGCTATTTTATGGGAATTCAGGCATACGCTGCATGGGGTTGCCATCTTATTGTAACCCATCTTCTCAACCTTCTCCAGATTTCTCAGATTAAGAGATGCATGGACTGCCTCGTTCTTATCATCCATGAATCCCCCGCCGCAGCAGTTCCAGTCATCAACCTCCATAAGTTCCAGATCAAGATCCTTTGCTATCATTTGCGTTGCTATATCCACATCCTTTGCTATTCCATGGGAAGCACATCCCGGATAATATGCTACTTTCATTTTTTATCACCCATCATATTTTTTATTTCGCTCATGTTTTTGACCTTACTGTCTTTCTCAAATGCATATTTAAATTTGCCTGTTTTCAGCATATCTACAGCGTCCCGCATTGCCTCGCCGAATCCGAAGGTTTTCAGGAATAGAGTAGATTCCTTTATCTTGCCTGTTGTTTCTATCAGATTCACAATAGTATCATCATGCTTTCTGGCCATGACTGTTACGGGGGTATCTCCCTTATACTGATCAAGATAGTTCTTTGTTTTCTTGATTGCGATTACAGGTTGCACATCCTGTGGGCATACCTCATAGCACATATAGCAAGATGTGCATCTGTATGCGCTGTCCATGAGAAGTTCTATACGCTCCTGCTTTTTTGTATCTCTTACATCGTCAATAAATCTGAATCCCTTGGCGTGAGCTGCGGGACCAAGGAATTTTTCATCCTCTTTTACGGACGGGCATGCCGATACACATAATCCGCAGTATATGCATTCCTGGAACTTCCAGACTTCAGTCTGATCTTCCGGGGTCATGCGCTGTTCATTTTCGCCCATAAGTACAGATTCATCTGCTATGAGTCTGGGCATTACCTTGTAGATTTTATCGTAGAAGCCATCTATATCTGTAATGAGGTCTCTGACTCCGGGATAATAATCCATACTCTCAACATTTATTTCATTCTTTTCATTGACTGCCTGCAATGCAATTGTCCTGCATGCCAGTGACGGAATACCGTTTATCTTCATTGAACAGCTTAGAT
>JAKAYM010000139.1 GCA_021826795.1 Thermoplasmata archaeon
AGGTTCATTATTATCCATTCGGATATAATTTTTAATTACATATAAACATTGACAAAAATATATCAGAAATTGTTAAGCATTAGCATACATTATGTGTCAAAACGTTTACATTGTTATAAATCACGGGCTTGAATTGTTAAATCATGTTTTCTTTCTATCTTACAACATATAAATAATTGTTCATGCTTAATCAGCGTAGGAGATTGCAGAATTTTCTTATCTAGATATTGTGTAAGTATAATATTTTTAAGGTCAATTAAGCATGCATCCCCCAATTTTTCCTGCTAGCATTTTATTAAACCTTTCATAACCGACCTTTATCTCCATTATATCAGTATCTATCCTTGCTGGATTAGACTCAATGCCGTCCAGTACAGATGTATCATAACTCGTTCTCTTTATAGTACATTTTGAGTTACTGAATATTTCCTGAATAGTTGAATAACTGTTCAAAATTGTCTAAATCTCCATAGAATTCCAGAGTAACCCATTCAAAATTTTTTAAATCAATTTCAGTATTCACTATGAGCTGAAAATATTCTTTTGCCATGAATTCTTGAACGATGAAATTTAAAAACAACTTATCATCACTTTCATACATAAATGTGAAATTTGAGGTTATATTATTCTTTCTGGCATTTGATGCAAACAAAAGCAATATACTTTCATCTGTACTGGTTTCATATATGTGGTCAACGCCTGATATAACATCAATTCCTTCAACTTCACTCGGATTACTATCAGAATAAAGAATAATTCGGAATTTTCCCCCTTTCGGGATATTGTCCACATACTGAATTACTGTATTAGTGCCTTTCAATATTTTAATTGCCCGGTACTGCGAGAATTCAGATATAGGAAGGCTTATGGTGATACTTTTAAGCGGAATCTCCATATTCTTCATAAAATCATAAAAGCCCATGGATGGTTTAAAGGTTAGTTTTTCAATGTTTACCTGCATATAGTTATACTTGCTCAATAAATTAGAAAAATCTGTCTCAGAGTTTGTATGCATAAAACCTTTTAATTTCATTTCGCCAGCTTCAATACCTGCATAGCTGATTACCAGCCCGTTTATACTATCAAGATCTCCTAAAAATCCTGATAAGTAAGGATCTTGAATTTTTTCACTGTAAAAATAATAACGCCCTCTCTCTTCTATATCAGCCAGTTGAAAGAACGGTTTTAAGGCTGTAATATTATCTGACTTCGGGATAAAAACGTTAAAAAAGAAATCATGGCCATCTGTTATAAGGCTGCCAGAACCATTATACCCGGTTGCACGCAACAATGCTATTTGCCGGGAGTTAAAATTTATAGAAATATCAAAGTATTTTGAAAGCTTTAGATCGAACTGTACCGGTTTCATTAATTTCTATAGTATATAAATCTATAAAAATATTCTTTTAATGGCTAAATCAGCAGCCTTAAAATTGCTTGGCCATAAAAACGCTTCTGGAATTCAGCCTTAATTAAATGAATATAAACCTACATAGAATTTTTAAAGGCAGGTTCGTCCATTGATGATGCCCGTGGATTTTTATTTAACCAGAATATTGGCATGAGAAGTGAGAACTGAAAAAACGCCCAGAATGCAGTAATATATGAAAAAGTGTTGTGCTGTAAAATAAGATAAATTGCGGCAAGAGGCAGGAGGATTATAATTGTGATCTGTGGCCAGAAACGGTACAGGGGAAGTTTCCCACCAGTTCTGGCTGTGGTAAACGGTTTGGATTTTTTCAGCAACGCACTGATTGAAGTAGAAATGCTCAGTGGGAATATCAGAAGATTTGCAGCCATATTATAGAAGACAAACCTTAATGGTGCCTTTTTAGATACCTGTGACAGAGTGAATGTTGTCATGAGAAGTATAGTATAGGGCAACCATGCAAGAAGATAGAGAGTACTGTTTATTGTCAAAACTTTGATTCCAATAATTTGAAGTATTGGAGCAAGGAGAAAAATGAGATAAAACCAGCCGAAGATATACCATGTTGAAGTTGCAAACCAGTCAAATTTCTGTTTTGGCGAGAATTTTCCGCTCAAAAGGATTTTTTTAACAATTTTTGGCATTAAGGACAGTACGCCATACATCCATCTCCATTGTTGATTAATGTATCCCTGCATCGTTACAGGAGCACGGCCGAATACTAACTTTTTATTATAATATATCCCGGTCCATCCATTTATTGCCATGTTAACGGATGTGGCTATATCTTCAACTATAGTTTTTTCGTCAAAATAATCTACTGACTTCAATGCGTCTACATTGTACACTACATTTGTACCACAGGAGAACAATGTGCCTGCTACACTTTTACCTTCCGTGAGTATGTCATAAAATATGAATTGCTGGGCCTGGGCTATCTCTGCAAGAAGGCTTGAATCAGTATTTGAATATTCCTGCGGAACCTGGACAAACCCTATTTTTTTATTTTTTTCGAGCAAGGCCGTGGTCTCACGCAAAAAGTCAGGTGCCGGCATCTGATCTATGTCTATTACTGCAGCATATGGTTCTTTCAATGTTTTAAGGACATCGTTCAGTGCACCTGCCTTATACCCCCTTCTATTGTCACGATGCACATATTTCATTCCCAGTTTCCGGCATAAATCTATTATAGGAGCAGAATCGCCACGTGTTGAATCATCAAGGACATATATATCAGAATCCTCGCCTGCGTTGGAATAAATGGCTACCAGATTTGTAATTACCATTTCCTGTTCCTCATTAAAAATAGGCACAAGAACGGCGACTTTACCACGAAGCCCAGGCACATAAGAGTCATTTATTGTATCTGCATATTCAGTAACACTCCTGTGGAAGGATAGAAAGTATGTTACACTCTGAATCCCAAAAAACACGCTTGCAAGCCAGAACCACGCGGTAAATATATACTCAAAAGTAGTTCCATTCTTTAAAACTACTGCCGAATATAAAGCTGACGCAATACCAATGATTATGAAAACTATAGAAAGCATAGTCATTATATTTACAAGAATTATAGTGCGATTGCCCAGATGATCACCTTATACTTCTGAATAGGCTGTCGTATGAAGACTGATTTTCCGATGAATTGCCTCCAATATTTTCCTGATCTGTTTGTGTTACTTCCGGTTCTGGCATTTTAAGTTTGCTCAAAGGCATTATGCCGTTTGCGGTAATTTTAAAGTTAAATGGACTTGGATCGAAGGGAGTGCCCCTCATTTTTATTATGCTGCCGGTTCTGGTACTTATATCGTTCTGTGATCTATATTCAAGTTTTATAATGCCTGTGGTGTAATATTCTTCAATACCGAAAATGCTTAAATTACTATTTCTCAAACCGCTTGTAATCAATATTGTGACTCCTTTGATGGCCATGCTATTTAAGAGAAGATTTACAAAATCGTCATCAGGTATAATCAGGAGGGTAATAGGGTCTATAACAACCCGTTTAATATCATTGGAAATAATAATTTTCTTTAGTTCCGTGACGAGTTTTGTGATAAATTTTCTAGAATCGGTTTTTCCTAGAGAGATATCAGATTTCATCGACCTTATCTGGTCGGAAATCTCCATTACCTCTATTTTTCTATCTTTATATGCCTCTACAAATCCGATATTCATAGTATGTATATTATCAATAAACTGGTCAGGGAAAGTATCGGTAAGTATCATCAAACCTTTTTCACCAATACTGGCACCATATGAAAGAAATATACTTGAAAGTGTAGTTTTCCCCACACCCGGTTTGCCAGATATCATATACACATACCCTGGCCGGAGCCCCCCGGATAACTTTGAATCCAGGATAGGAATTCCAAATTTCGCCCGGTAGACAGGTGTGCTGTCATCTGGTGTGGTGATTTCCCTAGGATCTGATACAACAATACTGTAAATGTTACACATTTTTTTTACATACTCGCCCAGTTCGCTTTCACTTATCAAAATTTTTTTTGTTATGCCCGCATCAGTTGCCTGGGAATTAAAAATCATAATATCATTCGTTGTAATATCCGAATTAGCAAGCTTTACAGCTATGGTATCCTTACCGGAAGCAATTATATAATCAAATTTATAACTTAATCCTGATGCACCCTGAATCATTATTCCTTGAGATATCTGAACTGTCTGTATCTCAAATTGAAAGTTTTGCAAAGCGATTTGCGCCAGGATATCATCATCCAATTTTACCAATATTTGTGTTATATCAAATTGGCATATAAATTTTTTCAAAAACATAAATAAATATCACTAGATAATTGTATATTTTTAAAAAAATAGTTTTAAAATCTTTGAAAATCAAAATGTTTATAAAGTAGGTAACAAACCGTATCGAAATTAGGGCATTGTCAAAGCTTGATAAAATTCTCTCTATAAAGTTCGCTTGATGATAAAATTGCTGTTTTTAAATCCTCATTTATCCTTTTTAATAAGATCCATGAAGTTGGATTAACCCCTTCTTTCTTTATTTTTATAAATATCTGCTCCCTAAATATTCCCGCTTTATTGGCAATGCTTTTTATAGCATAAAACAACTTATTGGTGTAATATATTCGTAAATATTGCCTTTTTCTGATATAAATGTAAAATAGTCATTTGCTTCTTTCGGATTTCCAAAAAATATTATCAATTTTAAATTATGCTTTTATAAGGATTTTCTATAAGCCGTTCTATTCCGTTATTATCTTCTAGTCTATTTATTGCAAACCTGCCATTATGAATGGGATCAGGTACATAGTGTTTACACCATGGCTACAGCGTAGCATATAATCCTTCAGCTAATACCCGAAACATAAAATAGATTTCATAATAGGCAGGAATTAAATAACAATAATTGACTGTTATAGCCTTAACTATTAGTTTTTTACGTTATAGATCATCTTTATTCTTTCTATCAATGTAATAGTGAGTTAGTGTTTTACGGGGTTTATTACCACATTAGATTAGAGAAATATTTATATAC
>JAKAYM010000140.1 GCA_021826795.1 Thermoplasmata archaeon
ATATGGAAAAGCGTGAAGAGGTATGTATCTATTGCTGCAATAAATTCTGAAGATGATTTGAAAGGCAGGATTAAGGAAGGCTTTGAGAAACTCTCACGCAGCCTGACATTTGCAAAAAGCTATATACTCAAGTTCATGAATCAGAATATAAAAATGTAGGTAATAAACTATAATTGATCCCAGTGCACAGGACCTGCTATTAATGCATATTATACCTCCGGATACAACTATGGCTCCATCTTTATATTTAACAAAAGTGTTTGCCGATTCCGGGACAGTTCCAAAGGATTTTCCATATTCAGATATTTCATTATCGTTTAATTTTGCCCCATTTCCTGATTTTATATTGTAATCCCTGATCTTGAGGCGCATTACCAGGATTTTTGCTGTAGAAAAATTGAATTTGCTCATTGCTATGTCCAGATTTTTCGGGTCAATATATAAATTATACTCGGTATAATCAATATTATCCAGTATAGTTTTAAAAGATGATCTGTTTCCATAAAACCATAAATTTCTGTAATCTGGAGAAACAGCCAGAATTCCCCGTATCACCCCATTATCGTAAATAAGGTGCGAATTCCTGCCACTCTCTTCCAGAAGTGCAGACATCACAGTATTTTTATAGGGATCCTTCATGAGAAATTCATGGGCCAGATATCGATTTTCATCTGAATATGGTATTACTGTGGCCATAACAGATAATTATGGAATATCTAATTAATTTAACCGATTTTAATTCCAAAAACTGGCAACTTTATGCATTAATGTGTGCCACATTATCTCCACAGAACAACCTTTCATCAGGGCACTAACAACATTGAAAGTATAATTTATCAATAAATTATTTAGTAATAATATTTAAATATTTTACCGCAATTTAAAAAAACAATGCAGGATAAATGGATAGCGCTCAGTAATACCACGATAGGCCAGTTAATGGCAACAATCAATACAAGTATAATAATTGTAGCACTTCCTGCTATCTTTGATGGGATTCATTTAAATCCGATGGCCCCTCAATCATTTCCATATTTACTATGGTTAATAATGAGTTATATGATTGTACTCTCTGTACTTCTTGTGAGCATAGGAAAACTTTCAGATATTTTCGGGAGGGTTAGAATATTTAATCTTGGCTTCCTGATTTTTACATTAGGGTCCATTCTTCTTTATCTGGCCCCCGGAACAGGTTATACAATAGCATTGGAACTTATAGTATTCAGAATAGTTCAGGCTATCGGTGGCTCATTTATAATGGCCAATACATTTGCAATAATTACTGATAATTTCTCTCCAAGAGAAAGGGGATTTGCCATATCTATCAACAGTGTGGCTGCAGTCTCTGGAGTTAGCGTGGGTATAGTCCTGGGAGGCATACTGGCAACCATTTACTGGAGGGACATATTCCTTGTCAGTATTCCAGTCGGAATATTCGGCACTTTCTGGTCATACATTAAACTTAAAGATAAGAGGGAAAGGGCAGCGCGTCATATTGACATAGCCGGCAATATTATCTATGCAGTAGGTCTCATTGTACTTCTCCTCGGTGTTACATACGGCATTACTCCATACAAAAATAATCCTATGGGATGGACAAATCCAATGGTGATAGCAGCCCTAATTGCCGGAACATCAATGCTGTTAATATTGCCATTAATAGAAAAGAGGGCAAAGAGCCCGATATTTGATTCAAGGCTTTTCAGATCAAGGAATTTCAGTATAAGTGTATTCACTGCATTTGTTTCTGCCCTGGGCATGATGGGGTTAATGTATATGTTAACACTCATATTCCAGGGAATATGGCTTCCCATACACGGATACAGATATTCTGTGACGCCACTCTGGGCAGGAATATATATGTTGCCACTGCCAATATCCATGGGCATCTTCGGTGTACTTTCAACTAAGCTGTCTCTACGTTTTGATCCAAGAATTCTTACAACTGCAGGTCTCTTCATTTCCGCATTTGCACTGCTTGTCCTGGTACTTTTAACCTATGATTTTTCATATATTTTTCTATCTATAGTAATAACCATATTCGGTATCGGCTATGGCATATTCAACGTTCCAAATCTTACGGTCGCCATGTCATCGGTTCCAGCTAATGAGAGAGGAACAACTTCAGGAGTTCTTAATACGATGAGGAATGTAGGTTATACCGCAAGTATAGGTGCATTCTTCTCTATACTGATACTTGGGCTGGCACTCTACTATCCGGGGGCTATAAGTTCAGCACTAACAGGAGAGCGGGCAACATCACTAACATCATATTTTTCAGGCATACCGCCAACTGAGATTTTATTCTCCACATTTCTTGGGCTCAATACAGTAAAGGATGTTCTTACAACTGTACCGCAGGGTGTACTTTCAGGCATATCTGCAAATACTATCGGTACAATTACCGGTCATCACTGGTTCCCGGAAACAATTGCACCTGCTTTCATGACGTCCATGCATGATGTTTTCTATGTGGGATTTGGAATCACAGCCTTCGCTGGAGTAATTTCAATGTTCAGAAAACCTGTTGGATACCCTGAGGAAACTATAAAGGACGAAGGGAAATGATTTAGACCTTATAAGAAATATTATGAACCTGTTCAAATTATACACTGATGATCAGGCAGGCTACCCATGATGACTGGGAATATATAAGTGATATTTCTGCAAGGTCCGGCTATGATGATTATATCAACACACAGTATGGACCATCTTATTTGAATTCAGGTAATGTCTATGTTATAATAGATAAAACCATTCAGGGATTTATAAAACTGGAGAAGCTGACTGATAGGGCACTCTGGTTCAGCGGATTGCGCGTAAATCCAGAGTCAAGAAGAAAGCGTCTGGGAACACAGCTTCTGGACTTTGCATATGGTTTTGCATACAGGAACGGATTAAATACACTGAGATGCATGGTTGAAACCGGTAACTGGCCATCTATTAAGCTTATGGAATCCTATGGCATGGGTGTCGTGTCTAAATTTTTCTTTTTTATTGGAGGTATAGATACTTCCAATTATCTCTATAAGGAAACAAAACTAAATAATTTCATCAATAAAGAGTGGAAGTTTGAACACAATAGCGGCAAGGTGTACAGAAAAGGCAATGCACAGGTTGCCATATATAGGGAAAGGCGGGAATACTACACGGTCCTATCAGGAACATCTTTCGAATATAATGATACAGGTACAACATGTGCGCCCGAAGGAATTGCAAGATACATCAAACTTCCAACTGATGGGGAGTTTCCCTCTGGATATATTTTCGAGAAGCAGGTGACATCCTCTCCTATCTAAAGATAGGATCTTCCTGCTTCTACAGAAAAACTTGTCTTATCAGGTATAGGTTTCCCCTCCACAGGCATTAATTTCCCACAGTCCGCGGGTATTTTCTTCCTGTGCAGAATATCTTTTTGAATACAGCATTGAGTACATTTAATGCAGCATTGTCATCCCTGTCCACTGTTAATCCGCATTTAATTGTAATATAATGTTTATTCTTAAAATATTCAATTTATCGTTGTTTTAAAAATCATGCTCTGATATATTCTGAAAAATATTTTAAAAATTAATTATTTATTGAATTTATATTATATGATTACAGGAATTTATTCATATCGTAAATTCATTGGCTTTCTTCCTGTTATATTGATTTGTAATTATGGCTTATCTTTTTCTACCCGATATAATATAAACAGTTCCGAATGCTTTTTCCTCAAATAAATCGAGCACAAAATACTTCTCGAAAATGGACTTTATCTCAGAATTTGTTGGTATTCGCTTATAGATATAATATATAAATCTGTAATCTGAAGGTTTTTCATGGCCAAGTATTGCCATATAAGGCTGGATATATTTCAAATATACGCCTGAAATAAACCGGAAGAATCTATTATCAGATTTTCCCATGGCTATAATTCCCACTGAATTTGAAGTTACTCTGGCAAATTCTTTCACAACAGTTTCAATTCGGTCGGCCGCATGTAACGCAAAGGTGCTCATAACAGAATCAAATGAACTATCCTTGAAGGGAAGATTATCAAAGGAGGCAAGTACCATATTGCCCTTAACAATAGCATTTTTAAGCATATTTTCTGAATAATCGCTCATTACTGTAAAAGCGTCCGAAAACTGTCTAATTGTAAATGTAAGTTCACCCTTTCCACAGGCAGCATCCAGTATTTTTTCAGGTTTATAATTAACAATAACCTGTTTTGCGATAAATGTTCTCCACTTAACGTCCTGAAAAAATGATATGTATGCATTAGCCCGATCATAGCCCTCCGGAATCTTATTATATATTGAATTTAATTCACGGTCGGTAACCCCAGTTTTATCAAATTCAGCCATCTATAAGATAATATGTAAGAATATTAATATGTTTACAATAAATGGTATAAATTGACTTTTGTCTCATACTAATATACGGTGTCATCGTAATATATGGTTAAAGAACAAATATTTATATTATCAGTGTATATTTATGAATGGAAGATCGTTTCATCGAGGTTTTACAGTGTCCTGAGTGTCGGAAATCAGATTTTGAGATTTTTATATTCGCCGAAGGAGCAACAATACGCTATGCATGGGATGGAAACGGTCAAACAAAAATAGATAAAATCAATTCAACTCAATATAAAGATGGAATAATATTATGCCATAGCTGTGGGTCATGGTATCCAGTAATAAATGATATAACTGTAATGCTACGGATGGAATCCAGGGATAATCAAAAAGATAAGGAATTTTTGGAAACATATAAAAATAATATACCTGAAGAAATTTATTCTATTTATAAATAAAATAATATATGATAATTTTCCATAGATTATTCGGTTATCGGGTCTATTGAACGATCCTGCTTTCCGTACAGTACAAGTCCCAGTATAAGGACTATTCCTGCTATATACATTTCCACAATCCAGAGAG
>JAKAYM010000014.1 GCA_021826795.1 Thermoplasmata archaeon
TAAAATCACTACATTAACACCCACAAGAATGGATAATGTCTTGGCTGAATTCTTTATGCCTAGCATATTTAAAACAGCGAAGAGGATTATGACCGGAATTCCATAAATTATCAAATTTAAATGCAGGTGAAATAATGAATTTATATAACTGCCCATACTTAATGCTACTGCTGAAATTGCTATCATGTTAGAAAACGTCCACATGGTTCCGCCTATAAAACCGGCAGATGGTGCAAAAGATTCCTTTGCATATTCGTATACGCCACCTTCCTTGGATATATGCTGTGCAATTTCTGAAAAGCTTAATCCTGTAAATATTGCTATGATAGCAGATATAAAAATGGATAAAATTATTGCTGGTCCAGCTTTGCCAGCAGCTATACCTATTATAACGAATATTCCAGCCCCGATTATAGCCCCAAGATTTATTATAACAGCGGATCTCAGGCCAAGAATTCTTTTTAATTCATATGATGCCATTTATCGTAAATTAAGACATGATAAATCAAACTACCGGATATTTAAAATAAGTTTGCGTTCCGGTAAATAATTTATTATATATTGTAATAATATATTATTATGAGTATTAAAGGTTTTAATTCTAAAGCAGTACACGCCGGCGATCTGTATATACCGGAGATAGGAAATGTGACAACACCAATTTTCGAAGATTCCACATATAAGTACCCGAATAGCTCTGAAACCATTATTGCTGATAATACCAGCAAATCAACATTCCTTTATTCTCGATGGGGCAATCCTACAGTTCAATCCTTTGAGAATAAATATAAATCCCTGGAGAAAACAAACCATGCAGTAGCATTTTCCAGTGGAATGGGTGCAATTACTGCAACCGTATTATCAATTATGAAGAGCGGAGATAGAATGCTTGCAATAAATGTGCTTTACGGGCAGACCTATTATTTCTTTGCAAGAACACTCAAGTCATACGGAATATATGTTGATATGATTTCGGTTGATGATATGAATAAACTCAACATCCGGAGAAATGATTATAAGATAATATATATTGAGTCTATACCAAATCCCCTGATGGACGCTCTAGATATCAAGAAAATCGGTAAATACTGCAAAGAAAATAACATAATACTTATTGTTGATGCAACATTTGCATCTCCTTTCAATCAAACTCCCGTGGATTTCGGTGCAGATATTATCATACATAGTGGAACGAAATACATTGGCGGGCATTCGGATATACTCATAGGAGTTATAGGATGCAATAATGATGGTTATTACAACGGTATAGTGGATATGAGAAAGACACTGGGGGCAACACCCGATGCATTCCAGGCTTACCTGGCATACCGTGGACTGAAAACACTGGGACTTAGAATGGAAAGGCATAACTCAAATGGCATGAAAATTGCTGAATTTTTGGAAAGGTCAGAAAAAATACAGGAAGTGTATTACCCCGGATTAAAGCAGGGAAAATACTATGAAATTGCAAAAGAAAATCTCAATGGCTTTGGTGGGATGGTTTCTTTCAAACTTGAGGGTGGGATCAATGAATCACATAAATTTATCGATAGCCTAAAAATTCCCATGCCGGCGGTAAGCCTTGGGGGTGTGGAGAGTCTCATTACCATTCCAGCTGAAACGACTCATAGTGAAATGTCTGCTGAAGAACGCAAAAAATCAGGAATCACCGACAATCTTATCAGGCTTTCAGTAGGCATAGAAGATTATGAGGATTTACTCGAGGATCTTCAGCAGGCACTGGATAAAATTTAATATTAATTTTTAACCAGCAGATATTATTTAAAAGAATGAGAAATGATTTATCCGACGAAAATAATATGTGAGAAAAATCAACAGTATCAGTAATGTTCTGGAGATACACAGTTAGATCTGACAGTTAAGAGATAATATATAGTTAACGAAAAATATATACCAAAATATTAAATGCCCTAAGCAATAGTAAGTAGTGTTTAAGGCATTAGATGATAGTAAGTTAAAGAAAATACATTTTAAAATTGCAATGCTTTCTTCCGGTGGCAGTTTTCTTGATGGTTTTGACATATCTATTATATCTGTGGCTATACTCATATTGAGGCCACAGTTCGCGCTTACTTCTACGGAAGTGACTCTTCTCCTAGGTTCCACAATTCTGGGCATGATATTTGGGGGAATCGTTGTTGGCTATATTGCTGATTTAAAAGGCAGGAGATATTTATACCTGTGGGATATGATATTTTTTATAATTTTTACTGTTCTATGTGCAGTTGCTACTGATTATATTCAACTTCTTATATTCAGGCTTCTCCTGGGAATTGCAATAGGTGCTGATTATGCAATAACTCCCACAATTATAGCCGAATTTTCTCCCGCTAAACATAGAGGAATGTTGCTCAGCCTGGCTGGTGCTGCATGGTTTATCGGGGCATTCGGAGCATATGGTATAGGCACAGTTCTGATCCCACTTGGGAACGTTTCATGGAGATATATGTTTCTGGTAGGCATTATTCCAGCGATATTCATTCTGATATTGAGACGTGATGTACCGGAATCTCCTAGATGGCTTCTTTCCCATGGAAAAAATCAACAGGCTAATGAGTCCATGGAAATAATTGATAGCAATGCGAGTGTCCATGTTCCTGTAACATATACAAAAACTAAAATCAGTGACCTCTTCAAAAAAAAATATATTGCCGCTACTGTCTTTATATCGGTTTTCTGGTTTGCACTTGACGCCGTTACATACGTAATAGCCTTAAACGGGCCATCCATTCTTGAAGACCTTGGATTAACCTCGGATGCTGCTTCGGGTTATGCCACAATCATTGCGTTGCTTGCAATTATAGGTGCCGGGATTGCAATTATATTTATAGATTCAGTTGGAAGGAAAAGCCTCACCATGATAGGTTTCACCGGTATGGTGGTAACACTTTTGCTTGCAGCCATATTATTTGAATATTTTCCCATTGTTATTTACATTGTAGTGTTATTTGTCGTCTTTGAAATTGCAGAGGAACTTGGACCCGGGATTATCAGCTCTGTATATCCCCAGGAACTTTATCCTACTGAGATACGATCCACTGCTCAGGGTTTCGGGACAACCATAAGCCGGGTCGGAGCATTATTCGGCATATTCACCTTTGCTTTAGTATCTGCGCTTTATGGAATCGGTGGTGGTTTAATTTTTCTTGCCGCTATTTCCGGGATGGGGCTTATTGTAACGCTGGTATTAGGCAAAGAAACTGCAAAGAAATCTCTGGAAGACCTGAATAAATAATTAGCCTATCTGGATTCGATTAAGCTGATAACCAGATCAGGGCGATCAGACGCAATTACATCAACACCTGCATCTAATGAGTTTTTTATTCCTGCTAAATCATTTGGGGTCCAGACACTCACTCTTATGCCTCCATCATGGCACCTATCAACATATGAACAGGTAAGTCCCTCATAATTGATGGCTATGGTATCACATCCGCATTTTTTTACCATGGAAACAGGATCAACAGGAAATCCAGCAATCAAAGCACCACATGTTATATCTGGAAACTTCTGCTTCATCATGAGAAGGGTGTCGTGAAAAAAGGAGATTAAAACGCTTCTCCTACGGAACTCCGGATTTTTAGTAAACAGTTCGGTTATATATTTTACTGTTTCCATGGATTTGAGTTCAATCATTACAGGAATATGAATAGAGTTCAATACATCCTCTAGCATGGGAATATGTTCACCACCATTCAATTTAATATTTTTCAGCTCTTCAGTGCTCATGTCTCCGATCTTCGCCTCTATTCCTGCCGTTCTTTTCAAGTCAGGGTCATGCATCACAGCCAAATTTCCATCGCTTGTAACCTGAACGTCACACTCCACAGCATCCACCCCGAGTTTTTCAACCCCTGTAAATGCAGATATTGTATTTTCTTTGAACAATTCACCACCACCTCTGTGGGCAATTATAAAAATTTCTCTTCCATGGTATCTATATGGCATACAGGAGCAATTCATATTCTTTATAAATATATTTGGAGAATTGTTAGTGTACTATCAAGAAAATTTATGTTATGTAAAAACACTGAACACTAGTGGAAAATTAATATAATACCTGTATATGTCATAAAATGCCTGTAGCAACTGAAAAGTATGAATTGGTGATGAATTTTCTTTATAACCAGGAATTTAAGGGTGATTGTACAGTTTTGTTCAGTTCAGATGATGAAGAGTTGATTCTCGACGCTAAAGAACTTCATATTGAAAAATTATTGGTTAATAACAAAGAAAAAACATTTGTCTACGATGAAACAAAGAAGAAACTAAAAATTGAAAAAATGGAAAAAAGTGAAGGGAAGATACAGATCCTGTATACAGGTAAGTATGGTAATGGCTTATCAGGTTTATATAGGGCTGGAAACGGTCAAGAATCAATGATCACAACCCAATTCGAGTCAAACGATGCTTCCGCAGCCTTCCCCTGCTTTGACAATCCATCCATGAAGGCTATATTTGAACTTACGGTTATAATCAAAGAGGATATGGATGCTATCAGCAATATGCCACAATTGTCTAACACCCGGGATGATGCAGGATCAAGAAAAATAAAATTTAGTCCTACACCTCCTATGTCTACATATCTTCTCTATATAGGTATAGGCAAGTTTATAACAAAGACCAAGAAGCATGGAAGCTGTGAAATTATACTTGCAAAACCAGGCAGTGAAATGAGATCAGATGATTATCCCCTCGATGTTGCTGATAAATGCCTTACTTTTTATGAAGAATATTTCAATATTCCTTATGCTCTTCCGAAGATGCATCTCATTGCCGTTCCAGATTTTGCAGCTGGGGCAATGGAGAACTGGGGTGCAATTACTTTCAGAGAGGACGCATTATTGAATAACGAAAATACCGATTCCCAAACAAAAATAATGATCACAGTAGTCATTGCACACGAGATTGCCCACCAATGGTTCGGAAATCTGGTTACCATGAAATGGTGGAATGATTTATGGCTAAACGAGAGTTTTGCCACGTTTATGTCGTCATTATGCGTGGATAAAATTTTCCCGGAATATGAAGAAGAGAAAACTTATTATCTTAATGAAACGGTTGGTTCCATGGCAAGTGATGCGCTTAAAAGTTCACACCCAATAAATGTTGAGGTGAGAGAGCCTGAAGATATAGAACAGGTCTTTGATGAGATAAGTTATGGAAAGGGCGGAAGCATACTCAGAATGATTTATCATTATGTGGGCGAAGAAAAATTTAGGATGGGACTATCATCCTATCTTTCAAAATTTAGATATGGAAATGCAGAGGGACCAGATCTCTGGAATGAACTGGAAAAAAGCTCTGGGCTTAAGATAACATCTATAATGGATAACTGGACAAATCAATCCGGTTTCCCGTTAATAAAGGCTGATTATAATGGTAAGAAATTAATGCTGGAACAGGAACAGCTGCTCTTATCCGGTGAGAAAAGTGAGAAATTATGGAAGGTTCCAATCTTCATACAAACTGAAAAGGATGAAAAAAAGATTCTTATGGAAGATAAGACCCTGGAAATTGAAATTGACGACTTCATTAAAATAAATTATAGAGGAATGGGATATTATCAAACACTTTATAAAAATGCCCTGTCCGAAGTAGTTATGAAAAAAGTGAATGCCCTTGATTCAATGGCCCGCACCGAACTTGTATGTGATAATTATTTCCAACTTCTATCAGGAAAAATTCCAATAGAAAAATTTTCTATATTTGCAGAAGAAATCTCCAAATCTTTTTCAACACCATCTGCGCTTCTCCTTATTAACAATTTTGACAGGTTAAATCGTATACTCTATGATCGAACAGAATTCATGAAATCTAGCAATAATATAATTCAGAAAATAATTGAAAACGGGACCACTAAAGAAGACAATTTAACTATGCTTGACCGTATCAGCGTTCAAAAAGCCAGAAGTGCATATGCCAAAATAAATTATGAATTTGCCCGTGAAATGTCAAAAAAATTCGATGGATACTATGATGCACAGCCTGATGAGAGAGAATACATAGCCATTTCCAGAGCCATCATCTCCACAGACCTAGATGATATTATAAATAAGTTTAAAGAAGCACAAGACGATTCCGATAGAGAAATTCTTATTACGGCTATGGGATGGGTTCCCGGCAAGAAAAATCATAAAAAAATAATAAAAATGATGATATCAGGTGATATCAAAAAACAGGATATGCCCATAGCAATAATGACAATGATAATAAATCCAGATTCAAGAAAATATATTTCAAGCATACTCCTCCCAGTACTCAGAAATATCAGCAAAGCCTTTGGCAATACAGGATTACTATCCACAGCCGCATTTTTGTCAATACCACTCCTGGGATTAGAGAATGAAAATAAGGTCAGAAAAGTAATGTCAAAGTTGAATTATAATGAGATAAAAATGGGTTACGAAAAAGGATTTGAAATGCTGGAAGTGTATAAAAAATTGAGAGAAAATGTAAGATGACTTCTTTCTACTCATAACGCAGAAGGCTTTCCACCTAAGAGTTAAGTAATAATAAGTGGGTCTGTCCGGATTTGGACCGGAGTCTCCAACTCCCGAAGCTGGAAGGATGCCAGGCTACCCCACAAACCCTAGAGTCTTAATTGATTTACTCTATAAAAAGTTATTTTTTAATCTCTTCTCTGATGAATTTCGCCACGGAAACAGCGTCATCGTCACCAAGATTTTCTAGGTTTATTGCTATATTTTCCATATCCTCTGGGCGATTCTGGCTCAGCTTGAATTTTGCATTAATCTTTGAAACTGCTATTTTAAAACCCACGATCTGGAGCACCATTTTACTGTAGTATTCCCTTCTATCATTTCCCTCTTCTACCCATTTCGCATCATAGAATCTGGACATTTCCAGTAAAAATTTTCTGGTTTCTTCCTCATCCATTAATTCCAGTTTCCCATCCATTCTGACGGTCATATAGTCCCATGTTGGTACAGAATCTTTATCCTTGTAGTATAAGGGTGAGATATAATGATGAGATCCGGTAAATAATGCAGTGACATTCTTATCTCTGGATCGATACCACTGCATATTTGCCCTTGCCATATGTCCTTTCAATACAAATTTGTCATTTTCCCTGCTGAGCATTAGTGGTATCTGTGTATTGTATATTTCATTGTTATATATGCTGAGAAGAATTCCGAAATCATTATCCTGAACAAAATTTGCAATCTTTTTGAGGTCCTCAATTTTAAATTCGTGTGGAATGTACATCAAATTAAATATGATTTCTCTATAAATATATTTGCAGCAATGCTTCAGAACAGTTGCGTTATATAAATGGTTCAGTGAAAAATAATCATATTATATAAGATATTCATTACTGGTTATGGACAATTTTCCTTTTTATACCATGAACGATTTTGACTTTACCGGCAAGAGAGTTTATCTGAGAATTGATATAAATTCCCCTATTAATCCTATTAACGGTGAAATACTGGATGATACCAGATTCAGGCATCATATACAGACAATAAATGAATTAAAGAACTCAAAGCTTGTTATTGTGGCTCACCAGGGAAGACCTGGAGACAGCGATTTTGTCAGTTTGAGGAACCATGCGAGGCATCTTGAAAAACTCATAGGTAGAGATGTAACATTTGTGGATTCTCTTTTCGGCTCTGCTGCCACCGACCGGATAAGGGGGATGAGGGCTGGAGAGATAATAATGCTTGAAAATTCAAGGTTTTACAGCGAGGAAATAATGTTAAGGGATGAGGATGATACCCTGATAAACACACATATTGTGAGAAATCTTTCCCAGTTGTTTGATTACTATATTATAGATGCATTTGCTGCAATACACCGTGCGCAGACTACACTAACGGGATTCAGGGATGCTGGTCCGAATATAGCCGGTAGGCTTATGGAGAATGAAATAAAGAATATAGAGGCTTTCAAGCAATCCAATGAACATCCAAAAATGGCAATACTGGGAGGATCAAAGATCGCGGACGCAATACAGGTTGCCAGACCGTTTCTTGAAAAGAATATAGTTGACCAGATAATCCTCGGAGGGGTTGTCGCAAATATATTTCTCTGGGCTTCAGGTGTAGACATAGGATTAAGAAATAAGGAGTTCATAATTAAGCATAACAAAAATTATGAAAAACTTATAGCCGAATGCAAAAGTATTTTATCGAAATATCCTAAAAATATACATATGCCTGTTGATTTTGTTCTTAATCCATCACAGAACCGGATAAATGTCGGTGAACATATTCCGGATAAAGATTTGATCGCAGATATAGGTATAGAATCTGTTTTGAAATTCAGCAAACTTATTGAGAAGGCAAAAAATATATTTTTGAATGGACCCATGGGCATGTATGAAATTAACGAGTATTCACTGGGTACCAGAGAACTTTTCAATGATGTGGCCCAGGCAGATGCCCTCAAAATTGTAGGAGGTGGACATACAATAAACGCTATCAATGGGTTTTCCCTGGAACCATCCATGGGGTATATATCTACCGGGGGTGGAGCCCTGATAAATTATTTATCCGGTGAATCCATACCAGTTATAGAATCGCTCATAAAAAATAGAGCGTTATTTGGAGGTAATTGAATGGCCGGAGAAAATGAATTAATGGAACAAATAGAATATTTAAAAAATTTAATAGAAAATATAGATTCAAGATTAAATCTTTTATTGAAAACACTTGAAGAATCATCAGATACGCTGGCGCTTTTGAAAGATAATGACTATAAGAATTCTAAGGATGTAAAAATATCCATAGGATCCGGACTGTTTTCAAAGGCATCACTGGATACAGATAAAATTGTGGTTCCTATTGGTTCAAGCATATACATAGAGGAAGAAAAGGAAAAAACAGTAAAGAGAATGGAGGACAATATCAAAAGCTTCCAGGATACATATAATAACCTGATTAAACAGAAACAGACAGCGCAAAATAATTACGATGCTCTGATGTATTCATTGCAGAGATCCCAGGAAGGAGCTAACTGATGTTTGACAAGCTGAAGAAAAAGTTTTCAGATGTATTCTCCGGGCACGGTGATAGAGAAGTCCAGGAGAATAAACCGGTGCCTGAAGCCAAGACTATTGATCAGGGAAAGGTCATACGCAGAATAGACCTTGAAGATACAATTCAGAAGACATTGCTGGAATCCGATGTAAGTTTTGATGCAACAGAGGAAATCATAGAACAGTTGAAAACAAATCTCGGGAAAATCAAAAGAAAGGTCGATTATTCAATTGTTCAGGATGAATTAAAAAAAGTCATCATGGATGTGATCGATAAGAATAATAATGAGACCGTGGACCTTTTAAATATTGATAAAAAGCCATACGTTATTCTGTTTCTGGGAATAAACGGGACAGGGAAAACCACAACAATCGGAAAACTGGCATATTATCTGAAAGAACATAGTAAAAGTGTTGTACTTTCGGCATCTGATACATTCAGGGCAGGAGCTATCGACCAGTTAGGAATAATAGCAAACAAAGTAGGTGTTGAAATAATAAAACACGATTTCAAAAGCGATCCTGCTTCAGTTGCATTTGATGCCATAGACCATGCTAGGGCAAGGAAAATGGACTTTGTGCTTATAGATTCAGCGGGAAGAATGCAGACAAATAAGAATCTTCTTGACGAAATGAAAAAAATAAAGCGTGTTGCAAAACCAGATATGACAGTTCTCGTGCTTGATGCCATGATAGGTCAGGATGTTATAGAGCAGGCTGCAACATTTTCTAAAGAGATAAGTTATGACGGAATTATAGTTACAAAACTGGATACAGATGCTAAGGGAGGATCAATCATAAGTATATCAGCAGGAATTAAAAAGCCCATACTTTTCGTTGGTATCGGACAGGAAATGGAAGATTTGATACACTTTAATGTTGAATGGTACCTGAACAAGATATTTTCATCTTAAAATATTCATAATGGATGATATTGTTTTATAATCCATATCTGTTCTAATCAATGGAATGTTTTCAATTTCAGATAATTTTATTGCAAGCTCATCAACATTTCCGGGTTTAATATACACAACTGCCGCCGGTTTAAGGGGATGTGCTCTGATCGCAATCATTGGACTCCTGCCATATGATACGTCTGTTATAAAAATAATTCTCTGACTGGACCATCCATATAATTTGCTGTATTCTGCATATGAAAATTTTAATATTGCTTTAATTCCATCTATCATGGTGTATCCACGTATATTCCTCTTTAAGTCTGCTTTAGAACATGCTGTACCACGTATTTTTGTCATTATATATCTCAATTCTATATCGTGGTCATAGTCCTTTATATCCAGAAGTGCATCTGAGGGTATTCCGCTGTTATATCTTCTTAAAAGAGTACCGCCTCTTGATTCGTCGATTTTGATAAGTGCATCCACTATCTTTTTGATTGAATTTGCACCGGGTGATTTTCGTCTTCCTGATTCATAATCACTTATTACCGATGGAGATACCTCCATAAATTTTGACAATTCCATCTGGGAAATACCGAATTCCTCACGCCATTTTTTTATGGTTATCCCTGGAGTTTCAGATATTGTTATTTCTCCAGCAATTTTTTCGTTGATATCCATGCCATATAATGACAGGATAGGATAAAAATATATTCATTCGATTATAATAGAATTGAACTTCACAATTTAATGATATATTATTTATCTCTACTGTACAAAAATCCCATAGAGACTCCCCATACAGCACCGTAAAATATGTGCATGGTGTAATAGAAGAATGTTGATGGAACATAGTATTTTTCGTATATGTAAAGTTGAAGTAGGAATATGTTCACGGGAAGGCTGAAAACAAACAGTATTAGAAAACCTGCAAGAATCCCTGTACCGAGTCCTGTTAAAACTGATTTTATTCTCAAATGAGGGATATAATATGAAATAAGCGCCGCAAAGAACCCGACAACTGTACCCACCAGAAAATGCAGTAATAATCCGTAAATTTCTCCGTATATTCCGGCGATATGTAATAATCTGATCCCTATGGCTGTAAACTGATATCCTGGTGAGAGTGAAGATGCAGCGTCATATGAATAAAACATTATAGCCTCAAATATGGCAGAAATAAATCCTGATATTAACCCAAAATAAGTGTATTTCCTTATTGCCATAATATGATATTGCACCGACTTACTAATATATTCTTGATTCTATTTTTACAGTACAAATTTTTAGATTATCAAGGTGAACAGCATATTAAAATAACCATTACGATATATAGATGCATGGAATGTGAAACAATAAAGTGGCTTAACAGCCATCACGGCAAATATGAGCTCAGCCACAGTGGAATGTCAAATGTCTTTGACGTAAAGGAATATTTAAATAATTCACCGATAAAAACTGATATTGATCTAAAAGAGGAAATAGCCGGGCTCCATGGCTGTAGTTCAAAGGATGTGGTAATAACCCATGGTGCAACAGAAGCATTTTCCATGGTTGTATATCATCTTGCTAAAAAATATCATTCCTTCAGGGTGGATAAACCTGAATATGAAATGATATACAAAACTCCTCAAATAATTGGTTTCAAGAATGGAGAGGAGGTATTTACCGCCAGCAACCCCAACAATCCTACCGGCACAATGATCAAACTGCCAGAAAATTATGCGTCCGCTGTAATAGATGAAACCTTTATGGAATTCGTCGATTCGCTGGATCGTTATACATACAGAAATGGATTTATTGTAAACACATTTACTAAGGTTTACGGCGGTGGAGACCTGAGGCTCGGGTATATTATCGCATCCTCAGGGGAGGAGGCAAAAGAGTTAGAAGGTTTCAAGGGGTTAATTACAGAAGATGTTTCGGCTCTGAATATTTCCGCAGGCTATCAGGTCTTAAAAAGGCACGATGAATTATTATCAAAGGTAAGGGAAATCATAGAGAAAAACCATAGCATTCTTTTAAATGATAATGGTAAATTAAAATTCTTCGGTGGGAAAAAGCCACTAGCATTACCTGTTTCATTTGTTGATTATTCTGCATATACGGAAGAAGATTCCGAATCTGTCAGTGAAAAACTTGCAGATAAAGGTATCATAGCGTTACCGGCCAGATACTTTGGAATATCTGGAACATATCTCAGGGTATGCATAACAGGCAAAGATTTTCCTGAGGCATACAGCGAATTGGTCGGCGCTCTGGAGGCCATGGAATAAGTTTATTCCCTGCTGTAAATTGCGTAGAATTCTGCTTCAGGCGTCAATTTATCCAGGATTTTATACGAGTTCTCAGCATCAATTTTTTTCCTGCTTACGGCCTCTTTCATCCTATAAATTTTTATAAAGTACCTGTGATCTCCATCCCCTCTTGGAGGACATGGGCCCCTGTATCCAAGTTCGCCGAAATCGTTCATGCCTTGATAATAACCCTCATCCGTTATTTCCTTATTTCCCATGTTTTCATCCAGCATGACGATTCCTGCCGGTATATTATATATTAGCCAGTGAGTAAACAGACCTGAAGGAGCATCCGGATCGTTCATAACAATAAAATAATAACCCTCTTCATTTCTATCGTGTATCTCTATCTTGGGAGAATAATCCTTTCCGCTACAGGTAAATTTATCTGGTATTCTGCGTCCCTCTGATATCCCTATAACCCTCAATTCCATTTATATCTATTATGAAAATACTTATAAATTTATCGAATTTTCCAAATACTCTGTTAAAATCAAATTTTTAAAGAGTTATGGCATCAGCATTTCTTGAAAGCCTTGTTCGTAGTCTGAGTGAGTTGAGTACTACAGTAGTAGAACTCAGCCCCATTGCAAGGGCTGCGAATATGGGCAGCACATAATAAATACCGAGGCCAAGTAGGGGTACAAGGACTCCTGCCGCGACTGGAATAAGTGCAGAATTATATCCTATGGCCCATCCCACATTCTGCTTTATCTTTTTTATAGTGTATTTTCCTATGTATATGCTTCTCATAATATTTTTAAGATCATTATTTAAAAGTATGATATCGCCTGTTGCACTGGCTATGTCTGAACCTGAAGCCATGGCAACGCCCACATCGGCTGTTTTCATTGCAACTGTATCGTTTATACCGTCACCGACGAACATAACATATCTTCCACTCCCCTGTTCCTTTTTGACAATTTCGGCCTTTGAATCAGGTTTCATTGAACAGTAATATTCTGTTATTCCCAGTTCATGAGCAATTCCGGATGTATTTTCTTCCGTATCTCCTGTGACAATCATGACCTTTATATTATTCCTGATAAGATTCTTCACGTCATCTTCTATCCCCTTTCTCATATAATGCTCAATCTCAAGTGAGGCAAGTTCTCCTCCATCCAGAAACAATGATGTGTGCCCTTCCAACCTCTTGACCTCTACAGTTTTTCTATCATATACACCACTTACACCTGTTCCTGGAATTTCCTTGAATTCCGTTATTTCAACCTTTTCCGGGTTTTTATTTTGGAGATATGATCTGATGGCCACTGCAACAGGATGATTTGATAAGGATTCGATCGAATAAAGAAGCGAAACTGCCAGATTTTCATCACCACGGGTACTGAACTTTGTAACTTTTGGTGTATTATCTGTAATTGTGCCTGTCTTATCGAATATCACTGTATCTATTTTTGAGAGCCTGTCCATGGAGCTGGAGTTTTTGATCAGTATCCCGTCCCTGGAAGAGGCATTGGATGAGATAAGAAGAGTAATAGGTGCGGCAAGCCCTATTGCACAGGGACATGCTATGACAACCACAGAAACAAACACCAGTACAGAAATTATGAAATATAAGGGATCGCCCACAGACTCCAAATAAAAGTACCAGAAAATGGCTGACGATCCTGCAGCAACAAGAACTATGGGCACAAAGTACGATGAGAATATATCAGATATTTTCTGGATTTTTGCACGCCCCATGGATGCCATCTGTATCATTGAATAAATTTTATTTACAGTAGAATTGCTTCCCGTTTCTTTCACCGAAACCGTGATAATCCCGTTCAGGTTAACTGTTCCGGAGATTACATCGGACCCACTGTTCTTGAGAACCGGATCACCTTCACCGGTAACCATGGACTCATCAACCTCGGAGGATCCATCTATTACGGTACCATCCGCGGGTATGTTTTCACCGGGCCTTACCTGTATAGTATCTCCAGGTACCATTGATTCTATGGGAGAATCAACAACTTTCCCATTTTTCAGTATGTGCACCTTATCAGGCAGCAGGGATAAGAGAGTTGTTGCAGAAGAATTTGCCTTTTTCTTAGTCAGTGATTCTATATAGCTTCCTGTAAGAATCAGCGTTATTATAAAAACAGATGCATCGTAATAGGTGTAGTGTACAGGAAACAAATCCGGATCAACTGTTACTATTAGGGAAAAGAAGAATGCTGTCAGGGTTCCCAGCGATATCAGTAAATCCATATTGCCCATTTTATCCTTTATGGCTTCATAGGCGCCACGGTAAAAGCCCAGTCCCACATAAAACTGAACCGGCAGGGCAAGGATAAGCAGAACAAAATTTTTGAACGGAAAAACCAGAAGATAGTCGATAAAAATAACTGCCAGGGAAAATGGCCATGCAATAATAAGTTTGGTCTTTAGAGCATTATCTTCTTCCTCTGGTTTGTCAAATTTTTCCTTGCAACCCTGGGAACAGAAGTAATACCTGACTCCGTCTCTATCCGAATATATTGTAGAATCCTCGGACACATACATACCGCAAACAGGATCCACAGCCATTTATTCACCTGATATATTTTAAAGGATTTTTCTCGAATTCTTCCTTGCATCCCTCCCTGCAGAAATAATATGTTTTTCCATTATACTCACTGGATATCTCTTTCTTTCCTTTCATTCCACAAACTGGGTCTGTTGCCATAATTTAGAATTGATAAAGTCTATTTATATGTTTACAGGGCAGAATGCCTATTTTTTTATGTGTTTTTCTGTGTTTTCTCTATTTGCATAATCACCCTTGCAGGTGTTGCAGCAGAAATATAATGTTCCCTCCACAGTATCATATTTCAGGGGTTTCCCAGCTATTATACCTCCACAGTAATCGCAGTAAAGATCTATTGTTGGTGGAATTTTGTTGATAACTCTGTGATGTGCTAAATCAACCTGTTTATAACTTATACTAGCTCCAATTGCTTCCCTGTTCATTATAACAGTATAGTGGCCGTTTGCCAGCTCGAAATATTCTATAACTTTATCCTTATCCACGGAATTTATGTCATCTGTCTCCATAATTATGTAAAGGCTATCCTCAGGTTCTCTTGTTTCCAGTGTGTATCTTTCTATGATGCTGTTGTTCAATTTTTTAATAATGTTTGATACAGTATTCCTGTTGAGCCCGAGTTTTCTGGAAATATCAAGAACTGGCATTCGTGAGTCCTCCATTAAAAGCCTCAGAACTTTTGATTCGTTGTAGGTTATTTTATCTTGCATATTCCATTATTATTAAATAATATAAAATCATATTGCTATATTTTATTGATTCAAATTTAACATAATGCACATAATAACACTTTAATAATACATATGGATAATCTCTTATGAAAATACAGGTGGGTAATGGTTCAATCGAAATCGGAGACAAAGAGTTTAACCTAATAGGAAATAGAGTTCTATCAATATCAGTTACCACAATACAGGGCCCGTGCACTGATAAAATGTGCCCCCTAATTAAAAAACCTGTATGCACCATCATCGATCATTTTAGTCAAAGCAGTGATTATAGAATAGAGAATCCTTTACAGATTGAGATACAGCAGGAAGTATATAATTCTATTAATAGGGAAAGGCAGACGATAAAAATAAAATATAAAATTGGAGGAAAATTTGAAATTAAGGGTCTATCACTGATCGGCACTGTTTGAATAGGTATTTTCTGCCTCGAATTTTTTCTCCGCTTTAATGGAGAAATGTATTCCTGCAAAATATAGGGCAATCATGGGTATGGCTATTACAACCATGGTGAATCCAGTAACGCCCGGTGAGAATATCATGCCATAAACCAGTGCACCTATAACTGCATATCTCCAGTTCTTTTTCCATGTATCCGCTGTGACTATGCCGAACCTGCTCAGGCCAACCATAAACACAGGTATTTCGAAGGAAAGCCCGAAAGCTATGGTATACATGAATATGAAAGAAACAAAACTGGATATTCCCATAGTTACATCTGCACCCACACCTATATCAAAATCTGCAAAAATTCTGAACAGGACAGGGGCAATGAAATAAATGCCCACAAATGCCCCAGCAAAGAAGAGCAGGGATGCAGGTATTATTATTGATCTTAAAAGCTCCTTTTCACTGTTTTTAAGCGCCGGATCAATAAACTTTGAAACTTCATAGATTATAACCGGCATGGAAATTATAAGGGAAATGGCCATACATGTATAAAAATCAGCCATTACACCATCAACCGGCTTCAATACGAGGAGTGTTGTATTAGATGTAAGATCATGGGATTTTAAAAGGTATAATACCTGGGCTCCCACATTATCCAGTGGATCCGGATACAGAAAAAGGAATCTCTGACCGAATATAGAAATATACTGTATCTTGAAAATTACGAAAATCCCAAAAAAAGCAGCGAAAACTGCCAGTATCCTGATAGCCCTGTACCTAATTTCATCAGAATATTTAACCAGATAGTTCAATAATTCGTTTTCCATATTAGTTTTGCTTGGTTTCTACTGCCCCTTCTACAGGCTTTGCGGAGCTGCCCAGTTTTTCATTGATTTCACTTATTATCTGGTCTATTGTCTTGTCTTTTATATCTATATTCAGATCTTCGGCAATTTTCATGTAATTTATCTGACCTTTGTTTGCCTGTGCAGTGCTTGTCCCGTTTTTCAACTCATTTTCAATTTCCATCTGGCCCCTCTTGAATTCTCCAGTTGCCTTTCCCAAATTTCTTGCCATTTCCGGTATCTTCTTTGTTCCGCCGAATATGATCAGCGCAACAACCGCAATTATCAGTATATCCATATACGAGTCAAACATTAACTATCACTTTTTCATAATTAACTTGGAATTAAAAATATGTTTTGTTTTTATTGAACATATTCAGGGAATTAAGTAAACATTTAGATATATTATAATTCATCATTCATGGCCAATGATAAGAACTATATTCCTGAGCCCGAGAAAAGGGCTTTTCTGAAGGGAGCAGGCCTTTCAATAGCAGCACTGATGGTTGGAGGATTATCTATGGAACGTTACGTAGTACCAAGTGATCGCAGTGTTCCTGTGATGGATAATTTTCCTTTGGCTGTTCTGGAAGACCCCAGTGGAAATAGGATTACAATAAGTGATGTTATAGAATATGCAGCGGCTACCCCGAATTCAACAAGTACGCCGATACTTGTTTTCAATTATCCCTTGCAGGACGAGCCGACATTTTTAGTTGTTCTGAAGAATGTTAAGGTCACAACGCCCAATACATCCCCTTCATCTGGATTTAATCCTGTGTCTCCATCTTCAACGGCACCCATGGACGGTATAATTTATGTACATGACTACCAAGGTACAAGCAACAACTATTCAATCCTTGCCCTGAGTGGAATATGCCAGCATCTTGGATGTGTTCCGCCATTTCTGGATTACCACCCTGGAAAGAGCATACCGTTTGAGTCAAAGCTGATTGGATACAAGCCTGACGCGCCGGGTACACCGGCACAGTGGCCGGATTACGGTTTGATATACTGCAAGTGCCACGGAAGCCAGTACAATCCGGTATGGGGAGGAAGAAACCTTTACAATAACGGTCCTGCATCCAGCCCTGCAAATCATTCCCTGCCACAGATTATGCTGGCAACAGACAGTAATGGATCCAATGGAGGTGGCAATATATACGCATATGGTATTAATTCAAGCAATGCTGTTATTAGAACACATCTGAAATTCCCTGGAGGTGAAACTTATGGTTCGCAGGTTAAAATAGAAGATCTAACAGGCGGCACTGCAATAAGGACTTCCAGAACCCCCACTAGTTATCCATCAACAATGTATACGGGAGAGGTAAATAATACCAGCTCTTCTAATTATAAAAGCCTGGGCACTTCATCTTTGGGATTAAATAGCAACAGCAGTGGTATCATATTATATAGGACTACAGTAGTCAGTAACCAAAACGATAGCGCTAATAATTTAAACTGGAAAGGAAGCTTTTCAGGAAATAGCTCCAGCGGGAGCTCATAGGTGAATTAGATGGAAAAGGCAGAAACAAATAATTATAACATAACCGATCTGATGAAGGAAGAGAAGGAACTTCCAGATGGTTCTTATACTTTAGGATTTAAATCAGTAACAAAAAGAGGTTACAAGATAGATGAATGGACAGGTGCGTGGGTTGCAACAGCACTTATTTACCAGATAGTTTCTGGAATAGTCCTGTTCTTTTACTACAGCCAGGTTGACCCATATCATTCTACAGAGTATATCATATCCGATGTTCCGTTTGGGCATATAATATTAACATCACATCTTTACATGGCATATGCCATGATCGGACTTGTTTATTTCCATATGATGAGGCAGTGGTTTGTTGGTTCATATAAGGGAAAATGGAGATGGCTACAGTGGATTATTGGAGTTGTTTTATTCCTGCTCACAATATTTACGGCCATACTGGGATACATGCTTGCAAACACTGCAATAGCAATGGCAGCCGTGCATATCGGTTTACTGTTTATGCAGAGAAGCGTACTGGGCAGAATACTTCCGGGAGCATTCATAAACTGGCTCGAGGCAATACTGATAGGAAATGGAACAACAACAGCCACTTTTTCCCATCTGTTAGCGCTTCACGTTGCGGTGTTTTCAACCTTGATGCTTGCGCTGTTCGCAGTACATTTCATGCTATTTGAGAGATCCGGACTTGCAAGTGAGAAACCAAAGAAGGGAGAGATGATACCATGGTTCCCCACAAACCTACTCTATGCAATGTTTTCTGGAATTGTAATGGTTGGAGTAATACTATTAATTTCAGCTGCATTCCCACAACAGCTAACACTTGCATACGGTTCTCTTGCTTATGGGACATTCCCGGTTCCTGACTGGTATATCACACCTGTTTACAAATTAATGGATGTGGCAGGTTACGGTTTGAGCACAGGAGGAGTTCCTCTGATAATAGGCATGCTGGTATTCATACTGATACTACCATTTATAGACAGATACCACAATAAGGGTGTACTGGAAAGGCCATGGATCACTGCATTCGGAATATTTATGCTAATCGGACTGGCAGTCATGACGGTATGGGGCTATTCGCAACCAGGGCTTAGCCAAACCAGGCTAATGACAATGTATCTATGGTGGTCTATAACCTTCATTTCCTTCATAACAGTATATGCCATGAGATTCGCAAAAAGGGATGGTGAGGTAAATGAAAGTAACTAATATTGTTTATCTGATAGGCATACTGCAGCTTGTTGTTGTAGACCCTATCATGTGGTATATTACCCAGGAGTATCCATTTAAATATGAAAGCCTCTGGGCAGTAGTGCTTGTAATTAATTTATTCATGTTCGCAGCTATTATATTTTTAATGCTGCAGAGAACAATAAAGGCGAGGGTTTAAAATGGATAAAAAATCTATATATTTATATTATTATTCGATGATAATTTACCTGTTTGGAAGTGTTCCGTTTATTCTGTATGCGGTATTAATCAAACCCATAGGTGCGATGTACCATGAAGTTCCATCAAAAATGGTATCACCAGTATTCGGAAACTTTGCCGTCTATGAAGAAGGATTGCTTGTAATAACACTTGTACTTGTTATAATATCAATTATACTGTATGCGATTTCTCTGGGGCACAACAGATCCAGAAATGGTAAAATCTCGTCGAGAACAGTAATTGCCCCAATACTTCTGTATGTGTTTACATTTGCTGTTATAGGGGTGGCTTTAATATGATGACAGAAAAATTTGATAAAATGAGAAAAAGTTCGAAGTATATGATGGTAACCGGAATTATATTTCTGATAATTTCAATACCTACATTTTTGGATTACAGTGCATTTCCGACTATTAATGCCCAAATAGGACCACACCAGCTTTCCAGCTGGATATCATTTTTCTTTACTTTTGTCGGTTTTGTACTGCTGGTAATGGCTTTCGGTCAGGAAGATATGTGAGTATTTTATTTTTTTAAATTTAAAAATTATTTACCATAAAATTTTAGAATTTTAAGTAGAGTGAATTAACTAAGGGTAGAATCCATTCATTTAGTTTTAGTTTTTCCTGCCAATTTCCTGAGCCTTTCTGTATGAACCAAGTACTGCATTTGCTATGGCAGTTCTGACGTTGGCTTTTTCCATTTCGTATATACCTGTAACTGTTGTGCCGCCAGGAGTCATAACTTCATCCCGTAGATCAGATGCAGATATTCCCTTTTCCCTCATGAGCTGCATTGTATTTATGAAGGTATCAATTACAAGATCTGTTGCCTGCTTTCTGGGTATTCCTGCCAGTATTCCTGCATTTATCATGGAATCGGCCATGATTGCAACAAAAGCAGGGCCGCTGCCGCTCAAACCTGTAACAGCGTCCATATTGGACTCTTCAACTTTCACATAGGATCCGAATCCTGCAAGGATTTTTTTCAACAGTTCGATCTCTTTATAATCTAGATTTTTGCAACTGTATGCAGTAACAGATTTCTGTACAAGCATGGGTATACTGGGCATTGCCCTGGCAATATGTGATTCCTTTAACTTTTCCTGCATATGATCCAGTGTCACACCGGCCATGAATGATATTACAAGCTTATTTTTGCACGCTGTGCGGATTTCCTCCATTACAGAATCTGATATACCCGGTTTTATGGTTAGAAGAATTATATCTGCATTCTTTGCGTTGTCAACATTATTATCAAAAATTTGAAACCTTTCGTTGTTCCATTTTTTTAATTTTTCAAATGAACCTGAACTCAGGGATATGCTGAAATCATTCTTTATGCCCTCTGCTATGGATTTTCCAACTGTGCCTGCACCTATTATTCCAACTTTCATAAATTATAATTACAGTATATTATATTATTGTTTATACATTGGTTTCCTGCCACGGTTAAGATACCAAGACCCATGCAATATTTCAGATAGTGGAATATATGAAAAATATTAATAACTTCATTTTACATAAAATATTATGTCGTTGCTGTTTGATATAATTGCATTGCTGATAGCTATCGTAATAATTTCAATACCTGCTTATTCAGCCTCTCTCATTGTTGTCAATAAATCCACTGCAAGCTTCGGGAATGCCATTGTTGTAACACTGCTTACTCCAATAATAATTATATTCTTCTCATTCGGTCTTCACTTCGCATTTGCACCTCTGGCCGCCCTGGGAAGCCTTCTTGCCTTTCTGATAACCCTAGTGATTCTTCTCTATGTATATAGCCTTATCTATGAAATCAGCATAGGCAGAAGCCTTATTCTTGCAATAGTTGAGGTAATTATATGGTTTATATTCTTCTTTATAACCGGAATTCTGGTTGCACTTCCAGTGATAATATGAAATCACGATAAAAGAAGAATATCGTTAACGACCTGTGCTGCTGTTTCCAGTGGACCATCATGCTTTTCGAAAACAGTCAGGTCATCGTTATTATCTGTCTTTTCGAGATATCCCATGGACAGTGAATCCATAGAAGCTACGGGATCCCCCTGTTTTATGGAAAATATTTTTGATTCTACAGTGGGTTCTGTACCACCGGCGATATGTGAAAGTACACGGTAAACTTCGCCGGAATTCTTCATATAATTAATATCCTTAATATCATCTATGCCCTCGTATGTAACATCTTTCAGGGTATAATTCTTTCCGAGAAGTGCGTTGGCAATTATAACTGTCTTTCTTGCACCGTCCAGGCCATTTGTATCGTCACGGTAATCTGTTTCAGCGATACCCATATGCTGCGCTGTTTTTACAGCCTCCTGAAAATCAACTCCAGCGATCATTTGATTCAACACGAAATTTATAGTGGAACTTACCTGACCTCTGAATTCCAAAAGTTTTGATGATCTCAATGAATACTTATTGAGGTTGAAAAGTGGAACACCGCCTCCAACAGAAGATTCATATAATATTTTTCTCTTGTATTTAACAGATGATTCCATGATTTCCTTCCAGTGGAGTGCCAGCGGTGCTTTATTTGAAGTTACTATGTGCTTGCCCGCCTCAAATGAATTTTTATACATCTTCATTCCTGCTACTCCATCTTTGGTT
>JAKAYM010000141.1 GCA_021826795.1 Thermoplasmata archaeon
AGTTTTCATGCATTGGCAAAAATTATATGCAACCATATGATATGGCACCATGCAGATTTATAGTTATAATTTAGATATTGACATAGACAGTGAAAGATATGCCTATTCTTGCCATGAAATAATACACTTTACAGGCAATGAAGAGAAGTTAATACTCAATTCTCTAAATCTCAGCATAAAAAAAATTAAGGTAAACAGCAGTATTAAAAATTTCAAGGAATATAAGCAGAATCAGGAAATAGTTGTGGATGGCATCATAACAAAGGATTCAGTAGCTGAAATAGATTTTTCAGGAAAAATTCCACAGGAATTACAGGGATTTTATCTTGCAAAAACAAAGGACGGTGATATGTTTACAACCCAGTTTGAATCTACCGGTGCAAGAAGGTTCTTCCCATGTATCGATAATCCATCATATAAGGCAACATTTGATATTACAGTAAGAATAAATGAAGACCTTGATGCGATATCAAATATGCCCATTGAATCTTCCGGGACAGAAGATGGAAAGAAAGTGGTAAAATTTATGCAGACGCCGGTAATGTCCACATACCTGCTATATCTGGGTGTGGGCAAGTTTGACCAGAAATCCATAAGTATGGGAAAAGATAAAAAAATCATTCTTGCAGCACAGAAAGGTCATTTGACAGAATCTGACTATCCGCTGGAAATAGCCAGGAAATCCATAGAATTTTACGAGAAATATTTCGGTATAGATTATCCACTACCAAAGGAACACCTAATAGCTGTTCCTGAATTTGCAGCCGGTGCCATGGAAAACTGGGGAGCCCTGACGTTCAGAGAAATTTATTTAAATGTATCCTCATCAACAGGTGCCTCGGTGAAAAAGGCAGTCGGTGAAGTAATAGCACATGAGCTGGCACACCAGTGGTTCGGAGACCTTGTTACAATGAACTGGTGGGATGATCTATGGCTCAATGAAAGTTTTGCTACATTTATGTCATATAAGGCAATGAATGAGCTGGAGCCGGATTACGATATGTTTTCCGATTTTCTTATAGGAGAAACTGCCGGCGCTTTAGAAGGTGATTCTCTGGTAAACTCACACCCCATTGAGGTTGAGGTAAAACATCCTGACGATATTTCACAGATATTCGATGAGATAAGTTACGGGAAAGGCGGCAGTATACTTAGAATGATCAACGCCTTTGTCAGGGACGAAGTTTTCAGAAAAGGTATCCATGATTATCTGGAGAATTTTAAATATAAAAATGCATCTGGATCTGACCTCTGGGAATTCATATCAAAGGTTTCAGATCAGCCGGTGAGGAGAGTAATGGAATCCTTTATACAGAATGTGGGTTATCCCGTTATAGAAGTCAATGAGGATAATGGAAAGATAAAATTGAATCAGTATAGATTCCTTCTCAATGGGAAAAAACAGAATGTCCAGTGGAAAATCCCGCTCACAATGAAATATACATCGGGAACAAGGAGCCAGCTCTTTGATACAGAATCCATTGAAATAGATGACATCAATGGATTTATAAAGCTCAATGACAGTGAAACGGGATTTTACCGTGTCATGTATTCTGATTCCATTTATGATAACATTGTAAAAAATATTGCCATACTCGACAATAAGGACATTTTCGGAATAGTCAATGATTTACATGCTTTCCTTCTCTCAGGGAAGATAGGATTTAAGGATTATATAAACAGGATAGAAAAGTTCATGGAATTGAATGACCCGCTTATAATCAGGGAAATATCAAATGAATTATTTTCTATGTATACCATTTACTCAGAAAGCGCCGATATTTTAAAGGCAAATACGGGATATTTATCCTCTAAATTAAAGGTACTCGGAGACAGGAAAGAAAATGAAAATATCAATATATCACTGACAAGGGGTATACTGGCTAACAGGTATGCAATAATAAATAAGGGATACGCAGAGGAGCTTTCAAGATTTGAAAAGTCAATAATGGACACAGACCCGAATATGAGGCTTGCTGTACTGACCTCCATTGCTATTATACATAATGATGCAAAGATTATGCTGGATAAACTGGAGGAATTTAATCAGGATGAGGATAAAGTGAAGGTTATCCAGGCTATGGCATTGCTCACCGGCGAAAATAATTTCTCTTTGATAGAGGAGGCTATAAAAACGAGAAAAATAAAGGTACAGGATTCATTAAGATATTACATGCTAGCAGCGATAAATCCTGGCGCAAGGGAATATATATACAATAATCTGGAAACAATCATTGAAGGCATGCAGGCTGTGTTTGCAGGTTCCGGTTATTCCTCAAGGGTTATAGAATCTGTTGTGCCCTATATAGGTATAAAACATAAAGATGAAATTCAGGAAAAGCTGGATAAAATCAATATACGGGAAATCAGCAGGGGGATAAAAAAAGGGATGGAGTATCTTAATATTTATCTTAATTTTATTGAAACAATGAGGGAAAACTAAAAACCTTTTGTAATATTTACATTTTCGATAAGTGCATAGGGCATGATAGACGGGTGTATTTCATCCCACCACTTTACATATTTTTCCTGCTTTGAGACCTCCGAAATGTTCTGTAATATATTCAATATTGAATCACTAATCCTGATTCCGGAAACTGTACCTACTATTTCTCCATTTTCTATGAGAAATACACCATCGCGTGGAACCGTGGAAAATGTTCCGGTGCTCTGATCCTGAAATCTTGTATACCATGAATTATTTATGAACAGACCCCTTTTTACCCCGTGAATCATTTGATTAATATCATGATTTCCACCGGACATGTGAATCTGCCATGGAACCGGCTCCATTATTCCTGCGTTGCCTGTACTGGAATTTCCAGATAACTTTCCTGTTGAGAAAGAATGTAAGTAACTTTTGAGTATTCCATGATCTATGAGATTAACTTTTCTGGTGGCGGTACCTTCCTGGTCAACAGGTCTTGAACCAATACCCTTAGTATTGAGAGGATCATCGTAAATAGTTACATTTTCAGAGGCAATACTCTTTCCTATCTTGTCAATGAACGGGCTGAGCCCTGCATTTATACTGTAATATGAAAGAAAACCTACGTTGTAAGAAAGTACTGTACCCATGGTATATGGGGAAAATATTACTTCGTATTTCCCTTCATTGATTGATGTTTTTTTATCAGTAATAGAAGCAGTTTTAGCAGCTTCTTTTCCAGTTTCATAGGGGGCTGCTGATTTCATTGAATCTATCCCTAAATGCAATGCCTCCTGCCCGCTATTTTCACCTTTGAATGATCTAACTAAGAGTTCAAGTCCCGTTGCAAAGTATTCCTGATCGTTCCATGGTGTAATTATCCTATTTTTTATATTATGAAGGTACAAAAGACCTGCTGTATTGTCAGCTCCTCCGTCTACTGAGCCCCGTATCATCTCACTGGAGATATCATTTAAATCGAGTTCGGTATCCTGCCCAGTATGGCCGTAATTTAATTTAGTGGAGTTTATTCCATTAAAATCTGGGCTGCCAGGGGCATTGTCTATTATGTTTGAGAGTATTTTTAGCTGTTTTTCCCATGATTCAATCCGGTCAAATGATATTTCACCTGTTTTTTTGCCCCTAGCTGCAAATATACTGTATGATGGATAGTACCATTTATTATTGATATCAATTCTGTTTCCTGAGAATCTGACCTCATCAGTAGTACCTTTCTCTATATTAATTGCAAATTCATCAAAAATTGTATCCAGGCCTTTAGCAAGATTGTCAATTTTCATTTTATCACTTCATGTGCATATTTCTCAGCCTCAGGTGTGGGCCACCCATCCATACCGGTACACCCTGCTCCGGGTCTCCTTTACCACATATACCGGCATGAAATGCCAGATCATTTCCTGAAGCATCCACAGAGGAGTAAAAGTTAACTGTAGTTGTTTCCAGAACTGGTCTACGGATAATATCAGTAATTTTGCCATTATCAATTAAATAGGCTTCTTTTCCTACATATTTTTCATAAAATCTGGTATCATCGATGTTCCATTCCGTAAAGTTTTTCATGTAAATACCGTGTTTTACTCCCTCTATAAGTTCTTCCGGAGATTGCTCACCGGGCTCTATATATGTGGTACTCATCCTGGCTAGAGGTTCCATATCCCAGTCAGATGATCTGCCACCGCCATTTACTTTCATCCCAGCAATTGCCGCGCTCTCCCTGTTCAAAATATAGCTGTCTGTGTATCCCTTTTTATACAGGTATCGTTTTCCGGACTTTACTCCCTCATCGTCATAGGCATAGTAACCGAAACTTCCTTTAATGGAGGGATCATCGATAAGGCTCACATTTTCTGAACCTATACGCTGTTTCCTCCCGGCTTCTATGAAAGATCCGCCTGCCAGTGCAGCTTCCCTGCCTATTATCCTGTCATATTCCATGGGATGACCACCGGACTCATGGGCGACTATTCCTGATATTGAAGGACCTACAACGAGATCGTATGTCCCCGGAGTCAATCTTCCAGCTTTCAGTGATGCCTTCAGATTTTTTATATCGTTTCCTATCAATTCCTGAAAATTTAAAGAATCAAGGTATTCATAACCAGATGTTGAACCATATTCCTCTGACGATTCCTCAAAGGAGCCAGAATCATTGATTCCTGCCATGTAAACAAAATATAATCTGGAAAAATCACCGGTTATGTTAGTTCCAGAGCTGTTAGCATAGGTTTCACTTACAGTCATATCGCCGAGGCTGGTGAATCTTATATTGGCACCATTCTCCTGCATAATACTGTCCATATTCTTTATGAATTCAATTTTATATTTATCCGGTGTGTCCACAACCTTTTTGCTTCCCAGCTCTGTCCATGAAGTCTTTATACCACCAGATCGG
>JAKAYM010000142.1 GCA_021826795.1 Thermoplasmata archaeon
TTGCCATGTTCGGAAATATATCATATGCATTTCCGTTTATACTTCTAATTACCTATGGAAGCATAATTGGAAAGGAATACGATGGAATAGCACCAAGCACTTTTCTTTATCTTCTTACCTTATTCTATGGAATTTCATTCCTTTCAAGGGTCATACTGTCAATCAGGCAGGTACGCAATAAGGAATTTCTTATGTATGCAGCATTTGCGGCCAGCATCCTGGGCTATCTTCTGATAGGCATAGACACCGGTGTGATAATGTTTATGGCAGCACTCTTGATACTGGGATTTCCACACGGTTCCATATTTCCTCTTTCAACTTCATATATTGCAGCCAGTGTGGACATGGAGTATATGAACATCGTTTATTCAGTATTTCTGCTTATTATGGACGTGATTGCCTTTATAATACCCTTTATTTTCGGTCTGATATCTGAATTATATAACATAAAAATTGCTATCTATGTGACTCTGGTACCTATGGCATTACTGATAGGCATATCTGTTGCATTTAATGTGAGGGATAACAGGATAAAAAGAATCGCAGCTATTCCGGAAAAGGTTTAACATTATCTAATTCCAAATTTTGATGCTATTTCAACCATGTTTGATACGTATTCACTGAAGAATTTAAGTATGTCTCTTGATGTTATTATGCCTGATATTTTACCCTTGTCTATAACCAGTAGTCTTCTTATTCCTTTCTTTGCCATTAGATTCGCAACTTTCTCCATAGGGGTATCTGATGTAACAGATGTGAGTGGTGTTGTCATTATTTCTTTAAGTGGAACTTTTGATGCGTCAGCCTCTTTTGAGAGAATCTTATTTATGTAATCCCATTCTGTGACTATGCCAGCCGGAATGTTTTCATTACCCACTATTATATAGCCCTGCTGTTTCTCTGCCATCATTTTTGAACCTTCAAGGGCACTGGTGTTTCCATCCACAATCTGGCAGTTCTTTCTCATTATATCTTCTGCATAAAGCACCATAGAAGTAAATTCTATGTTAATATTTAAAGTAGATGTGATGGAAGAAAATCATAATATAAGTATTGCATATCATTGGGAGTTATAAATTATAGGTCAATATAACGTCATAATCATATTATCTTGAACAACATGTAAATATTGATGAGATTTCTAAACAGAGCTATTTTATAGATTTCATGTGATAGTCTCACATAGATAATAATTTTATTAACATTTCGGGTGGAAATTCCCCAGTAGATTTGACAAAGTAGTGAAAATTAACATATTTAGCTCAATAGTATTATAAACTTCTCTATTGATATTATCAGGTTGGTATACAGGAATTATTTTATCTATAGAATATTTAAAATATAATTCACCAATTATGGCTCAGTGGATATTTGAGAATGGCTATAGTAGGATCAATGAACTTAGAATTCGCAGGTGGAGGTGAGGCTAATGCCCGTGATATCGCAGAACTGTTTGTGCACCAGGGCTATGATGTTACACTCTTCGGCACAGGCATTCCGAAGGGCTACGAGAAAAAGGCTGGAGAATACATATTCCATTACGTTCCCAGTGCATTTACCTTTGATATAATGGCAACAGGCCCGGTACTTAAAATCTCCCACATACTCTCAATGGGACTTACAGGCATATACACATATAACCGCATATACGAAAAAATAAAGGATTTCGATGTCTATTATTTTATTTCCCCTACTATAATGTTCAGGAATGTGGGTTACAGGCTAATGAAAGAGGGCAAAACTGTGATACTTGGAAACCATGGAACATTCTTTGAAGTTCTGGACATGTATGGCTTCGCATCAAAAGCCTATTCAAAAATATTAACAAAGATAATCTTCCATAAATTATTGAAAAACAATATGAAATTTTTCATACATGTGCAGAATAAATACCAGGCACAGTACTATACAAGAATTAAATGTGACACGTCATATATAAGAGAAATTCCATATAACAATGTTAAATTCAGCAATTATGGTTGTTTTGACAACGAAGATTTCGCTGTAGTGTATCTTGGCAGGCTCATGGGGAGCAAGGGGGTTGATATGTTGCTTGAACTGGAAAAAAGGGCCGATATAAATCTTCACATAATAGGAAAAGGCCCATATATGGAAAGACTCCAGAAATTTAAAAATAATAATACTGTAATCCATGGATATGTATCTGCACAGGAAAAGGTCAAACTCCTTGCTGGATGCGATGTAATGATAGTTCCATCCATAAATGAGTCACTTTCTATTTCTGCAATAGAGGGACTGGCCTCAGGACTTTACCTTATAGTTTCAGCCACCTCAATGGGCCCGAGGTACATAGTCAGGCAGGATAATATTTTCGGTGTGGCTGTTCCCAGGACCCCAAAAAACTTCATAAAGGAAATAGAAAGAATAAAATCCATAAAGGAGAGAAACAAAATGGATTATTATAAGGAGAAAATGTTGAGGCGTGAAATTGCTATGAAAATGTTTGATGCTGATGTTGTGGATACGAAGTTGATAGAGCTGTTCACTGATGCAATAAACAGAAATAATTAAAGGAGTCAGTAACCTGCTGTACCTTTCACAATTCTGTGTGGTATGTACCTTTTTTCTATTAATTCCATTTCTTCTTTGCTAAGTTTAATGTCCAATGCAGCCATATCATCCTCAAGATATTCAGGCTTTGTTGCACCAATAACCGGTATGAATCCCTTGTTCAGAACGTAGGCAAGTGCCAGCTGTGATACGTTTATGCTCCTGTTTTTGGCTATCTCTTCAATACTGTCCAGCACATCAAAATCCGCATCGCTGAAATACCTCTCCTTCATGACAGGATATGTCTTTGTCCGTGTAGTTTCATTTTCTGAACCCTTTTTGTATTTTCCGGAAAGGAAACCAGCAGCTATTGGAGAGAAGGGTGAATATGCAATTCCATGCTTTTCACAGAAAGGTATTACGTCCCTTTCATCCTCCCTGTATACTGCATTGTAATGATTCTGAACTATGGCAGGGCGGATGTTTTCCTGCATATCCATTATTGTATAAAATTCAGCAAGCTGATATCCGGTAAAATTGCTCAATCCTACATATCCGGCTTTTCCAGAGGAAATAAAGTTAGAAAGAGTTCTTGCTGTGTCCCTGAAATCCACACTGTCAAATATGGTGTGCAGAAAATATATATCTATGTAATCTGTTCTCAAGTTTTTAAGGCTATTCCTTATTTCGTTGACAAGCACTGTCCTGCTGAAGCCCTGCGTAAAGTCATTTATCTTTCCCCCACCCTTGGTACTTATAACCAGTTCATTCCGGTATCCGGTAATAGCCTCTCCGATAATCTTCTCTGAGTCTCCGGATGAGTATAAATTTGCAGTGTCAATAAAATTTATTCCATAATCTATAGCTTTTTTTATTATTTTCTTCGAAGTTTCAGGGTCTGCCATCCATTTGGCCTTTCCAAATGACATACCACCGAGACAGAGTTTTGAAACTCTTAAATCTGTGCGTCCCAATTTAGTATATTCCATAAATGTACAATTTTATTATCTATTTAAAGCTTCATAATACAAATATTCTAATCCACGGTTGCATTATAGATTTATGATTTGCGAGGATCTTGGATACATGGTTTTATACAGCAGATCGGGAAAATCTGTAAGGCTAACGCATCAGGAAACCGTAGATCTGTGTTTGAAGTCACAGGAGGCGGGGATGGATCTTCCAAAATATATAATAAAGGAATTTATGAAAGATCTGAAACTGATTAAGTTCAGGTATGATCAACAGTAGATATTAGTCATCTTTTTTCCGCCTGAAGATAACATTATTATTATAAAATTCCTGTATCTCTTTTCCGTCATAACCTAACTTATAAAGTATCTCATCATTTCCCTCTCCCAGCCACGGTGGTGGTATCTTAACTTCTCCTGGAGTTCTGGACATCTTGAATGGTGTTCCAGCAAGTGTAATTTTTCCGTAATCGGTTTCCATGGACAGAATCATTTCCCGGAATTTTATCTGGCTATTATTTACTGCATCCTTAATAGTGTTTACAGGTGCGCAGGGGATTCCATTTTTCACCAGTATGCTATAGACTTCATCTGTGGTTTTGTCTTTCAGCAAATTTTCAATCTCCTTTTCCAGCACATCTCTGTGAGATACCCTGTCAACGTTGGTTTTGAATTCTTTGCGTTCTATTAGTTCTGGCGAAATGGCACTGCAAAACTTCTCCCAGAGTCTGTCTGTTCCCACGGTTATTACTATATAACCATTCATTGTCCTGTATGCCTGGTAAGGAGCAATGCTTGAATGTGCAGAACCTAATTTTTCAGGATTTTTGCCTGTGGAGAGGTATGAGAGCAACTGATGTGTGAGAACGAGAAAATTTGAATCAAGCATTGAAAGGTCTATATACTGGCCCTCACCTGACTGTTTCCTGCTGTATAGTGCGGCAAGAATGGAGACAGCGGCAAAGAGTGCAGTGGTGATATCACCTATTGGAACCCCAAATTTTACAGGTGATGAACCTGGATTTCCGGTTATGCCAAGAAGGCCACTCATAGCCAGTATTGTAAGGTCATATCCCAGATAATCTTTCATAGGCCCGGTCTGCCCATATCCAGATATGCTGCAGTATATAATTTTTGGATTGATTGCTTTTGTCATCTCATAAGAAAAACCAAGTTTTTCCATAGTGCCCGGCCTGAAGTTTTCTACCAGTGACGATTCCTAAAAACCCCTATGAGAATCACAGGCATTCCAAACCTATTCTTTTTTTAACATCATCCATTATTCTGTAGAGTTCCTATTTCAGGCATGTTTTAACACATTAACCGTGGAAAGCTTTATTCAT
>JAKAYM010000015.1 GCA_021826795.1 Thermoplasmata archaeon
TTAAGTATAGGTTTTTCATAGGAGGTGGTATGTTAATTTGACGGACGGGCAGTCATTTAATTCAACAGGTACCAGTATATCGATAAATGAAATTAATGGAACCTATGATTATTCTATTACAGCATTGAATAGATATCAGATAACTCCCAGTTCAGAAGAAATCAATATTACAGGTACAGACAAGGCAATAAGCATAACATTTAAACCATTCTATAAAATAATATTTTCTGAAACCGGGCTAAATGACGGGCAGACATGGTATATTAATCTAACAACCGGGGCTTCATATCAATCTTCTGGGGATACTATTCAATTCTATGAAACAAATGCAACATACTATTACAGCATATCAACATCAGATCATATATATTCACCTACAAAATCGCTTGGTCATTTTACTGTAAACGGTCATTCTACATCAGTATCGATTAAATTCAACACTGTGAATTATACAATTACATTTGAACAACATGGATTACCATATGGTACTTTATGGTATGTCAATTTAACTAATGGCATGTCATACAGTTCAATACATAATAATATTACTATATCAGAAACCAACGGTACATACTATTATTATATCGCAACAGTAAATAAAACATATTATGCACCGCCCGGATCAGTTACGGTAAATGGCAATTCCCAGACAAAAGTTATAGATTTTGAAGTGATGAGGTACAGTACAAGTTTTGATGAACATGGATTACCATCAAATACAGAATGGGAGATAATATTTACAAATGGAACATATTATACGAGTACCTCAAATTCTATAACCATAATGGAAGAAAATGGTACATATGACTATGAGATTATGTCGTATAATAGCAAATATGAACCAGTTCTTGCAGATAGGAAAGTTGTTGTGGATGGAGCTCCGGCCTTTGAAAATGTCTATTTCAGTCCTGTAAAATACAATGTAATATTTACTGAAACGGGATTACCTAACTCCCAATGGGGATTAAACATTTCCGGAAGTATTTATACATCAGACAACGGAACATTATCAGTATATATGTCAAATGGGACATATCATTACAGTATATTTTTGGGTAACAATATTTACACCCCTTCAATTGCAACTGGAACATTTACTGTCAACGGTTCTATTGTAAAAGAATATGTAAAGTTCAATCCAGTGAATTATACAATAACATTTAAAGAAACGGGCTTATCATCAGGTACTTCATGGTCTGTCAATTTCAATGGGGTTAATTATTCATCGACATCTAATAGTATTGCAGTAATGGAACACAACGGCACATTTAACTATACAGTTAACACCATATCTGGATATACCGTATCTCCGGCGCATGGGACTTTTAATATCAACGGCAACGTTAAACAGATCAATATAACATTCACTCCGGTGAAAAAGGTCACAAAATCAATATTACCCGTTATTAGTCCACTTGATAGTTATATAATCATGGGTGTTGAAGCAGCAGGAATATTAGCCTTACTTGTAACCGTAATTAGGAGAAGATAAACAATCTTCTTTTAATTTCGAAGTTTTATTTAACCTTATAATGATATCCATTTTGATTTTATAATTAGGTAATAAAATTTTTTTATAAAAATCATCTTTAAAAAACATAGTTTTATATTTACGAATATATATAGTATTTAGTAACAAAGACAAATGTGAAATTTATGGCAAATTTATTAATTCAGCTGGATAAGGAAATATATCCAATTATAATAACAGTATTATTAGTTGCGATAATAGGAACTTTTATTGTTATATCACGAAAAAGTCGTAAAGTCGAAATCAAAGTGGTTAATATTATGGCATCAACATCATTCGCAGACCATCTCGATTTAGGTAAAGTCGGATTAGCACTTAATGGATTTGAAAGAAGAAAAGGGCGATTCAGGGCATTTACTTATAGATTGGAGTATCCTAAAGTGTCAGTATCTATTTTCAAAAGTGGCAAGGTAAATTTTAATGGCGCAAAAGATATTGCATCAATAACATGGGCATACAAAAAAATAAGCCTGGGTTTCAAAAGAGTAGGAATTGAAGTATATGATAATTCTCCAATTATAATAAGTAATATGGTAGCAGTTTATAATATGAAAAAGGAGTTGAATTTGCCTTATATTGCAATGACCCTTGGCCTTGAGAATGTTGAATATACACCGGAATTTCCAGATTTAGTTTACAGAATAGAAGAACCCAAAGTTTCAATGATGCTATTCGCTTCCGGCAAAATTATCTGCACAGGGGCAAAGAAAGAGAGCGATATAGTGGATGGTATAAGAATAATGAGAAAGACTTTGAAGAAGGCAAATGTCATGTAATTTGAAACTTAAATTATCTGGAATGTTTATTTAATCATAATTTCCAAAGGAAATTGAAATAATTTTCATGTTAAATAGAATGTTTAATATTATCAGACTTTTTATGCATTATTATTGAGATTATCCCATGCTACCGACTATCGTGGCAAATGTGCACATTATCCCGTTATAAATAATACTGTTATCCTTTTTATTTAGTTAGAAATATAGGAAGAGGCAATAAAGTTGGAATTATCCACTAAATAAGGAAAACAGGTAAAAATTAACATAATATATACCTGTTGTTGAGAGTTATTTCAGGTAATATAATTAAGAAAATTTTCCTAAAATATATGTTGCAAGGTTTTATATATTACCTAAATATATTGTATTATGAATAAAAGAAAACTATACATAATATTTACGATAATAATCGTTGCATTACTGCCTTCAGCTGTATTTGCCTCAGTTATTATTGACCAATCCTACGGCGTGTCGACAAGCACACCGCCTAACTGGAATCCTGTTGAGATGACACAGGGACCAAATTATGCAACAGCACATAGCCTTGGATTTACAACCTTGACTAATGGGTCATCACCCACCACGAACTCCATAACTTTCGGTTACGTTGGGAATGACACATATGTTGAACTTGTTAATGTGCTAGAAATTAAGAATAACAGCGATGTTAAGGCTACCACATTAATCGATTTAGAGATGAGCAACGATACCCACATTGCCGTATATTATAGTTCCACACCAGCAACAGCTGTATTCCCCTCAAGCACTGCCCCTACATCGGGGCTTGGAACTAAAGTGGGAACAACACCAACAACATTAGTTATAGGCACCGACACAACATCGACAGCGAGTACATGGTACATATCAGTTGTAATAACTGGTACTGTTTCTAGTGCAACCCTGACCATGAACTACGATATAAAATAAAAATATAATTTAATTTTTTTTAATTTTATATATTAAACATAAGGGTATGCAGATAGAGTATAAAAGATGGATAATCATGAGGTTCGTATAATGGATAAAAAGATTGTTTTTGCAATAATAGCATTTATTATTATGCTTACGTCTTCCTTTGCAATTCTCGATGATTTCACATATTCTTCTCCTAATTATACTTTTAGCACACCGGTCGTGCCGGTAAGTTCAGGAATGTCTACAGGGTATACAAATTATATTATAGATCTTTATGGCGTTCCAGCGGGATCAGGAACGTATACACAGTTAATAAATATTACAGACCCTTATGCTTATGGGATAAACAGTGCAGGTGGGAATATACTTTTTTATACAGCAAACAACACTGAATTATATGCATGGACACAGTCCATCAGTTCAACATCGATGTCTATATGGGTAAAGAATTATGACGGAAATTCAGTTATAGACATGGAAGTTTTTCCATCTTCCGATAACTTTTATTCTAAAACAGGGCATCTCGAAAATTTAGACATGAAATTTTCCGGTGTTTCAGGTCTCAAGGCTAATTGCTTCTATGCCAATTCACTTAAAGGCGATTACCTTAATTTTACACTGCATGGCAATTTCACCAAAATAACATATGAAGTCAACACAACAGGATTGGGAGATTTTGCGTTTTTTGCATCACAGCAAGGACAAGGCCAGTTGGTGCGTATAGATACCCGGTCAGCTTACAATGACAGTACGATCGGAAGTTTATCCAGTTGGACTAGTTGGCCTCAGCCACCTGAACATTTGTATCTGGCTCAAACAGACACATGGTATTTTGTTTCACTCACCAACGTTTCAGGTGTATGGATTTATAATATAACAAATGAAGATAATGATACAACAACTCATATCCAGAATTATCCAGTATCATATGATGGGAGCTATTTCGGATTTATCGGAGATGCACTGGGTGCAAGTTATATTACCTACTGGAAAAATGTAACATTTTACACATCTCCCTATGGCACCACTGGATTTTTTGACACTCCATCCATGCCCTCTTATACAATAAAACAGGCATATGAAGTTATATTCAAGGAAAGTGGCCTGCCAGCAGGGTCTAGATGGTACGTGAATATAACCAACGGGCAGTCTTTCTCATCAACAAATAGTACAATATCGTTCGAGGAACCCAACGGGACATATAACTATGTAGTGGCAACCTTAGCTCCTGATTATAAGCCGTCTACAAACTCTGGTTCATTCAGAGTGAGTGGCAATTCTGTAACTGTCAATATTACCATGATATCATCCTTATTGCCCACAGCTGTTGATATATTAAGTAAATATAACATCGCAACAAGTAAGGTATCTCCATATGTCGAATATAATAATACTTATAATAATGATTTCGCTAATACCTCTACCAATAAATACAATACTACAGCTACTTCAACTATTACATCTGTATGGGTAGATGCTGCATATTCGGATGATAACTGTACCATGGTAACAAATTCATATGGCTGCACTATACTTTATAGTTATGCTACAGAGGAATACCATCAAATCGGTAGCCCCTATAATACCGAAAAATATTATGGCCCTATCACCGGCATTGCGGGTACAAAAAGTTATGATGGTTCGGGCGATCCTTTAATTATTTTATTAACCGAAGATGGATATATCTTCCATTACTATAAAGGTGTATGGTCTCTATTTGAAAGTAGCAATGGATCTATAATAAAACTTCCCGGTTCAAACTGGACATCTTTAACAGCAAACACATATGCATCTACAACCCAAGTATATCTCTTTAGCTCCTTATTTCTAGGTACGGCAACATATTTCTATGCAACGAACTTGAATGGTACAGTATGGTATTGTGATTCATATAGTGGAGACTACGGGTTATTCAGTTCAAGCAAATCTCCACAGGGAATAATAAGCACTGCGGCATACTGTGATGAGACGGCTACTTCAGATAATCATTTATACGGGTTATCTTACTCAGGATATATATATTATCTAACTTCTACTGGATGGGAAATTTATAATACTACCCCAACTCTTTCTGGATCTGTTAGTATCTCTATATCTGGACTAGGCAATCCGTATATGTATGAATTGAATATGCATAATAAAACATCCCTGTATGTTTCAGAGAATACAATTACTTCAGCTTCCACCAGTGGGTTTACCGAGACGGGTGGAATGGTAGATAATCGGGAAACAAACGAAGCCCTGACGGTTTATCATGGTGATTCAACATCTTATCCCATATTCTGGGCTTTTCAAACAAATGGAACCGTTCTATACAATCAATCGAGCAGTAATGATCCAACATCAATTGGCTGGAAATTTCACGGAGACGCCTTACCAATTTATCGTTACCCTAAATTCCTAGCATTAAATGATCTTAACAGTACTTTTGGATTTAATATTACATTGTTGTATAATACTTCTATTGGCGAATCAAATATTAATAACATGTCTATATATTATAATAATACACACCTGTACAAAGAACTTTCACTTGTAAATGGAATATTAACTAGCTATGAGGTTCCTGTTGCTATAAATTATTCAATTCCTGTAGCAATCAATATTACATTAAAACCTAATAGCGCATATAATTCATATATGGAATTCTACGTGGAATACTATTACAAAGGTGTATACATATTTTACTTCTTTAACATAAACATAGTCAATCATTTTTCATACTGGAAAATTAGTTGAAATTTGTTTTTCTATCTTATTTTTTCAAGTTAATTTCAATGTTATTGGAATTTTATCAATATTTTTATGGAATTTTGGCATGACAGTTAATTTATAATGAGACCGACTATTAATAAGTTCAATATTATTTATAACATACAAAAATATCCTTATACAATCAGCCGTCAAGGGACAAACTTACTGGATGCTCCATGCAAATCAAAATTGAAATTTAAATAAAAATAATGGGCCCGACCGGATTCGGACCGGTGACCTTCTCCGTGTCAGGGAGACATCATACCACTAGACTACGAGCCCTTCTAGGTTCATTTTAAGATGATATATAATTTTTTACATTAGATTTGTAATATAATCAATACTTTTGCATTTATCCTGAAAACAACCTCGATTTGTAGTTCTTTTTAATAATTAGAATCTCCTTTATATCCCTGGAACATTCACCTATTGTCTTTAAAATCCTTCCAAACAGTTTCCCTGATGTTCTTATCATAATGGAGAGGAGGGTATAGGCGGCCATAGTGATCCTTTCGTGTATAAGCGACCCTTCACTATCACGTACCTGGTAATCTCCCAGACCTAAAGCCTTTGCATCCTTATGAAAGTTTTCTATTGACCATATTATGCTCCATGCATTTATTATTTCTTCACATGAAAGGTAATCTGATGCTATGAATTTCTTCCTCTTATTATCAGGGTTGTAGAGAATTATAAGATTTACCTGTTCACCATTGGATAGATATACTGTAAACTCCCTCTGGAGCGGGAACTCCCTTAAAGTATCAGAATCCTTTTCATGCATGATGAATGTTGATTCAACAATCTCGTCCATGGTGTAAAACAGATCACTGTTCCTTATCATCCTTCCAATATTATCAAAGGATGCCTTCCTGCTGGATTTTAATTCAGTGACATAATTACCGCCCAGGAACCTTATGCCTGAGTACCATGAATCAGCAACCTTGCCTGCTACATTGAAGTTGTTTTCTGCTGTATTGAATATCTCTGACATGATCTCAAGCTTTGTTTTAAATTCTTTTTCATACATCTTTTTTATGTAAAGCCCTGTAAGGAATGGGTAGAATGCATCGGTATCAAGGTCGTATAGCCCGGAGGTAACGGATTGGTGTGCAGGCACATTGCTTCCTGATGCATGGTCAAAGAACCATCCTACATACTCCATGACCTTTGAACCGGGATGACCCAGTATTGTATCATCACCTATGAACATAACACTGTGGTTTCCTATTACTGTTTTCAGGAATTCAATATAGTTCTGTTCCAGTAGTGGTGAATCTATTCCATGGAATGCCCTGTTGACTGTGCTCTGATTATATTCCGATACAAGTGATGAAATACTGGATATGCTCTTCCTCCTGTTCTCAGGAGGGATCATCATTCCGGGAAGGTATTCACGGAAGTGCTTTCTCACAGACCTCTTCATTCCACATGTCATGGTATCAGAAAATTTACCTATTCGTTTAGTAAGTTCAGCTACAGAAACTGTTGAAGTCATACCAATGTCCTGCAAACATTGTATTCTGGCTTATATCTTTTCACTTTAAGGGTCATTTTGCAAAACTATTGTATAATTTATGGACTGACGGAACCTAATAACAATACTCATATATGTATAATCAATATTATAAGTAATGGTAGTACGAGATTATTCACTGTACATTAAAGGTTTAATGCATGAAAATAACAGGAAAAATGATGTTGATAAACCGGTTTCCATATGGAAGGAGCTGGATCGGCTAAGAGGTTACCCGGAAAAAACCATGGTATGCATTTTCAGGACTACAGGCTGTGCATGGTATAAATTCACAGCATGTTCCATGTGTGGTTACTTCAATGATACATCCCCTGATATAATAGATGAAAATTTAATGCACCAGATAGATACACTCTATGATTCTCTGGAAGATACCAAAGTTTTAAAGATTTTTACTTCTGGAAGTTTTCTTGACCCGAATGAGGTGCACCCGGCTGTAAGGGACTATTTCATTGAGAGAATGAAGGGCAAGGTTGATAAATTATTAGTTGAATCAAGAACAGAGTATATAAGACCTGAAAATTTAGAATCATTCCAGAAAGCAGGAATGGATTTGCGTATTGCCATCGGTCTTGAAAGTGCAGATGATTACATCATGAAATATTCCGTAAATAAGGGAAGCACATTGAAAAAATTCATTGATGCAGCAACGATACTGGGTAAGCAAAAAATAGAATTGAGAACTTACCTCCTATTCAAACCACCCTTTATCTCTGAAAAAATGGCTATGGAAGATATAGTAAAATCCGTAAAAGCTGTTGCACCATATTCTACCGATATATCCATAAATCCAATGAACATACAGAAAAACACACTTGTGGAAAGACTATGGAAAAAAGGGTTGTATAGGCCGCCGAGGCTTTATTCCCTAGCAAAACTGTTAAAAGAGCTGGGAGATAAATATCCTGTTCTTTCATATCCCACAGGGGGCAACAGGGAAAGGGGAGTGCATAACGATAAATATGATCGGGAACTTCTTGATTTAATAGTTCAGGGGTCTCTGGATCATGATTTTAAACCCCTTTCAGAATATTACAATTCACTGGATCTGGATAAATATAATTACCAGCTCGAGCTCGAGGATAGAATGTTCTTCCAGGGCGACTATGATACCCTCCTGAAAAGGCTTTCCTCTTCATCTATTACCTATTAATTTTTTAAGATATGCGATTCTCTCCTCCATTTCATCAATTATTATCTGGGCATTTTCATTGTACCTTATGGTGTCAAGTAATATTTCCTGATTTTCGTTCTGTTTTATGGATAAAAACTCAAGTAATTTTTTGTGTGAGTTTGTTTCTATTTTTGATTCAGAAGCATCGCAAATATATGAAAGTATGTAAGGCTTAACCAGAAGTTCCCCCATAAGTTCATCGTGTTGGTCTGCAGTCAGGGAAATAATATTGTACTCTCTGAATAATCCAGAAATAATATTTATAGACTTTTCAGTGGATATGTCATTTATAAATATTATGTCCTTATTTGCCCGGTACGAAGATGGCCCGAACATCGGATGAATGCTTATAATTGTTCCAGAATATTTTTTCACTGGCGACTTAACAGATGTCAGATCCACAAATGCCCTGTAATCCGGATATTTATTGATAATGTCCAAGGTAACATTTAACGGGACAGCAAGAAAGGCAATATCTGCCTCTTCAAGCTCCCTATTCATGGTATTATCTCCGATATCGATACCTCTTGAGTCTGGAAAAATACCCATCAATGTTTTTCCCAGCCTCCCTTTTGAACCTATAATAAGAATTTTCATTTTACTCTATTACAATGCTGTATATTCTGTTTTTATTTTCAATGAATCTTTCAGATATAAGCAGGGAGTTATCGCGTAATATTATATCCTGTATGGCACCATCCAGATTAATTATAATATCTGGGTTATCCACATAATCCACTATATGATGACCTGATCTTCCCATTGTTTCAGATATACTCTTATTTTTGCACTGTATCAGTGAACCGGGATTAAAAATGCTGGCTAATAAAAATATGAGATTATCATACTCGCCGGAGTATTTGATATACCTGATTCCGTTTATTATTTCAGTATAGTGTAATGAGCCGGGATCAATATTTGGCTTTTCCTCATAGTGTATGGAAAATTCGAAGAGAATATTCAGGACAGATTCTTCAAAGCCATCGGATGATAGTGTTTTTAATATCTCTATTTCCCTTTCCCTGTTTCTGATGCTCATGCCTTTTGAATTCTTGACATCTCCAATTTTTTCTGCTAATTCCTTTCTTTTTTCCAGCAATTCCAGTATTTCCTTTGAATTAAGGTAAATATCACCCCTTAAATTATCCAGTTCATTTATAAATTTCATCACCTATGATAGAGTATATCTATCATGTATAAATATTTTCCAATTAACTGTATATAACAACAAACTTTAAATTGCCAGGAATTATAACAAATTCATTGAAGCTCAGTAACCTCGGGGAACGGGAAATTATAGATATACTTGCAGGAAAGCATCGTGATATTGATGACTGCGCTGTACTGAAATGCGGTGACATGGATCTTCTTTTATCATCCGACCTTATAACACGTGCAACGCATCTACCGGATGGTACTCCTCCATTCCTCGCAGGAAAATTCTTTGCTGCCATTAATCTCAGTGATATCGCTGCAATGGCTGGAATTCCTGAAGGAATGCTAATATCCATTTCAGTTTCACCTGAATACGATATAAAATATCTACAGGAATTTTACCGTGGAATAAATTATGAGCTTTCCAGGTTCAATGCCCGTATACTCGGCGGTGATACCAAGGAGGGAACGGATTTTACTGCTTCAGGAACAATAGTTGGAAGGCAGAAGGCAGAACTTATAAGAAAAAGATCATTTATAGCACCCGGGCAGGACGTATATGTAACCAATTCACTGGGGACTGCAGGTTCAGGTTATATCCATTATAAATACAGCAATGACAAGGAAACCGGGATAAAACAAATGCTGGATATCGAACCGAGAATAGAGGAGGCACAGAAGATAAGCAGGCACGGTGCAAAGTTCATGATGGATCTATCAGATGGCATATACGCATCTATTTACCAGATGTTCAGGGATTTCGGTACTGGATTCCGGGTCTATATGGAAAAAATTCCTGTTGCGCCCTCAGTCATAGAAGCCTCTCGGATTTCTGGATTTTCAGTAGAGGATATAGCCCTATCATTCGGGGGTGATTATGAGCTATTCTTTACCGTTGATAAAGATGATAACAAATCTTTTATGGAGGCAATGAAACAGGAGAGTATAGATGTTCACAGGATAGGAGAAACATATAGCGGATTTAATGAAATATACGATGGCTCATGGCATGCTATAAAGAATCGTGGCTATGAACATTTCATGGGTGTTCCCCTTGATAAATGATGTGGAAAAAGTAAATATTTATATAGGAAATATTTATATAGAAGAACAAATATACTTATGATGAACCATAAAGAATATAACAGGCCCCTTGAATTCGACATTGAACAGGTAAGGAAGAGAAATAAGATGAAGGACAGGGAAGATATGAAAAAATATAAGGAACTGTATAATACAACAGTGGCCGATCTCAACGATTACAAAAACCTCTACGTTCGCCAGAGAGTAGAAATGGAAAACTACTCGAAATACAAGGAAAAGGAGATTAACAGTATACGCAAGAATGCCAGCAGTGAACTTGTCAGGGAACTCCTGCCTGTTCTTGATACTCTGGATGCAGGTATAGCCCATGACCCGAAACTGGAACCCGTAAAAGCCCAGCTTCTAAAGGTATTGCAGGCCCATGGTCTGCAGGTGATAGAGGCAAAGGGAAATAAGTACGATCCCAATATAGAGGAGGCAGTAGGGGTTCTGGATCAGGGAGAGGATGGAACTGTCCTTGAAGAGGTTCAGAAGGGTTATACACTGAATGGGGATGTCCTGAGGACATCAAAAGTAATAGTTTCAAAAAGGTGAAAAAAATGAGTAAAATAATAGGTATTGATTTAGGTACAAGCAATTCGGCAGCAGCCGTAGTGATTTCAGGGAAGCCAGAATCTATTCCGGCAGCAGAAGGTGTCTCACTGGGTGGAAAATCTTTTCCCAGTTATGTGGCATTTACAAAGGATGGCCAGTTACTGGTGGGAGAGCCCGCAAGAAGACAGGCACTTTTGAACCCCGAGGGAACCGTATACGGTGCAAAAAGAAAAATGGGAACTGATTTTAAATATAAAATATATGGTAAAGAATATACACCACAGCAGATCTCTGGATTTATTCTGCAGAAGATTAAAAAGGATGCGGAGGCTTTTCTGGGAGAGCCCGTAAAGGATGCCGTCATAACCGTTCCTGCTTATTTCAATGATAATCAGAGGCAGGCAACCAAGGATGCAGGTGCCATTGCCGGCCTTACAGTTAAGAGAATTATAAATGAGCCCACAGCCGCATGCATGGCATACGGTATTGATAAATTGAATGAAACATTGAAAATTCTTATTTACGACTTTGGAGGAGGAACACTTGATGTAACAGTCATGGATTTCGGCCAGGGAGTATTTGAGGTTATGTCCACATCAGGAGACACAAAGCTCGGGGGAACTGATATGGATGAGGCCATAGTTAACTTCCTTGCTGATGATTTCAAATCCAAGGAAGGAATAGACCTCAGAAAAGACAAATCAGCATATATAAGACTCAGGGACGCTGCAGAAAAAGCAAAAATAGAATTATCAACTGTTCTTGAATCCGATATAAATCTACCTTATATAACGGCAACACAGGACGGACCGAAACATCTGGAATACAAACTGACAAGGGCAAAATTAGAGGAATTAATAGCCCCTATAGTAGGAAGATCTGCCGAATCTCTTAACAAGGCACTGGAAGGCGCCAAGTTATCAAAGGGAGATATTGATAAAATCATCCTTATAGGCGGTCCTACAAGAATGCCATATGTAAGAAAATATGTTGAGGATTACTTCGGGAAAAAGGCAGAGGGAGGAGTCGATCCAATGCAGGCTGTCGCAACAGGAGCTGCAATACAGGGTGCAGTACTCATGGGTGATATCAAGGATATAGTTCTTATAGATGTCACACCATTGACACTTGGAATAGAAACAGTCGGCGGTGTAATGACACCATTAATCAGTGCCAATGCAACAATTCCAACAAAGAAGACCCAGGTATTCTCAACAGCTGCAGATATGCAGACAGCAGTGGATATACATATTGTTCAGGGTGAGAGGCCACTTGTAAAGGATGATGTATCCCTGGGTAATTTCACACTTACAGGTATAGCTCCTGCTCCCAGAGGAATTCCACAGATTGAGGTAACCTTTGATATAGATGCGAATGGAATTCTGAACGTTTCAGCCAAGGATAAGGGAACAGGAAAATCCCAAAGTATATCAATTAGTGCTTCAAACAAGCTGTCAAAGGAAGAAATAGAGAAAATGAAAAAGGAAGCCGAACAGTTTGCAGAAGAGGATAAAAAGGAAAAGGAAACCATTGAGACACTGAATAGTGGTGAATCACTGGCATACACTGTGGAAAAAACAATAAATGAAGCCGGAGATAAACTTGACAATGAAACCAAGGATAAAATGAAGGGAATCATTAAGGATCTCAAGGATGCTGTGGAAAAGAAGGATGCCGATAAGGTCAAGGAATTAACAGAGACACTTACAAAGGAAATGACTACAGTATACCAGAAAATGGCACAGGCACAGCAGCCCGATCAGGGAACAGAACAGCAGGGAGAACAGAACGAATCCCAGGAACAGAATGCAGATGATCAGAATACGGAGAATCCAGGTGATGATTCCGATGACCATGGAAATGATGATAATACTGTAAATACTGATTATAAGGAAAACCAATGAGTTAAAATGGCAACAGATTACTATAGTGTCCTTGGTGTGGACAGGAATGCCTCGCAGGATGAAATCAGGGCAAAGTTCAGGGAACTTGCTAAAAAGTACCATCCGGATGTTAATGCCGGAAGCAAGGAAGCTGAGCAGAAGTTCAAGGCGGTAGCGGAAGCCTATGAGGTGCTTTCAGATCCACAGAAGAGACAGCAGTATGATGCCACAGGGTCTACAACTTTTGGTGGTGCCGGTGGTTCAGGAAGTTCCAGCTTCAACTGGGAGGATTTTTCACATTTCGATGATATCAACGATATATTCAGCAAAATATTCGGTGGCGGGGGGTTCGGCGGTAGTAATTCCGGCGGCTTTTACGGAGGGTATGACTCACAGCCGGACCTAGATGTTTACATAAAGGTAAATGTAACCATGGAAGACGCATACTACGGTGCGTCAAAACCCATTAAATTCAGAAGGAATGCAATGTGCGAGGTATGTAATGGTACCGGTGCCGAAGGTGGTGTGCTTATTACATGCCCCACCTGCCATGGCACAGGAAAGGAGAGAATATCCAGGGGTCAGGGGTTCTTTAATTTCGTGCAGGTTGTTGTATGCCGTACATGCAACGGAAGGGGAAAAATACCAAAAACTCCCTGTAAGGCCTGCAATGGGAAAGGATATATCCCAAAAATGGAGAATATATCAATTACAATTCCGAAGGGCGTTGATACAAATACAAGGCTGAGAACCCAGAAGCTTGGGAATTCATTCGGTGGTGTCACCGGTGATTTATATGCTGTTATATACGTTCAGCAGAACCCGAATATCAAACGGACCGGAGATAATCTGTATGTTAAAGAATCCATAGATTTTCCCACCGCTGCACTTGGTGGAACTATCCAGATACCATTATTCAAGGAGAATTTTAATCTGAACATTCCTGCGGGCAGTCAGCCCGATGACGTTTTAAGGATAAAAGGTGCAGGAATGCCAAGGTTGACATCCCATGGAAGCGGTGATCTTTTGGTAGTTCTGAAGTTGCAGGTTCCTAAACACCTATCAGCCAGGGAAAAAGAACTCATTGAAGAACTTAAGGGAGAACCTGTCAAGAAATCCTGGTTCCATATATAAATTCCATTTTAACTATCTATATTTCAATCGATATGAAATATTAGAATAAATCGGTTTCTGAACATAAAGAAAGTATTTCAATGCACTGGTTAGAAAAAAAATTCTACTGCTGAAGATGTATAATATACATATTGGTAAATAATATTTTAATTATCATAGAGTATTATATTAAAAAATTCGAATTATTTCAATTTAACACCAACTCTTATTTATACGTGTTAGTGAATGTCATTTAAACAGATAATTAATCTAATCATTTCAATTTTTTGAATATTTGCTGCAAAAAAACTATTTTTTTTAGAGAAATATCGAAAAATCAACGATAAATTATATTAATTATTTTTGACTTACTATTTATGCTTAATGAGGTATTTTTTTCATTGAATCCGGATAGTATATCATGGTTAAATACTGGCAATAATGGATGGATGCTAACTGCAGCAACGCTCGTCGGCCTTCAAAGCATTCCCGGCCTTGCACTGTATTATGCAGGATTAACGAAGAGAAAATATATGGTTAATGCGATGATGATGGCACTTTATGCCTTTGCTGCAGTCCTTATAATATGGGTAATAGCGGGGTATAATTTTGGATTCGGCACTTCAAGTGCGCTTAAAATAGATGGATATTATATCTTTGGTATACCATTCCCGGCAATGAGTGGGTCTTTTATAGGCGGCCAGGCTATTGTGGGACCGCAGAAACAGGCACTCAGCATTCCCAACTCAACATTAATATTCTTCCAGTTTGTTTTCGCTGCCATAACTCCAGTTCTTTTAATGGGAGGCATACTTGAAAGGATGAGTTTTAAAGCATGGATGATATTTGTTCCTGTATGGTCACTGTTCGTGTACAGCCCTGTTGCATACTGGCTATTCGCCGGTGGGTGGCTAAATCAAATGGGTGCTGTAGATTTCTCAGGGGGTTATGTTATACACGTAGATGCTGGTATAGGCGCCCTGGTGGCTGCCATGGTTATAGGTCCAAGAATCAAGGAAGAGATGCATATGAAAGCCAATAACCTTGCCCTTGTTATGCTCGGTTTGGGACTTATATGGCTCGGGTGGGACGGATTCAATGGCGGTGATCCATATGGCAGTACCATAGATGCAGGCATTGCTATAATAAATACAAATGTGGCTACAGCGGTCAGTATGATAACATGGATGTTTATGGATATGAAAGTATTCAAAAAACCATCTTTAATAGGAGCATCGGTCGGTGCAATTGCCGGGCTTGTGGGAATAACTCCAGCAGCCGGTTATGTAAATATATACGGAGCCATGGTTATAGGTATTGCCACCGGGATAATTCCATGGATATTTTTATATAAAATAGAACCAAAATTCAAGGTAGACGATACCCTCGGAGTGTTTTCATCCCATGCCGTGGCAGGTGTGGTCGGCGGATTACTCACCGGTGTGCTTGCGGACCCTGTGGTCACACAGTACGTAGACCCGGGATTAAGAGGTGCAATATATGGAAATTTTTATCAGCTCGGAATACAGGCATTTGCAGCACTTGTAGTAATAGCCTATGTTTTTGCCTTAACATACGGAATATTGAGATTAATCGGAGTATTTATCCCTCTAAAAGAAACTGATGAAAAACTGAAGATCGGCGATTTGGCAATACATGGGGAATCAGGTTTCGATATGTCATATCCTCCTTCCGTTGCTGAAATAAAAAGATTTAAAGAGGAGGAAAAGGCGAGAAAAGTTGAGAGTGAAGAAAAATCTTGAAACCTATATTTTTAATAATTTTTGAATTATCATTTATCTAAATAAAAAAATTAGTTTATGGAGAGTTTAAGTATTCTCTCCATGTGGTTCCTTCCATCATGGGGTTCAGTAATCTTATGTAGGGACCCCTTATTAATGTGTCCAGAACCTTGTCGTGTATTTCTCTTGCAGGATGTGCAAACAGTACTCTTCCTATTCCGAACATTGCGTCATTAGGACTGGCCCATTCCATATGCACCCTGTATTCTGGAGGTGTGGGCTTTGCTTCATCGTACTTGAATGAACCTTCCTGCTGGGTTGGCACTTCACCGCCGGATTCCAACGATTCATGTATGCCCTTAGATTTGAGCTGGAATGATCCTACAGCGGATACTCCTATTTCTTTCAGTATCATGTAGCCCAGGAATCCGGGTGCATTCTGGAAGTCTTTCATTACTTCAACTATTGTTGATTCAAATTCCTTCTCGCTCCCTTTCTTTACAGTGTGTTCTGACAATGCAATTGTTCTCTGTCCATAGGGAAGTGAAATCGGGGGTACTCCTGATGGGTCTCCTGCAGCGAATTTTTTCCCGAACATTACTGTGAAATCTGCCATTTCTGTGTTTAATGGCATGCTTGCATCGACGATTTCATACAATGGCTCCCATGGTCCATAGACTACCTGTGAGAGGCAGGATGAGCACAATCTGAATATTGAAGAGAAGTTGTCCCTGTGCATATCCTCATGATCTTTAATGCTCTTCCACATTGTGTACTGATACACATTCATTGTATCCATCTTGGTCATATCCATGGAGCCTCCGCCCCATCTTGTTCCCATGGGTATTATACCGAATTGCATATGGTTCTGGAAACCAACAAAACCTGGATGCCTGGCTGTTACCTGGCAAACTTTAGGACCAACCTGCTGGAACATCTGCATGGTCGTATCGTTGTTCAACATCTCGACCTCATTTATTGCTACATACGGTTTAGGCATTTTTTATCACCATATTTCAGATAATTATGTCATATATAAGGTTTATTATTCACAAACATGACTATTTCTAATTATTAATACTATTCTTTGAATTCTATCTAATTATGAAATATTTCGTAATAAATATTCTATAACAGCACGAAAAAATTCTTATTCTGATAAATATTATATTTTAAATCTATTTTAATTATATTTTTTATTTTTTTCATTACTATTATATATTTTTCATAGTTCTGCATATTATAATAAAATATTTATACATATAGGGCATTAATAAACATGGTAAGTGAAACAATTGAGAAAAACAAACCATATTACATAAAATCACTATCGTTGGAGGATAAATTTTCGAGGCTGGACGCATGGTATAAAGTTGATTTTTTGATAAATAATGACATTTTAACCAAAGAATATGTAGTTGAGAACAAGGGGCAGTTCCTTGGCCTATTAACAACAACCGATGAAATGGTAAAGGTTCATGCATGGGTTCTTGCCAGGCGATTTGCTGATGCCGGCTATATTACAAAGGAAGATATAGATAAGAGAAAATCATATCTCATACCCTATGTAGAGAGCGGTGATCTCACTGCATGGTGGAATGCACTGGATTTAATAAAGGGAGGATATATAGAAAGTTCATACATTGCCCCGTATAAGAATATATTTATAGAGAGTTTAAAAAGTGAAAACCCGGGCATAGTCAGTGACGCGTGGCATATGGTGCCTATGCTGACAAGCACAAATATTTTGGAGGAGAGCGACTATGAAAACAGTAAAAAATATCTCTTCAATGTTCTTAAATCATCAAATCAGTATATAAGGCTCAATGCATGGGAAACCATAATAGACCTTGGAGAAAAAGGCATACTTCATAAGGAAGATATACTTCCATTCAGGGACCATGCCAAAGAGCTAATAGAAGGAGAGGACATTATAAAGTTAACATCATTATTTGATACAAACAGAGATGATTTCATCAAGAGATTGAAAAATCTTGATTTAATTCAATAATCAAAATTTTATATAAAATCTGCAACGTTGATGGCTGATGCGAATATTCCGAGATACAGCGGAACTGTGTTTTCTCCTTTCTCTATTATATAGTCTTCATTGTTCATATTAATAGAAAATTTATTGATTTTTAGATTAATTTTCACCTCCCTGTTTTTGAACACATCCGGTATTGCTTCATTCAGTGGATTAAACGATTTAAGCTCATTTACAGGAATGGGCTTGACCATGAGCCCGGTTTTTCCATGCAAACTGTAAGGAAATCTTATAAGTCTGTGGATATCCGTAGTTACAGGTTCATCTATTTCAGCCAGTGCGCTTTTTTTGAAACTCTGAAGTAAATGTTCTAACATGATTCTGTCATAATCAATGGATGCATTTTCATTGCTATTATTCCTTTTAATTAATAATTTAAATTTGTTTCCGTTTTCCCTTTTCAAAAAATCGATAATCTTTTCTCCGTTGTAGAATTTTTCAAGATAATTCATATAATTCCACCAGGATTTTCCAAAGACATTTCTAATATAACTTTCGTCGATATTATTATAAAATTCTGAAATATAATGGTTAAATTTTCCCAGTATTCCATATTTAAAATAACTGTCATCCAGTAATTTTAAATCCTCCATATTCAAGCCTTCAATTCTGATATAATCACCTATGTCTCTTCTTGAATCAGAATCCATTGTGTAAATTTTATCGCTTTCCACATGAACATGATATCCTCTTCCACCCGAGAAATAAAGCCTTATGTTATTTTCATGAAATCCAAAGTCATTCATCAACATATCCAATAATCTCATGGTATGTTTTTTGACCTCGGCAAGGATCTGCATATAAGTCATCTTGTCTGCCCCCTCTATATGATCAGCATCAAGGTCGAATATGAGCTCGGCGCCTAACCATTCTTTCTCCGCCATTTTATGCTGGTCTGGAAACCTGTAGTATGCAGAAGAATAATAAAGATGCCTGGGTACGTACTGCCTGGCAAATTTGTCCATAGCTCCCTGCCCTGAAAACTTTTTATGCCTGATCATGGTGCCGTTAAACGGTATGAATCCAATCTCACGCTGGAATAGCATATCTGGGATTCCCAGTTTATTTTTCGAATAGTACTGTTGAAAATACTGTTTCAAACTATCATCAGGCACGTTGTATTATCTAACCGGACAATATAATTATTTCCCTGTCTTTTTTTGATAGGGCATGTCAATCACGTGACTTGTCATGCCATAATGAATAAATTTATAATATCTAACACTATCGTATTTCAATGATAGGCGTTGCTATTAATGGTTACGGCACAATAGGCAGAAGGGTTGCATACGGTGTTTCCGTACAGGATGATATGTATATAACCGGAATAGTAAAAAATAGCCCGGATTATGTTACAAAGCAGGCATCAAAATATTATAATATATATGCACCTGACATGGAAAAGAGAAAAGAATTCGAGGAAAGTGGTATTAAAGTCAAGGGCACACTTGATGATCTTCTATCAGAATCGGATATTGTTGTTGATGGAACACCGGAGGGTAATGGTGAAAAAAATTTAAAGCTTTATAAGCAGTATGGAATCAAGGCAGTTCTTGAAGGCGGTGAGAGAAGCGAAGCAGTTGAATCCAGTTTCAATGCCTACTCAAATTTTCCGGAATCAATGGGAAAAAACTATGTTAGGGTTGTATCATGCAATACAACTGCACTTGCAAGAACCCTATCACCATTAAATGATAACTTCGGAATCGATAATGTGACTGCAACAGTACTGAGAAGGGCAACAGATCCCAATGACAGTAAAAAAGGACCTATCAATGCCATAGAGCCATCAATGTCATATCCATCACATCACGCAATAGACCTTAAAACCGTGATGGCCGGAATCAATATAGAAACGACTGCAGTCAAGGTTCCTACCACATTGATGCATGTCCATGTAATAAATCTTGAACTTTCCTCAGAGCCCAAAATGCCTGATATTTTGAATGCGCTTGGAAAGAAACGGAGGATAATAGTGCTGAACAGCGGAGAAAAAATAAACTCAACAGCACAGGTTATGGACTATGCAAGAGAGCTTTCGAGGAACAGATCAGATCTGTATGAAATTGCAGTATGGAAAGAAAGCATAAATATTTATAAGAACAGACTACATTACATCCAGGCAGTTCACCAGGAAAGTGATGTTATACCTGAAAATATAGATGCTATACGTGCAATGTTCGGCGTGGATCAGAAATCATCGGTGAATAAAACGGATGCCTCACTGGATATAAAAGGAGTTGAATAATAAAATGGTTAAAGAAAAAAAGATTGATGATATAGAAGAACCTGAGAAGAAGAATCTGACAATCGAAGATTTACCCGGCGTGGGAGAAGCCACCGCTGATAAGCTCAGGGAAAATGGATATGACGATATTATGCAGATTGCAGTGGCATCTCCAAAAGATCTGGCAGATATGAGCGGGATTGCCGAGGGCGCCGCAGTCAAAATTATTGCCGCAGCAAGGAAATACGCAGACGTTGGCAATTTCGAAACCGGCGAGGAAATTTTGCAGAGGAGAAAGGAGGTTTTAAAATTATCAACAGGTGCTCAGGGTCTGGATACCCTTATAGGCGGCGGACTTGAAACACAGTCCATTACAGAATTTTTCGGTGAATTCGGATCAGGAAAAACACAGATAATGCTTCAGTTAGCAGTCAATGCAACAATACCGAGGGAACAGGGTGGATTAGATTCTGATGTACTCATAATAGATACAGAAAATACATTCAGGCCCGAGAGAGTTATCCAGATGGCAAGGGCAAGGAACCTTGATCCAGAGGAAACACTGAAAAGAATACATGTGGCCAGAGCATACAATGCACATCACCAGATACTTCTTGCTGAGAAGGCAGCAGAAATTGCCAAGGAATTTCCCATAAAGTTGCTCATAGTGGACTCACTCACATCACATTTCCGTTCTGAATACGTGGGAAGGGGATCACTTGCGGAGAGGCAGCAGCTATTGAACAAACATATGCATGATCTATTGAAATTCGGAACAATATACAATGCAGTGATAGCAGTAACAAACCAGGTATCTGCAAATCCTGCTGTATTTTTCGGAGATCCCATGACGCCAATCGGTGGTAACATTGTAGGCCATACTGCAACGTTCAGGATATACCTTAGAAAGGCAAAGGCCGGAAAACGGATTGCAAGGCTTATCGATTCTCCCTATTTACCGGAAGGCGAAGCCGTTATAACCCTTACAGAAGATGGTGTTATTGACGGTACCTAAAATAATTTTGTAACCTGAACATTTCCCATTGGCTCTTCCTGGTAAAGCTCTACCTTTCCAGATTTCTGGAGGAAGAGTAAATATAAAATAAAATTGGTCCGTTCTGCTTTTG
>JAKAYM010000143.1 GCA_021826795.1 Thermoplasmata archaeon
ATTATCGTCCAAACCATAACCTAATTTAAGCTTTTCCGCTTCAATTTTGAATTTATCTACAAGTTTTTTATGATTTTCCGGCAAAGTTACTAATACTGACCCTGCAAGGCAACGTTCACCTGCATTCCCATAAAAAGATGAGATAAGGTGAGGCACCACTCTATCCAGATCAGCATCTGGCATTACCAGTTCATAATTTTTTGCAGATGCACCGGCCTGCGCACGTTTATGATTATTGGCTGCGGTGGATACGATATATCTGGCAGCTCCTGTAGAACCGACAAAACTAACGCCTGATATTTTTTTATTATTCAGTATTGCGTTCACTGTATTGACAGAGCCATTAACTATATTGATTACTCCCGGCGGGAAACCAGCCTGATTGAATAGGTCTATGGTTTTCTGCAGTGTAAGGGGAGTTTTCTCCGATGGCTTAACAATTATGGTATTTCCCAGGCCGACAGCATATGGGATAAACCAGAAAGCCACCATTATGGGAAAATTAAAGGGTGCAATGGCTGCAAAAACTCCCATGGGTACCCTGAAAAGTTCTTCATCAATGCCACCGGCGATGTTTTTGCTATTTCTTCCCATAATATTATAAGTTGAAGAACATGCTGCCTCGACATTTTCTATGGCTCTCATTACTTCGCCCTGTGATTCCTTGAACGTTTTTCCATGCTCTATAGTAACCATTCTGGCCAGTTCATCAGCATTTTCCCGCATGAGGTTTTCAAGTTTAAATAAATACTTGATCCTGTCTGTAATCGGTACTTTCGACCATTTTAAGAAGGCACTGTATGCCTGCTCAGCCGCTTTATCAACATTTTCTTTTTCAGTATCATAAACCGTGGCTATCTTCTTTCCGAATGCCGGGTTATATACATCAAATTCACTATCTCCAGTATTTGTCTCTTTTTTTCCATTGATGTAATTATATACATCATATTCCATCTTTTCTGTTTTCATTTCATAACCTCCTTATCAGATATTTCCAGGGCCTGGTCTATAATATTGAAGCCCTGCTCCATTTCTTCTCTATTTACAATCAGTGGTGGAGCGATAATAAAATGCGAAATCCATGTGCTTATGTACACACCATGGTCCATAGCATACTTCGCAATTCTGGAAACCATCAGTGGACTTCCAGCGATTTTGTCGTCTGCGGTGTTGAATGGTATCCTCTTTTCACGGTCCTTGTTAAGTTCTACTCCACCGAAAAGCCCGATACTTCTAACATCACCTACAGAGGGATGCTTGTCCTTTAATTCCTGTAATCTTTTGGCAAAATAAGGTGCCTGTTTCCTCACATTTTCCAGCACATAGTCCTTATACTCGTCTATAGCAGCAGAAGCAGCAGACAGCATTAATGGATGAGCTTCATAAGTATGCCCATGGGCAAAAATGTTGTCATCAAAGTAATCAGATATCTTCTTGTCCACAGCTGTCAGGGATAGGGGCACATAAGCTGCGGTTATCCCTTTTGCTGCAGTAAGAATATCAGGCTTTACCTTCCAGTGATCAACAGCAAACCATTCTCCAGTACGGCAGAATCCTGTCATAACTTCATCAGCAATTAAGAGAACATCATTTTCTTCTGTAATTTCTCTGATTCTTTTGACAAATCCCTCAGGAGGTACAACTACACCATTAGTTCCAGTTACAGGTTCAAATATTACAGCCGCAACGTTCCCTTCCTGCTTTATTGTATATTCTAAATTATCGGCACATGCAAGATTACATTCAGGGTATTTGAGCCCAAAAGGGCAATGGTAGCAAAACTGTGGTGCAACTCTCAGAAATCCGGGAGCATTTTCATAACTGTCGACAAGCTTTCTTCTGAAATCACCCGTGAGCTGAAGGCTTCCCAGTGTAGAGCCATGGTAAGAGTTGTAAAAAGATATTATTTTATTCTTTTTCTTATCGGAATTATACATTCTGGCTATTTTGATTGCCGCCTCGTTTGCCTCAGTCCCAGAAGTTCCGTAGAAATATTTTGTCAAGTTATCAGGAAGAACTGATTTCAGTTTCTGTGACACTTCTTCACGTATATCTGTATCAAATGATGGGGCAATATACGCCAGTTTGTCTGCCTGTTTTTTAATTGCTTCAATAACTTTTTTGTTTCCGTGACCAAGATTGGAACACATTAACTGGGAAGACATGTCCAGATAATTTTTTCCATTGGAATCCTGGAAATAGCATCCTTCAGCCGATACTATTTTCAATGGGTTCCAGTCCCTTTGCCTGCTCCATGTTACGAATGTGTTTTCTGTTGTGCTGTTGACATTTTCCATACCGGATTTCATCATTATCAATATTATAACTATATCATATATATAAGAATTATGATATGGATATAAATTAAATATCGAAAATATCTATAATAATGATATATAATATCGGAGATATATAATAATAAGATATTATGTTTCAACAGTTATATTTCATTAACACACATAGATAATTAATATATTCATATTTGTTATAATGTATTATGGATAAGAAAGACTTCGATATTTTAAGGAGTATGTTGAACCTGAAAACTAACAATCTTCAAACAATTGCAGATACAGTAAGTATCTCAAAGTCATCCGTACAAAAAAGGATTAAAAAGATGGAGGAAGACCATATAATCAAGGGATTTATTCCAGAGTTAAATGAAGATATGTTACCGGAGACTTCAACTGCGATTTCTATGATAAAAGCAAGATATGGGCCTGGTTATGCAGAGGAAATTGGGAAACAGATTTCCAAAATAGAAGGAATATGTTCTCTTTATTATATCCTCGGTGACTATGATTTCATGGCTGTAATAAAGTCCAGGGGAAGAAAAGATTTAGAAAGAATAATTAATAGTATTTCCGCAATAGAAAGAGTAGAGAGGAGCAATACAATTACTGTTTTGAGCAGTATGATAGAAGATTTAACCCTGTTTTACCGGCTAGATTGAAAAATCAGGTATACAGAAAATACATGAATTATAAAATTTGCATTGTTTCTCCATTTCTATATTTCGAACAATTAGATTCCTATTATCAGATAAACTTTGGATGGGAACAGTTAATGAAAGTTAAATAAATAGGAAATATAGCACTTTAATTTAAATTTTTGTTATATTTCCAGTGATTCCATATAGATACATCTAGAGAATAATCACTGATGTTAAGAATTGTATAGTTGTAAAGCTCAATCTTAATAAAGGTTTACCGTTCTTTTGCTAAACAAGATATTAATGAAAAAAATATAGATATTATAATTCTATTAATAGTAAATTTGTCAATTATCATATAGATAAGTTAATATACAAGAAAAATGTACAATTTTAAGTGAATTAATATGAATGAGGACATATTTGACTCGCAGGTTACCGATAAACATTTGGAGGTTATCGGGGTAAATCCGATTCCAAAAGAAAGCAGAACCCATCGCCCTGGTAAAATTTTTAATTTCTGGGCAATGGCAAGTGCTTCCGCAACGACGCCTTTGGTTGGATTGTTACTAGCAGGTACCGGTTTATGGAATATGCTAGCAGTTATTAGTATTGCCCTAATTATCGGAATTGTGCCAGCCGGGCTTTTTTCTAACATGGGAAGGCAGATGCCAATTTCTGCTCTGGTTGTATCAAGAAAAACGTATGGATACTTTACCTCAAATGGGTTATCTTTGCTGTATACTTTTGTAAACCTGGGCTGGTTCGGGGTTAATGATGCGACCGGTGGCGAAATCCTGGCTTTACTCACACATTCCAGTCCCATCATATGGTTTATAGTCATCGGCATACTCCAAATTATACTGGTTATGTTCGGGTTAAAATGGCTTGAATATTTTTATAGATATACGTCTGTGCTTCTTATAGTAGTTTACGCAATACTTACATATTATTTGATAACACTGTTCAAGGTAAACTTTGCAGTATTAACAACTCAAACTATTCCCATCAATTGGGGTGTCGATATAAATACTATCCTTGCATTTTCATTACTCTCCTGGACATATAAAATATCTACTGCCACAAGATTTGCTAAGCCTGAGTCCAAAAAAGAGAAAAAATGGACTAAGATTGCCTACTTTATAGCTGCTCCAATCGGAATCACTGTCCCTGTATTTTTGATGGGAGTAATAGGATACGCATCCAACATTTATGCCGGTAATTGGAATATTGCGGCAATCTCGTTCCCGGTAAAAAGCACCGCATTAATATTATTATTAGGTGTTGCTGCATTCGGTGCATCATTAGCTGTAATACATACTAATGCTATGAATTTATATCCTTCTACTGTAGATCTTCTGGCAGGTGTTCAATCGGGATTCAAAAGTAAGCAGAAAGAGAAATGGGCTCAGCCAATTTCAACAATAGTATTGGGCGTGTTTGGTATAATATTAGCAATAGCAGGAATATTAAGTCATATTGAGACTTTCCTGAATTTAGTTGCTGACCTATTATTTCCGTACACATTTATACTCATCGCTGACTGGTATCTAAATCTCAGAAAAAATGCCAAATTGAATGATTTTTATAACATTCCGAAAACATTTTCAGGCAACTTTAATTTTAATGCTGTATTTGCAACAGTCATAGGAATACTGATAAACTTTTTTGGTCTGGGCATGTTAGATCCAATGTTCGCTTACTTCCCGCAACAGGTATTCGGTTCTTTGATTGCAGCATTAATCTACGTAGGGTTGTATTATATAACGAAAAACAAGGTTGCGCTTTCAGCAAAAAATGAAGTCCCAGAAAATGACTGATTAATAATAGATCGGA